>NZ_JBFUIJ010000001.1:0-459306 GCF_056401935.1 Mucilaginibacter sp. P4_D1
CATACTTTAAATCCATGCCGAACTGGTCGTTCAGGTCGGTACTGGTCAGGGGGTCGTTGGTCAGGCTTCCATTATTGATATTGGTAAGCCAACCTCTGGCATTGTATCTATAGTTTACGTTTTGCAAAAAGCTGGTGCCGTTAATCGAGTGTAGTCCTTTTTGCTTCAGCTGCCCTATTTCATTATAAACGCTCTGCGAAACCACTACCTGCTGCTGGGCTGTGTTTGTGCCATCAGTCAGCTGATTCGAGCTTTTTAACCGTCGGCCCATATGGTCATAGGTGTAACTGTCGGCCGTGGTCGGGATAGGTCGTGGGTGTTCAGCACGGGGCTTGGCTTTTGACTTAATATCATGGCGTACGCCCCGATAAAATCGGGGCGCCAGGCTATCCACTCATACTACAAGAGGCATTAGCCACAGGCCGGTATCCGTTTCTATCCTTTACGCGAGCTGCGGGTATACAAAAACACCCGGATGAAATTAAAACATCCGGGTGTTGCACATGCATTACTTTGCATGGCGTTTACCTATCAGCGGGCCACAAGGCTGGACGTTGCGGCAGCAACAACGCTTGCGGTAGCTGGAGGCCAGCTTGCGATTTGAAGTTGGCTTTGCATAGCGTATACCTATCAGCGAGGGAGCTTCACGTACGGTTCTGCGAGAGGCTTGGGCTGAAACGCCCTTGCCTACTTGACCGCGAGCTGCGACTATACAAAAAAAGACCGGAAAGCTTACGCCCATTAAATAACAAAGCCCGGCATCTCCGCCAGGCTCTGTTTATTTTACAACAGCACATTATCCAACAAGCACCCTCCTTGCATGTGTACCACAGGCCGGGAGGCCTGCGGTAGCGTTCAAAAAGCCCTCGCGGTAGCGAGGGGCAGCAAGGACTTTTAATGTAAAAATATATATATTTGGTTAAATGATAATGATGACCCGATATACTGTCTTATTTTTTATAATAGTTGTTGCCCAATGTTCATGCAACTCGTTTAACAATGAAGTCAAAGGGGTTGACGAAGTAATCTCTTATTACGGTGGAAATTGCAAATATTCAATTGGTATCGCCAAATCAATCAATGGTGATAAAGACCAATACTTGGAAATTGAGCTAAGCAATAGCGAAACAGTAGAGCCATTTATTGACATTCCTGACTTCCCTGCTTCCAATATTGCATATCTATGTTTTAATCAGCTAGGAACGAGCAAAGAAAGGTACGATCACATAAAGAGTGTGCTCATTTTTAAAAACGGTATAAAAAGCACTTTTACATACTCAACAGCGCAGCTAAAAATAGTTGCGGAGAAAATGATTTTGGTTGAGAAAGTGGTGGATTTAATTAAGTCTGGCAACTTTCAAGACCTCAAACCAATGCTAAATGACGGCGCTATAATTAAGTATAATAAAAATATACTTGTATCAAGTATAAGAAAGGCAGAGTCTCGTCTAGGAAATATTAAAGGGTTTAGGTCAATCGGCTTTCAATTTAGTACAATTGGAGGAACTGAAATACTACATATATCCGGCATCATAAGTAGAACAAAAACAAATCACCAATTTAGCATTGACGTATATCCTTATCTTAACGACGATCAAGTCCTTAATATTCAATATAAATTATAGCCTGGATAAACATACAATGTCTTATCCAGGCTAATTGCAATCATTCTTTATTTAAATTCGCCTTGAGCGTGTTTGTTATATCTACGGGGCTTTCGACAAGTGATTTAAAATCTCCAGCATAATAAAACTTACCAGTTGTAAAACGTATAACAAATACATTAAAAAATATCCTGTCTACTTTTACAAAGCTGCTAGATGCTATTTCACTCTTCCTTAAAAATTTTTCTATCACAAAAAATTCACTATTCCATTTTATATCACTGAATAAATACCAAATCAGATTAATTATCAATAACATTCCTATCAAAAAAGTCCAAAAGAACAACGAAGAACCCAGCATGAAATTAATAGCTATGATTAATAACGAGCAGATAAATGCCAACGCTTGATTGTATTTAAAGATTCCTATACCAAGTGAATTATATTTAGTCGTCATCATTTTTACGAGATATTTTAATCCCCACATTAATTGAACCATTAACGTTTACTATGAAACTTAATGTTGGTGAAAAGCCAAGCGACATTGATGCCCCAGGTGTTACCCCTCCCTTTGATCGACTAATTTGTCCTTTTGTTTGCCCCCCGTTGACGCAAGCCTCCTGGCTTGTGCGCCCGCATGCTAAGTATACACCATGCCTTTAGGACAATCAACAATGTCTGTTGTTACCCTTAATGCTATTGTATTGCTCTTTACTCCGTTTAAAAATACAAAACCCCGGGTGAAACGTGCACCCGGGATTTTGTATTTTTATTACTTAGCATAGCATTTACCTATCAGCGGGCCACAAGGCTGGACCTTGCGGCAGCGAAAAACGCTGGCGGTAGCTGGGGGCTGGAGAAAGCGCTTGCGGTAGCCGGAGAATATCCCTTTCTCGGCTGGACAGTACTAATGTACCGAAAAATAACATCTCTTTTGTAGATAGAATGTTTCTGTTATAGAAATTTTCTTATTCGGCAAAATAATTAAAATAGAAATAATTAGACTCTTGGATTTTATATTTTTCTTTGATTTGAAGTCAAATGTATAGTCAACGATTTCATTGTTAACCACTGTAAATCGATATTTATCAGGTAAATCTTCAAAACGATCTTTTTTAAACTCCTCCCTAAAACGAGCATCGTTACCTTGGCTCAAGGGTAACATCCTTACATAATCAAGTTTAATATCCGCGGAATCTGATGATATTATCTTTATAGTCATATCGTTGATCTTTTCGCTGTGGTTGTCTTTGTCAAACCATACATTAATCGTGAGATCTTTGTCATTATCTAAGTTTAAATAACAGCTCATATTTAAGCTGTCTTTTCTAAAAAGAGGTTTATTGCTTTTTATTTCAGCTTCAGTATTATAAGATTTTTCGCAAACCCAACAGCCTTGTAGAAAAAGACTCAAAATTAAAACAATACGACTACTTTTCATCATTCTTCAGTTTTAAAATACTTCAAAGCAGCTGCTTTGGCATCATCTTTGGCCTTAGTCTTATCGCCAAATAAATCATTCATGCTACTGTGCGTTTGTTTACCAGGTTCTTTTGTCCAGGTCGCACCATTATGCGCGTCAGCATCTTCTATACCATGAAATGCTAATCCAACGGCCTTCTTATCAGCAACTGACAAAGTACTTAAATCCTGGCCCGCAAATTTTTCAAAAATTGCCGTTGCCGATTTAACTGTTCTTTCTACAGCTTGTGCAGCTGTTACATTTGATTCTTCACCCAGCGTCCCCCTTGTAGCGTGAATTGTTTGATTCTCTTTTTCATAATTTTGACTATTTTTATTATCTGAATAATCCACACCTTTTTTATAGCTCAGCTCCTTAGGATTTGTCCCACCAAATACCCCCATAATCTGATTCGCCAATAAAATAAGCTTTGTAGGATGATCGGCAGCGGTGGATGCGTAATGCGCGATTTCCTTAGCCGTTTTTCTATCGACACCTGCCGCAATTAGTGCTCTCTTTGTCATCCGGTAATGTGAAACAATAGACCACATCCCGTCAGGATCAATAAAGAGCGTCGGTTCATCAAACCCATATATATAAGGTGACCACCTTCTTCCTTTCTCAGCCAATGGATCAACTACTCCCCACCTCCCAATCACCGGATCATAGAACCTTGCGCCGTAATCGTAAAGCCCTGTCTCCTCCTGTAATTCCTTATGATTATAAAGGTACTGATTTTTCGGACTTGGCGTAGTGCCTTGTAAACTTTGTATAGCATACCCAAATGCATAATAATCGCTCCGTTGCGAATTCAGCGGTGTCATCTGTGTTGCATCCGACGCGTTCCATGTTGTTGTGATCCTTGTATTGCCCAAATGATCCTTTAAATCATACTCGTACTTGTACACAGAGCCGCTTTTGCGTGCCCGGCCTTCCTCTGTCGATATAAAGTCAAGCACCGGGGTTGCGGTAGAATATTGATACTGGATGCCAGCGATGTATTCTGTAACAGTGGTTATGCCGCTATTCGTTGATAGTTTCCTGAGTTTCCGGCCTGTGGCATCATAAATATACGCTATCGAAATGCCAGACTTTGTCACCGTTTGCGGCAGGTTAAGCATATTATAAGCCTGCGTAAGCCCACGGTTCAGGTCGGTAAGCTGGCTGCCGTTACCGTCATAAGTGTACTCGCCCGCCTGGCTTACCGCATTGTTAAACCCTGCTGCGGTACCGGCGTCATCAATCCGGTCAATCTTGTTGCCAGTTACGTAAATATAATTCAGGTTGTCTATCAATTGCGCTGCTGCTCCGTTCTTGTCATACCGTTTCAGCGTCTGGATATTGCCCATAGGATCGTAAGTCAGGTTTTCACTGTAAAAACCGTCGTTGGCTGCCGATGTGGTAGATATCGCATCTGTTAGCCTGTTCAGCTTATCGTAAGTATAGTTATAGGTGAGCGCAGGTAGGGTGGCCCCCGATAATGCCCCGGTCAGGGTCTTCACACTGCCGATGTTGCCATTATACTGAGGCGCTGCCGCATCGTCATACTTTAAATCCATGCCGAACTGGTCGTTCAGGTCGGTACTGGTCAGGGGGTCGTTGGTCAGGCTTCCATTATTGATATTGGTAAGCCAACCTCTGGCATTGTATCTATAGTTTACGTTTTGCAAAAAGCTGGTGCCGTTAATCGAGTGTAGTCCTTTTTGCTTCAGCTGCCCTATTTCATTATAAACGCTCTGCGAAACCACTACCTGCTGTTGGGCTGTGTTTGTGCCATCAGTCAGCTGATTCGAGCTTTTTAACCGTCGGCCCATATGGTCATAGGTGTAACTGTCGGCCGAGGTCAGCATCAGTACCGCGGCAGTGCCGCCGCTATTTTTATTATAGTGAAGGCGGGTAACTGTTAAAGGTTGTTTTACAAAATTGTAAACCGTTTGTACATCGTCATAATTATACGGGCTTAACCAGGTGCTGCCACCCAGGTAATGCTCACTGAACGTACGGATTGGCTTGCCCTCTTTATCGTAATAAGGCACACTCCACAGGTAGTCGGCCGTGGTGTTCAGCACTAGTGTCTTGCTTGCCGTGGCAAGCCCTGTGGTTTGTGGGCTGTACAGCACATTGGCTTGCTGGTTATAAAGGCTGGGTAGCCCGGGGATATTGTTATAAATGTCATAATAGCTTACACTCAGCGTAGTTGTCCATGCAGTGGGCCAGGCTGCGGCAGTATAGCCCGTGCCGGTGCTTACGGGGGTTTCCCATAGCGTAGTTACCGCATCGGCCGCAGTTTGTACGGCAACATGGTTATCGGCACCTGCCGTGGTACCGTACTGGTAAACACCGGTAATCACCGCCCTCCCCAAAGGGTCGTATTTGGTTACAGTCCACTCCTGGATAGCCTTCATCCGCTGTACCGAATCCTGGGTGGCTACGGGCTGGTCTAAACCGTTATAGATCACAAACTCCCAGCCTTTGCCCGGTATCTTTTTTTGATAAAGCCTTCCGGGGGCGTCATAACGGTATTGATAACATTTGGTATCTATCGTGGTTTGGCTTATGGCTGCTGTGGCATCGGGGTTTGCCCCCGGCGGCAGTACAAAAGCCAGGTTACCCATATCATCATACACATAATAGGTGCTTAGCATTTCGGCCGTGGGTGTGGTTCCCGCCTTAATGTTGTAGGTGCGCTTTAGCAGCACATGGCCTTCTTTATCCTTATACTCTTCGGTAGTACCAAAACAGCCATCGGTATTTTTCCAGTTCTCGTTACGGCTGATAACAACTAACAGTTGCCCGTTATCGTAGGTTGCTGTATTGCCGGTACGCGTAAGCGAGCGGCTGCCATTGGCATTAATGGGTGCCTGGTACAAGGCAACCATATGGCTGCCTATATTGCCCGTTGTTGCTGTGCTGAAACTGGTTTGATCGTTAAGGGTTTGTACTGAGCGTGCCGTGTGGTTATTACTGGCGGCATCCGGCGCGCCCGGAATTTGCCAGGCGGCGCCAGGCGCTCCCTGTTCTACAACAGTATTTAGTGGCGAGTTCTCGAAACCTACGGGTGTATAAGGGTATTGCGTCAGTACTATACCGTTGGCCTGCTTGCCTTCTGCCGTTCCGTTTGCCGGGTTATAAAAAGCTTTTACACCCGTAGTGGCGCCAAACGCATCGGTGCGGTAACTGCCATAATTGGTAGATGTGCTTACATAAGGCAAATATTTTTGCGCCTCGCGGCTGTAGGCATCATAGGTAAAGGGCTGGATAATATCATTACCCAATGGCGATCCCTGCCTTTGTACTGTTTGCAGCGGGCGGCCAAGGCCGTCAATATAGTCCATGGTCGTCATCACCTGTGTCTTGTCTGTAGTGGCGGCGTCCAGCTGGGCTACAGTTGTAATCGGCGTACGGGGTACCCGCGTACGGATGTAGTTTGGGCTGGCTGTCTGGGCCTGCCCGGCTTGTATAATGCAAAGCAAACCTGCCATCAGCAGGCTGCTTTTATATATCTTTTGTATTAATTCCATTTGCTCGGTTTGGTAAGGTTAAATAGGTATTTCTGTTACAGTTATACAAACATCAAATATCCGGTACCCATGGTGTATAACCCGTGCCCGGCAATACCGTTATCACCGTATTGGGCGTATAACAAATTTGCTTGGTGCCAATACCAAAACAACCCGAAATAATAATGGAGCCGCTGGTTGCCTGGTTGGTGCCTGCTGCAATGGTGATGGTTGTATTGGTGGTTGTGGCTACCGGGTTGGGTGTTCGCCCGTCGGCGTAGCTTGCCGTTGTCACATACTTGTAATTAACAGTGAGCGCTACCGGCGCGTTTATTAAATTAGTGCAGTTGACATCGCTATAGGTATTAAACTTCAGGGTATTGTAGGTAAGCCCGTTGCTTACACTGGTGCTGCCTACCGTTTGTTTTACATACACAGCCGCCGGTAAAGGGCAGGCCGTAGTGTTGGTGCCGTTGCTCACCCATCGCGACTGGTTATATGTGGTACTCAAAGGGTTGGTGTCGGTTTCCTGCCTTAACTGCTCGCCGGTGTTGCCTCCGTTAGCTCCCAGTACACACATCCTGTTTGTATTATCTGTCCAGGTGGGGGCAAAGGATACATAGCTATAAGTATAGTTTTTAAGGATATTACCGTCCTGGTCGCGGATGTTTAACAAACGCGGCAGTCCGTCATATTCGTAATAAGTAGTGTTGTTTTTGGCATCGGTGCTGCTGGTAAGGCCCACCAACGGCTCATACGTGTAGGTAGTCATCTGCGCATTTACCGGGTAAAGCCGCAGTTCATCGATATTACCTGTGCCCGATATGGTAACCGTGGTAAGCCCGGTAACGCGGTGCTCATGGTAAGTCCACCCCTGTGCGGTAGTGCCATTTACCGGGTAACCGCTAATGGTGCCGGTTATGGTAAGCGGGGTGGTGCTTTTGCTCCAATAGGATACCACGTAACTGCTGGCCGCGGTAAGGCCGCTTTTGGTGATGTTGCCGTTGGCCAGGTTATAGGATGCCTTCCCTGTTTTGGCTGCTGTTGTAATATCCCGTGCGGTTGAAGCGATAGTCCAATTACCAGTTCCGTCATATTCAAAGCTGGTATAGGCTATATTGGCCGGTGTGGCGTTTATGGCCTCGGCTATAGGCATGGTTGATTTATAATCCCATATATAGGAGCTGCTAACACCGTTTAATTTATGCTGCTGCAGTAAATTGCCATAACTGTCATAAGCGTCAAAAATTACATATTGTTTATAACGGGAATCGATAGTAGACGAAGATGCCGTAATAGTTGCCGGAACAAAATTGGCCATTGGCGATATGCTGTTGGTAGCCTGCAGTACATCAGGTAATGGCTGCGTGGCTTTGTAGGAGGTAAACACGCCGTTGGTTATCCTGGTATTGGTACCATCGGCATTTATTTTTTTAACGTATTTTTCAATTACCGGCTTAACCAGGTTTTTGGTTACCAGGTTTTGCACGCCCAAAGCTTTAGCATCGGTAGCCGTACCGGTAATGGTATAATCAAGCGGGTATTTGTTATAGGTGGTAACGGTTTCGCCCTTACTGTTGCTGGTTACTATACTGGTGGGCTGCAAATGTGCTACGTTGTCATAGTTGTAAACCGTATTGGATTCATAGTACTTTGTATTGGTGTTATCCAGCGGATCGTAAACCCGTTCATTGGTTTGCCCCTGGTAAATAAATTTCGACCGCATATTAAAATAAGTAACAATATTACGCATGGCCGGGTCGGTAGGGAGCGAATTTGACAGGGTTTCGTCTTCAAAATGGTAACACGCGGGCACCCTGTTTTCCAGGCCGAAAACATCGTTTTGTATGGCCGGAATTTCATAATAGGTATTGGTTACCTGTTTAACTTTTATAAACTGGCCTGATACGTTTTTGTAAGTGGTTTCCGTGAGTAAATTGCCATTGTTAATTTCCGGAACGTTAGAGGCGAAGGGCGCCTGGATGGGCAGCCCGTACATGCTGTAGTCAGAGACATTGTCGGGCTGGTTAACATAAGTATAAATCGTTTTCCCGTTCTCCCCGTTTTCACCATCCAGCACTTCCACCTGGTCATAACCCACAACCGCGCCGCCGGCAGAGCCATCAAGCGGTATATTACTATCAGCAGATCGCATCATGTGGGTGCCTATAACCGGATATACCTCAGTATACCCTCCGTAATGCCTCACGTGAACATCATTTGAAAATGAAAAATTGGTATAAACCGGGTGCGACATACGCCTGCCATAACTATACTCCTGCGTACCGGTATTATTCTTATTGGCAAAATAATGATAGTTGAACTTTTTTACGTTGATGTTTGCCGGGTTGGCCGCATCATGATCAATGATCCTTTTGATGCGCTGCCCCCCGCCGGTAGAGTAGTTGGCGTTTCCGGCAACGGCGTTGAGGTTTTGAGACCCTGTTTGGGTATAATACGTAAACGTAAAATGAATATCCTGGATAGACGCAGAGTAAGAAGGATCGACATGCACCTTGAGCATGTATTTAGCTGGTGGCAGGGTAAGGTTAGTCATGGTATAGGTAAACACAGGTCCGCTGCAACTCATACAGTTTTCGGTATTTCCTCCCGTGCAGGTAGGGAAATATGATGCATCCTTATGAAATATAAGATTAGTACCTGTAACATCATAAAAATCAAAGGTTACCTTATCGGTAGTAGGGAAAGGATACGGCAAATTTGTACAGGCGTTAAAATCAGAAAAGCGGATGTCAAATCTTACTTTAACCGTACTGTTGGCGCTTGGCTGGAATTGATTGGGCACATACATATATTCGTCGGATATATCCAGGATATTCGACGGGTATATCTGTTGTCCAACCTGGTTGTCATAGTTTAGTACGACAGATTTTGACTGAACGGTAAAGGTTTTATTAAAGTAGCTGAAATCGTTTACCCGCGATTGCTGTTCGTCAAAATCATTCGCCTCGTATTGAAATTCCGTCAGCCCGCCCGTAGGATATTGTATCGCGGTGAGGGAATAAGTGCCTACCAGGTTAGCGTTGGGTTCTCTTTCGGGCCCCGGCACACCCATATAAGCTGTGATAGGGTCAGGTGAGCTTAATTCTATTACAGATGGTACCAGGGAAGAAGTAATGGTTATACCGTTGTAGTATCCCCAGTGGTCCCTGGCGAAGGAGCCTTTGGCCGGCATAAAATTAGTTTCGTTATATTTGAAAACATAAGGATTCTCAGAAACGGTGTTTCCTCCATAATATCCGGTTTGCTGTACCTGCAGCAGTTTCAGCCTTTTGGAGTTATTGGCGGTGCCGGTGCCGGCATCATCATCTGTTAAACCATGGTCAAAATACCCATAAGTAAGTGAAACTGTTTTAAATGGTGTTGTGCTCACTACCCCATTTACGTCCTTGGTAAAAATGCTGATGCCATCTAATTTCTTATCATCAACAACGTCATCGCGGTCCGAGTAGTTAAATTTAACCACCCCGGTGTTAAAATCAATATTATCCAACACTACCAGCGCGTATTCTTTGCCGGGTACTGTACCCACCTGGTGCCCGGTATTGTGAGTCATAAACATAGGTTGTTCTATACCAGAATATACCGGCGGATCGTAATAATCCCAGCTTTCTGACCAACTTCCGATAGTTTTCACCGTGCGGTTAACAGATGTGTAATTAAGTGTAATAAAATTACCGGTTGGTGAAGTTATTTTGGTTAAATACCAGGCCGATTTATGGTCGCCCGTTTCATCATGGTATGTTTCATAAGCAGTAAAATCATATATAAAGCCATCATCACCCACTATTTTCCAACTTGTTGCATCTGTGGTGCAGCTAATTTTAAGTTTTTCCTGTTTTTGGATAATAGCCTGGTAATCGCGGTTTAACACAAACTTGCCCGAGTGGCCGTTGAAATTATAATTATATTGATCCTGCTGGAAATCATAGGGTGGGATGGACGTAAATTCCGGGGTCATATCCCTGGTAAACATGGTTGGCGATTGGTTTTTATTAAACAGGTTCATTATAACGCCATAACTCATCAAATCGCGGGGGCCCTGACCGCCCGAGAAATCGGGTACACTGTTAAAAGCACTGTGGAAATATCCAGAGCCGTAAAAGTCATCGTCGCCTATGACGTTACGCGAAATAGATCCCGTTGCATTTAAAACCCAACCAAGACCAACCTGGCTGGCCTCCTCCGATACCTTAATGCCGCCGGCATGATAGCTTAATGACAAAGGATAGCTGATATCCCTGAATTTGATATTGTATAACGGTATGCTGATGTTGGGCAACCCAGTATAATTACTTATCGGAATGTTACCATATTTTTGAAACGCCTGCATGTTAGGCGATGGTGGTACCACTTTTGCCAAAGTTGGCGCCTGTGCAAGCATGGTTTTGCATGCTGTTATCAGCAAAACAAAAAGCAATAATCGTTTAAGGTTAAAGGTCATTTTTAAAATGTATATAATCTATTAAATAAAGAAGCAACAGCCTGATTCCGGGCTACAAAAGGGGATTCGATAAAATCTTTAAATACTGTCGCGACGAAGCGTACAATGAACAACAGAGCCATTCAGGCTGATATTCATCCCGATAGAATCGGCGTACACCGTTCCGTTGTGGTACAAATCAAGCCCGTTTACGGTAACTTTAAAGTGCAGCCCGGCGGTATCCAGTTTGCCCTGGTCAATCGGAAACTCGCCCAGCGGGCTTTTGGCAGTACCGGCAACAGAATCGCCGATAAGCGTAAAATTATAGGTTAAAGGGTAGGCGGTGCTGTCCGTTTGGCGAAGACTGCCCGTCCACTTACCCTGAAGGTTGAACGGTGCGGCGGCAAGACAGAGAGCGGCTGATGCCGATAGCACGGCCGCGACGAATGGTCTTATTTTCATTGTGATAAGGTTATTTAGTAGGTTGGTAACAATAGTAGTTAGGTAACAAAGATATTACTTACGGGCAAACCTGCAAGTTTTTTTAATTTTTTTTTAAACTTAAAGGAGCGGGAAATGCCCCGGCTTTTTAGACGATGGATTTTGAAATGAAGGAGCAAAGATAAATGAATTTTAAGCAACGCATTCGGTTCAAACATACTCCAAACTTACGGCAACTGTTAAAAATTACTGGTGACACTACCTTGTCAGTAGCTTTTTTAGTAGCAAGTAGTTAGTATCAGGTAGCAAGAAGAAAAGGTGAGGAGTGAATGGTTTAGTAAATAAAAAATCCTGAGAATCTGTTAATCTGATAAATCCCGGTTCAGATAAGCGCGTTAAGGACTGCAATGGATACCGGCCCGTGGCTAAGGCCTTGTGTAGTATGAATGGAAGGCCTGGCCCCGTTTCTACCAACGGGGAAACGCCCTTGTTTTAAGTCAAAAGTAAAAATTTAAAAGTCAAAAGTCTGCTTGGCGGGTGAGTGGTTGACTAAGAGAGTAGTTGATTAAGTGAGCGGTTAATTAGATTATAATATTGTGTGTGGCGAGTGTTTTACGAGGACTGCCAAACAACCACTCACTTAATCAACCATTCACCAAATCCAACCAATCAACCACACCCCAAAAACGTCGTTTAAATAATTAACAATAAGCTATTGCCAGAAATTTTGAAAACCGTAACTTTGCAAACTTAATTTTGTTATAACAATGTCAAAAACCCAGGCGAATACCAAAGTTGCTGCACCGGATACTACTTTCGGCCAGAGTGGCAACTTCGTACGCGAGAATCAAAAAAGCTTACTTTTTATAGGTGGTGCTGTAGTGGCCCTTATTGTAATTTACTTTTTATACCTTAAAGTGTACTTAGGTCCGCTGGAAACCAAGGCGGCCAACCAAATGTATGTTGCGCAGGATTTTTGGGCTAAAAAAGACTGGGACAAAGCCATTAACGGCGATGCCAGCTACCCGGGTTTTAAAAAGATAATAAGCGATTACAGCAATACCAAAGCTGCAAACCTGGCTTATTTTTACCTGGGCACTGCTTACCTGAACAAAGGCGAATACCATAAAGCGATAGAAAACCTGACCAATTACCGTGGCGACGACAGCATGGTTGCTGCCGAGGCTTACGGAAGCGCAGGTGATGCTTATGTTGAACTGAAGGATTACAGCAATGCCGTAACTTATTTTAACAAAGCTGTTGATAAGGCAAAAAACAAATTCCTGTCGCCGCTTTACCTTAAAAAATTAGGTTTGGTTTACGAAGAAACTAAAGACAATAAATCGGCCAGCGAGGCGTACAACAGGATTAAAACAGAATATCCTGAAAGCGCCGAAGCACAAAATATTGACGAGTATATTGCTCGTGTAGACGCGAAACTTTAATTTCGGATTTCGGAATTGCGATTTCGGATTTACAGAATGTTCGATTTTGGATTTGCAGATAGGTAATATTACCTTTGCGCGAATCGGGAATCGAACATTTTTTTTATAAAGAACCGTCATTGCGAGTATCTATCAGGTAAAACCTGAAAAAAAATGTTATGACGCGCGACGGATATAGTTAAACGAATGCACTAAACTACCGTCATTGCGAGGTACGAAGCAATCCCGAACTATGTGGGGACTTAGCACGTAGGGGATTGCTTCGTACCTCGCAATGACGGAATGATCATAATTATTTAAACAACAATGGCATCGCAATTAAAAAACCTTTCAGATTTTTCGCATACCACCATCCCGTCTGCCGCGCCGTACCGGTTTGGCATTGTGGTGGCCGAGTGGAACGCCGAAATTACCAATGCGCTATACCAGGGCGCTTACAACAGCTTGGTTGCTAACGGGGCATTGGAGGCTAATATCATGAGCTACACGGTGCCTGGCAGCTTCGAGCTTACATCGGGCGCCGACCTATTGCTAAAAACCGGCAGGCTTGATGCCGTAATTTGTTTAGGCTGCGTAATACAGGGCGAAACCCGCCATTTTGATTTTATTTGTAATGCGGTTGCAAATGGTGTAAGTAATGTTGCCATAAAATATGCAAAACCTGTTATATTTGGGGTGTTAACTACTGATAATCAGCAACAGGCCATTGACCGCGCAGGCGGCAAACATGGCAATAAAGGTGACGAGGCCGCAATTACCGCTATAAAAATGGCAGCGCTGGCCGAAACATTGAAGGGCTGATTTACGTTATACTGTTAAGCATAAAATACAATGAAAAAACTTATTTACATAGCTATTATAGCTCTTGCGGTTGGCAGCATATCATCATGCTCCAATAAATTGTGCCCTGCTTACGGTTCATATCCTAAGAGCGGCCGCTAACAGGCAAATGTCATTTTTGTAATCTGCCGGTCGCTATCGGCAGATTTTGTGTTATAATTACGTTTGTGAAGAAGATTTAAGAATCAAGACAAAAAAGCAACCGTGTAATGATGGTGTTGCCTCAAACTTAAAGGAGTTATTTTGTCTTGTTAATTGACCGCTTTATGCAGTTCTCTTGATTCTTGACTCTTAATTCTTGACTCTAATATAAAAATATGAACTGGATATTGCTTACGTCGGCCGATCAGTTGCACGAGATAAAGAACCGTGAGGGTTACAGCCTGATTTTTAAACATAGCACCCGTTGCTCTATCAGCATGATGGCCAAGCGCCGTTTTGAGCTGGATTGGGAAGACCTTCCCGAAGATATGCCCCTTTACTTTTTAGACCTGATTAGCTATCGCGAGTTATCGGCCCAGGTGGCCCAGCTTTTCCAGGTTCACCACGAATCGCCGCAATTGCTGCTGATAAAAGACGGCGAGTGTGTGCTCGATCAATCGCACGGAGCCATCTCGGTAGAAGAAGCACTGAGCGTTTTAAGCTAATGCAATGTCATCGATAAATTGACGGGTTGTTTTTAGCCTAAAGTCTTAAGCTCTAAGTCAAAAAAAGGGGAAAATTTAACTTTAAACTTACCGCCAATTGCCCGGCTGATAGTTGGTAACAGCTAAGCAAGGTATCATGTGGGGTAAAAGTGAAGACCCTGTCATCAAAAACCTGCATGTCTGCTCATTTGAAATTTGCACATCTGCATATTTGCGCATCAGTATTCTGTAATAATTCTTACAACCTGCGTGTAACCTTATAATTGGTTATACGGTTTTTAACTACATTTGTACCATGATTGAATTGCCGGTAGTTCCTGCTGCGAGCCAGATCCAACGTAAGCCCGATTGGCTTAGGGTGAAGCTCCCCATCGGAAAAGAATACGCTCATGTGCGCGGCCTGGTTGACGAGCACAAACTACACACCATTTGCGAAAGTGGTAACTGCCCTAACATGGGCGAGTGCTGGGGTGCCGGCACGGCCACCTTTATGATATTGGGTAATATTTGCACCCGCTCATGCTCGTTTTGCGCTGTAGCAACCGGCAGGCCGCTGGCTGTTGATGTTGATGAGCCCAACCGCGTAGCTACTTCGGTTAAATTAATGCAGGTAAAGCATTGTGTGATAACCTCTGTAGATAGGGACGACCTTAAAGATGGCGGTTCCATCATCTGGGCCGAAACCATCAATGCCATCCGTCGCGAAAGCCCCGAAACGACTTTAGAAACCTTGTTGCCCGATTTTCGTGGTAACTGGGATAACCTTGCCCGCGTTTTGGAAACCCGCCCCGAGGTGGTATCGCACAACCTGGAAACCGTAAGGCGCCTTACCAAGGAAGTACGCATTCAGGCTAAATATGACCGTAGTTTAGAGGCATTAAAACATGTATCGGCTGCTGGTTTGCGTACCAAATCGGGCATTATGCTTGGCCTGGGCGAAACTGAAGATGATCTGCTGGAAGCTATGGACGATTTATTGGCAGCTGGTGTGCATATATTAACCCTGGGCCAGTACCTGCAGCCAACCCGTAACCATCACCCTGTTTTGGATTGGATTCATCCGGATCAGTTTGCGCGGTTAAAACAAATTGGCCTGGATAAGGGTTTTAAATATGTAGAAAGCGGTCCGCTTGTAAGGTCATCATATCATGCTGAAAAACACTTATTTGAATTATAACATTTCCTTTATATATTCACCCCGTTGAGTAAGAAACACAAAATATCGCTTTCGGAAGATGAGTTGGTGCTTGCATTAAGGAACCATGAAAAAATTGCCGTCGAGGCACTTTATGACATGTATTCGGCATCATTATATGGTGTAATATCCCGCATTGTTATTGATACCGCCGTAGCAGAAGATATTTTGCAGGAAACTTTCGTAAAAATCTGGCATTCCTTTTCGAGTTACAGTGCCGAGAAAGGCCGTTTATTTACCTGGATGGTTAACATTGCCCGCAACCTGGCAATTGACAAAATCAGATCAAAAGATTTTAAAAACCAAAACAAAAACCAGGAGATTGAAAATAACGTAACTTTTATTGACGAACAAAGGAGCACAGTTTACAAGCCTGAGTTAATGGGTGTTAAAGATTTAGTTCAGACGTTGAAGCCTGATCAGAAATCAATTATCGACCTGGTTTATTTTAAAGGGTATACACACGTGGAAGCAGCGGAAGAGCTGGGCATCCCGCTGGGTACTATTAAAACAAGGTTGAGAATGGGCATACAGGAACTCAGAAAACATTTTAATTGAAAGTGGAAGATTTAAAAGCATATATAGAGACAGGGATACTGGAACTTTACGTTTTGGGGGATGTAACCCCCGACGAAAAGCGCCAGGTGGAAGAGATGGCTTCAAAATATCCGGAGATAAAAGCCGAACTGGATGAAATTGAACGCTCGATGGAATTATATGCACAGGAAAACGCGATTGAACCATCAGAAAATTTACGCGACCGCGTATTGGGCAGCCTGCTTATCAACCTGGGCGATGACAGGAATTTTAGTAAAGCGCATCCCCAAAAGGATAATGAGACGGACGAGGAGGATGACGATAATATTGTAACCCTGCCTGTTCAAAAAAAGGAAAGTGGTTTTTATAAATATGCTTTTGCGGCCAGCCTTGCACTTTTGGTAGCAAGCACCATCGCTTTGGTGAATGTTTACAGTAAGCTGCAGGCCTCAAACGAGCAATTGGTTGCCCTGCAATCAGATAAGCAGCATTTTGCCAACCAGGTGAAGCTGATGGACGGCGAGTTGACGGTTTACCGCGATACTACCTTCAAGCTGCTAAGATTAAAAGGCACCGCGAAAACGCCTGGGTCTGCATTAACTGTGGCATTTAGCCCGGTACATAAAAAAGTGGTTATTGACATGGCCAACATGAAAATGCCGGTAAATGATAAAGCGCATCAATACCAGCTTTGGGCCTTGGTAGGCGGCAAGCCTGTTGATCTGGGTGTATTTGATTCGTCGGCTGATACGCTTACGAATATCAAAGAGATGAAATCGCTCGCTTCGGCAGATGCATTTGCGGTAACACTTGAGCCGCGTGGCGGCAGTGTTAATCCAACTATGGACCAAATGATGGTTATTGGTAAGTTTTAATCCCCAAACTTTCTTGATTATTATAGTTTAAGCATATAATATGCTGTATTATGAGCTTTTTAATATTCGCTGATTGTCATTTTGAGGTAATTTGGAGTCTGTTTGTTAAGTAGTTACCTAATTTGTGAATTATTTAATGGTTATTTAACAATAAGCCAAACCATTTATTCGTTTTTTTGTAACTATTAGGATGTCACCGACGTCTTATAACCAGTTAGATTAAACAGAGCCTGTGAAGTAACGAAAATGAAAGTGATAGATCTAACTCATAAACATGAGTATTTAGTTCTTTATAAGATCAGTTAATAGTTAATAAAAAAGGATGTATGATACTTGCATCCTTTTTTTATGCCATCAACTTTGCCATGGTAACGGGCAATTGAGTTGTGAGTTTGCCCGGCAACACTACATTAAGGCGGCTTGGCAAGGCAAGTTCATCCCCGGCTTTTCCGTGTATATAAACTCCTGCCAAACAAGCTTCTAAAGGAGTATATTTTTGGGCCAGCAAAGCAGTAATTATGCCGGTAAGCACATCGCCCATTCCTCCTGTAGCCATTGCTGCATTCCCTGTGGGGTTAAAATAACATTTGCCCTCGGGTGTTATAGTTATGGTATAGTCGTTCTTCAATACAATATAAATATCCAGTTTTTTGGCTTGTTCCAGGCCGGTTTCCAGTCGTTTCCACCAACTGGTGTGTTCGCCAAACAGGCGGTCAAACTCTTTCATGTGGGGCGTTAAAATGCTTCCTGCGGGCAGTTTTCTTAACAAGTCTTTATCTCCCGCCAATAAATTAAGAGCATCAGCATCAATAACCAATGGTTTTTTATAATTTTTGATGAGGACTGTTAACAGTTTTGCTGCATCATCGCCCTGGCCCAAACCGGGCCCAATGGCTACGACATTAAATTTCTCCCATTCAACTTCCGGCCATTCACGCTCATTACGTACAATTACCATAATTTCGGGCAGGTAGCTATTTAAAGCGGTTAGCCCGCTCGCGGGTACGCAGGCCGTTGTTAAACCAGCCCCGGCATGTGCCGCGGCCGATGCGCTAAGTAAGGCTGCCCCCATGGTTTTCTCCTGCCCGGCTATGATAAGCGCGTGGCCATAAGTGCCTTTATTGCTAAAAGGGCGGCGGGGTTTCAGTATTTTACGAATGTCTTTCTCTTCAATAAAATGGTATTCGGCGTTTAACGATTGTACAAAACTTTCATTAATGCCAATATTTACCGCTTCCCAACAATTAATATAGGGTGCCGATTCGGGCAGCAGGAAATTGATTTTAGGCTGTTGAAAGGTGATTACAAGGTCGGCCGTTATTGCCGCGGCATTAGGTAATATCTCGCGTTCCGAGAAAAACCCGGTTGGCACGTCTACGGCGACTATCGTTCTGTCAAGGTTGTTGATGCAGCTCACCAGGCGCTCATAGTCGCCGCTTAGCGGCTTATTTAAGCCGGTGCCAAGTAGCGCGTCAATTAAAATAGCGCCTTCGTCTGGTGGCAGCGCAGCGCCTTTGTTTATTTCAATAATATCAATGCCTGTTTGTTTTAGCCTTTGCAGGTTGATCTTAAATTCGTCGGTCTGCCGTTCGCTGAAGTAAGCTATTTTAACGCTTAGTTTTTTATATTGATGATCGTTTAGCAGCCGGGCGATGGCCAATCCGTCGCCGCCGTTATTACCGGTGCCGCAATAAAAGGAGATGCTTGTGTTTTTATCCGGAAAATGATTGATAAACCAGCCTACAAATGCTTTCGAAGCGCGTTCCATCAAATCGATAGAAGCTATAGGCTCGTTGGCGATGGTAAAGGCATCAGCCTGGCGTATTTGTTCGGAGAGGAGTAAAGGCAGCATATAACTTTAAAGTTAAGAATTATATGTTTTGTTTGGGCTGAAATGATATTGAAAACTAATTACACATAGTCCGCGTGTAAATGGTGTAATAACCAGAAAGCGCGAGCCAGGTTATTGGACGGACTAAAAAATAACAGATGGCGCTAAATGAAATCAAATAGTACTCCTTGCTTCAAAAACCTTATAAATCCGGATATATTTTTGGTTACCTTTACGCTTAGTCTTCCTCCCCTGCTTAAGGTACTATTACATTTTAACACATTGTATAGCTATGAAAATCAAAAAAAAGCTCTTACTGGGATTTGGCCTCTTGTTTATTGTGGTGGTTATTTTTGGCATTGTTTCCATCTATTACATTAAAGTAATATCCGAAACCGCCAGCATCACCTTAAAAAACAACTATGCAACATTAACTTATACCCGCCAGATGCGTGCTGTTCTGGATGAAAACGACCTGCCGCTAAAGCCTGCAGTAGCCGACATATTTGACAAGTCGTTAAAAAAGCAAGAGAACAACATTACCGAATCCGGCGAAAGCGCAGCGACAGCCCAACTGCGCAAAGCCTTTGTTTTGTTAAGTACGCCCTCCCTGCCTTTAAATCAGCAGCAAACTTCCGAGCGGGATGCGAGGCTACAGTTGAAAGATATCGAAGGCCTGAACATGCATGCTATCGAGCTTAAAAATAATTACACTCACTCCACCGTCAATAAATCTACCCTGTACCTCGGGGGGATGGTATTTATCACCTTTTTGATCCTTTTTATATTAATTGTCAATTTTCCGGGATTTATCCTTAACCCTTTAGAGGAGCTGGCGGATGGGCTGGAGCAAATCAGCATAAAAAACTACGATACCCGGCTGCATTTTAAAACAAGCGATGAGTTTGCACACCTGGCCGAGGCATTTAATACCATGGCAACCAAACTTGGCGAACAGGAAAATGCCAGCCTTACCAAACTCATAGCAGCCGAACTGCGGATAAAAACACTGGCAGAAGAAATGCCCGATGCCGTAATTGGCATCAACGAAAACCAGGAAATTCTGTTTGTAAACCAGGAGGCGAAAAAAATGTTAAACCTGGGCGATAAGCACATTATCGGCCAGTCTATTATAGTATTATCCGAAACTAATAAACTGCTGAAAATATTGGCAGACGATAACGAAAATCCTTTAAAAGGCGCTCATTTTAAACAAAAAACGCTTAAAGTTATGGTGCCCAATTTAAAGCCCGATCTTGATGCGCTTACCGTTGCAAGCTATCCGGCAGGGGTAATCCATATTTTTAAGGCGGTGGGGGTTTAGATTGCAAAAGGTTGGGTATAATTCTCAGGGTACTTATATATCGCCAAAACATAGCAACTTACGTTTTAAGGCTTTCTTCCTAATTTTCTGCGCGGAGATTTTCGGGCCGGGGTAATTTCAGATTGAAAATACCGGTTGATTTTATTTGCAATAGCAGGTAACCCGGTTTTAATCCAGGTCTTTTTTATTGCGTGAGATTGAACTGTGGCGATTACGTTGTCCTCTATCCTAACTAATAAGGTTGGCACTCTCATACCGTCATACAACTCTATAACCTTAAATGTACCTATAAATTCGTTAATGTGTTCCAGATTTTTTTGATAAACACCTTTTATAGTTGCAGGTTCAACATAATGTCCGCCCTCCAATACTCTTTGCCCAACCCTTGCAATACAATCATTTACCTTATCGAGACAAAGGTAGTTCAGCTGAATTTGGTATACATTATTTTCAAACAAATCGATATAGCGCCAGTAATCTGGATGAGATAAAGGTGTTTCTAATACGAAATGTTTTCTTTCCTTTATCGCGGCTTTCATTTCCTCCACAAGCCGTTCTTCCATCATTCGGGTTGCTTTTGCGGTGATCATGGTTGCCGGTGTACCTGTATCAATCAATTGCTTCTCAAACATTGTTCGGGCTTTGTCCCGGTCAAATGATAATATCCCCTCGAACTCAACAGGAAGCATGGTTTGAATGTGCGTAGACTTGCCTGCACCATTTGGGCCGGAGATAACCAGTAAGGTTGGTTTAGAATAATCCATTTTCCTCACGTACCTTATTGGCGTCAGACGCCGATAGCACCCGGATCAAATTATAAGTGTAATTAGAACCAGCAAAAAAAACCTGCTGCAGCTCTATATGTCCATCGGGAAACTCCCGGTAAACCTGCCCATCGGGCAATTTGTCCGAGAGAATCAGGAAAGGCAGGTTATTGCTAAAATTCTTTGAACGCAATTCTCTAATTGTAAGCAGGTATTTTTCGTTTTTTGTAGTAACTTCTAAATCAACAATTCCCATAGCCATACTTTCGATCTTACGTAAAAATACAAAAATATGGTTATAAATACAATTTGTAAGGTTATATGCTTTACCAACATTATGTTAATTAAACATTGTTTCTTATAAGTTTTCCAATTAGAATCACAAATGATACGGAAGAATCTTCACCCTTGTCATGCCGTCCTTTAGCTTTCGATTTATCAAAAGGATGTTTTTCAAAATTGGGGTGCTGCGCACAACATCGCCTTATAACATGGTAAGGCGGGTTGAGGAATGGGTTGCGCCAAAGGATGTTGATTTGTTTAACGGCACCGTGGTATCTTATAAAGGGAAGCGCTGGAATAAAGAGGAAATTTAGGATCGATAAGTAATCAAAATTCCAACCTCCGGCCTTTTCGTTGTTTTTGGCGGGGTGAATATCTATTTGGTAGTTATCGTACCCATTTTGGCATATTCTACATCATTGGGTTCCCAAAGTTCAATCTTATTGCCTTCCGGGTCCACCAGGTGGGCAAAACTGCCATAACTGACTCTTTCTACCGAATCTGTGGGCAAGATGCCGGAGGCTTTCAGTTTGATAAGCAGCGCATCCAGCTGTTCTACCCGGTAATTGATCATGAATTGTTTTTCTGAGGGCTGAAAATATTTGGTTGTCTCTTTAAATGGTGCCCATAACGTAAAGCCTTTTTTGGTACTGTCCACACCCTGGTGCCATTCAAAGTTGGTGCCACTGCCCACCATGCGCATACCCAGGTTTTTTTCGTACCAGGCCTTTAGCACCGCCGGGTTTTTGGCTTTAAAAAAGATGCCACCAAGCCCTGTTATCCTTGGGGCGCCGACAGGTGGGCGGGTTAATTGATTGAAGCCATAGCCCAACAAAAACGCAAGTGACAATAAGGCGGCGAGTGTGATTTTTTTCATCAGCAATAATTTTATATTAAAGGTAGCTAAATTGAGCGCCGAAATTGGTAGATGAAAAAATGAAAAACATTCGCAACAGTTTTGGTGCTTACTCGGCTTTGTGAATTATTACCACATAAAAACATGAAGGGGTTACTGTAGCTGCAAAATAACGGGCCTAATAGGATACTTCAAACAGCCGGAAGTTTCTATTTGGTTTTGTTGTTTTTTATTGTAGATTTATATAGTAAACCTATCTTGAATTATTATGCCTAAATTAAATCTGGCAGTAATTGCAATTTCGCTGCTTTTTGTCATCACCTCATGTAGGAAACTTCATGTCGAATCGGGTGCGGGTAATAATACCGATACAACGGAAACAGAGCCGAAGGGATGGGTTCAGTTGCAAAATTATCCGGGTACCGCACTTCGCTGGACGTTTGGATTTTCCGCGGGTAATAAAGGATATGTTATTGGCGGGCAATATGAAGAGGCTGCTGGCAATAATACCGCCGATGTATTTCAATACGATCCTTTGATTGATAAATGGCATAAGCTAAATGACTATCCCGGTAAAGGGATGGGTCTGATGGCAGGATTCTCAATAAACAACAAAACGTACCTGGGTACCGGGTTTAACTACAGCACCAATCTTTTATACAGCGATTTTTGGGAATACGATCCTTCCAACGATACATGGATACAAAAAGGAGATTTTCCCGGTGGTAAAAGACAAGGCTCAATATCTTTTTCGATAGGTGGTTATGGCTACTTAGTTGGCGGCCTTTTGCGAACAAAACAGGATGTTTGGAAATATACGCCCGCTACTGATCAATGGACCCAAATGGCAGATTACCCAGGAACAGGCATTGCCGAAATGGTAAGTGCTTCTGTTAATGGCAAAGTTTATATCGGGGCGGGTACCAGTATGGATAACGTTGTAAGTGATTTTTGGGAATACGAGCCGGCTTTAGATAAATGGACAAAGAAGGCTGATATTATTGAGCCGCTTTATAACCCGGTTGTTTTTACCAAAGGCACCAAGATTTTTGTTATTGGCGGAGTTGGCCAGGATCTGAAGTTTCGGAAAGCTGTATTGATATACGATACGGCGACAGACCAGTGGACTAAAGCCGAAGATTTTAAAGGGCAGGAAAGATCAGCCGCTGTTGGATTTGTGATTGGCGACACCGCCTATTTTGGCCTTGGAGCAGGTAGTAAAATGGCGGGCGGGGCCAAGTATCCGGTTTACTTCAACGATTTCTGGAAATTTAACCCATAGGTTTCAATCAAAACAAATACCAATCATGCCAATAGCCGGCTGTATAAGGTTGCTGGCCGGGAGGTAATCCCGCAACAAATCAAAATGCACAGGTGTTTTTAAGATGTTAGATGCATTTTGGTAATTTAGCCCAAAAATGAGTAATGAGCTGGACCTGCCCGAAATGTGAACGCGAGCTGCCGAAGCCCGAACAGCGGCATTACTGTGCGCAGGTTAGCCTTGACAGTTTGCTTGGCGGCCGCCCGCCCGAACTTGTGCTGGCGTTTGATAGGATACTTGCCGAGGTGGCCGGCTGGGACGATGTGCTGGTTGGCACTACCCCGAATTGTATTGTTTTCACGAGGCGGCTCACCTTCATGGTAATCCGGCCGATGAAAAAGGAGTTGGATATTAAGTTTTATTCCAAAGTGGCCCATACCGAAAAACCAATTCTTAAAAGTGTGGCTTCGGGGAATAAGTTTGAGAATCATATCCGTATTGCGGTGTTGGATGATTTGCGCCCCAAATTGTTTACTTATCTGCGGGAATCATACCACCTTTTATAGTATTGTTAGATAAGCGGCCGTAAACAAAAGTCCGACTTTTCTGACTTCCCGACTTCCGGACTTTCCGACTCAGCACCGCAAACAATTTACCCCTGTCACATATTACTAACATATGATTACAGTAGTAGGTATTTTTGAAGATGTTAACCTTGCCGACGATGTGTGCGAGTACCTGTTGGGCAACGAATTTGACGCCGATAGTTTAGACCAGCACACCCACAAATCCCTGGTGGGTCACGATGTGCACGAGCCGGGCACCATTGACCGTATTGCCGCGTTTTTTAACCACTTGTTTGATAACGAACATGAGGCCGAAGCCCATGCCACTGCCGGCCGTAATGGCACCATTGTAACTGTACATGCGCCGTCGGCCAGGCTGGCCCAGGAGGCTGTTGATGCACTTAATAATTACGGCGCTATAGATGTAAATGCTGTTGATGAAAATAACGCCGGTACACGCAGTATTATGGTTGAGCGGATTGTGGCTGATGATGTAAGGTTGAGGGGATAGGGTTGAGTAGTGAGCAGTTTGGTGAAAACTCATGTGGCGAGGCTGCACCCGGTTGCCCTCTCTCCCCCGTGTTCTACCTTAATTACGGTGTTGAATTTGCCAGGCTATCCAATTTTGGCGATCCATATCCTTTTATCAGCATGGTATAATGCATACCTGGCTCATCAGTTTTTACTATAGGCATCCTGTCGGTACTTGATACCTTAGCAACCGGCATTAAATAGCGCATAGGTTGGGCATCAGGCATCTGCTGCACGCTGCCCGATAAAAAATCTTTTAACTGTGGTGTTACCGGTTTGGTAGCGAAAAAAGTAGTTGCTGTTTTGGGTTTTAAAGTAGGGCTCCAGGTAATTTTATTGCTAAAAAACGGATTAAGTGATATTTGCGCTTTTACCTGGCTTACACATGTTGCCAAAATAATAATTAACAATGTTTTTTTCATAACTGTAATAGGTTTACACTAAGATAAATACAAATAAGCATTATAAATGTTAAAAAAAGTTATTTAACATTTGTAGTAAAAAACATAGTTGCAAAAATTACGTTAGTTGGCAAACTGTGGCGGCCATCAAATGATAAAACAGATGGCCTGCTGTTAAATGGTAGATTTTATTATTTTTGTGAAAAATTTAAACCGATGAGCGAACTCATTAAAAAACAAGTTACTGATGCAAAGGCATCCATGGATAGGGCCATTGAGCATGCCGATAACGAATTAAATAAAATACGTGCCGGTAAAGCAAGCCCATCAATGCTGGATGACGTTACGGTTGATTATTACGGTACAGCAACCCCTTTAAGCCAGGTTGGTAGCGTAAACACCCCCGATGCCCGCACAATTATTATACAACCCTGGGAGAAATCATTGCTTGCCCCTATAGAAAAAGCAATTATAGCGGCTAACCTTGGTGTTAACCCGCAAAACGATGGCATCATCATCCGTATAAACGTACCGCCGTTAACCGAAGAGCGCCGCCGCGATTTAGTTAAAAAAGCAAAAGGCGAAGCCGAAACCGGTAAAATAGCTATCCGCAACATTCGTAAAGATGCCAACGAGAAGATTAAAAAATTAAAATCGGAAGGCGTATCTGAAGATGAAATAAAAGTAGGCGAGGCAGAAGTTCAAAAACTTACCGATGCTTATATCATCAAAGTTGATCAGCTTTCTGAAGCCAAAGAAAAAGATATCATGACGGTTTAATATTAACCTTATGTCAAATTAAAAGGGAATGAGCTACTTAGCCATTCCCTTTTTTTATTTTTACTGCCGAAACATGAATATATTACTTTCTTACTTGAAAAAACACCGCTGGATAGTGGTAATGGCGCTGTTTCTGGCTGCCATGAATATTGGTTTTTCATTGCTTGATCCGTGGATAACCGGCCGCATTGTTGACCGCGTTATTGAAAAACGGGGGACGCTGCATTACGAAGAGTACCTGCGGCAGGTGTTAATGCTGGTTGGTGCAGCTATCGGCGTAGCCATGGTATCGCGTATTGCAAAAAATTTTCAGGATTACTTTACCAATATTATAACCCAAAAGGTTGGTGCAGCAATGTATGCTGATGGCCTGAAACACTCGTTAGAGCTTCCTTACCAGGTTTTTGAAGATCAGCGCAGCGGCGAAACGCTGGGCATTTTACAAAAGGTACGGTTAGATTGCGAAAAGTTTATCACCTCATTTATCAGCATATTATTTGTATCCCTTATCGGGATGGTATTTGTAATTGTATACTCGGTAAGTGTAAATTACCAGGTAACATTAGTTTATTTTGCTGCTATACCCATTATTACTTTTGTGAGCATGGCCATGAGCCGCAAAATCAAGACCATTCAAAAGAAAATAGTGTCTGAAACCACCGCATTGGCCGGTTCCACTACCGAATCATTAAGAAATATTGAATTGGTAAAAAGCCTTGGCTTGGCTAAGCAGGAAATAGAAAGGCTGAATAACACCACCTACAAAATACTCGACCTGGAATTAAAGAAAGTAAAATATGTACGCAGCATGAGCTTTGTACAGGGCACTACTGTAAATTTTGTGCGGAGTGTAATGGTGGTTGTGCTATTGATGCTGATATTTAAAGGATCGTTATCACCGGGACAGTATTTTAGCTTCTTGTTTTACTCGTTCTTTTTGTTTAACCCGCTGCAGGAGCTTGGCAACGTAATATTGTCATGGCGCGAGGCCGAGGTTTCATTAGGGAATTTCAAAGGCATTTTGAGCACCCCTATTGATAAAAAACCCGAAAAACCCGTAATGGTTGATAAAGTAAATACGCTAACCTTTAGCAACGTTACTTTTAAGCATTTAACCGCCAACCGCAACGCGCTTAACCATATTAGTTTTGAAACTAATACCGGCGAAACCATCGCCTTTGTTGGTCCGTCGGGCTCGGGTAAAACCACGCTGGTAAAACTGTTGGTTGGTTTGTACCAGCCTTTGGAAGGCGATGTTTTATACAACAATATTTTAAGCAAGGAGATTGACCTTGATCAGCTGCGCGAAAAAATTGGCTTTGTAACGCAGGATACCCAGTTGTTTTCGGGTACAATCCGCGAAAACTTATTGTTCGTTCGTCCTGATGCGACCGATGAAGAGTGTATGAACGTATTGCAGCGTGCCGCCTGCCAAACCTTGCTGGCAAGGGCCGATAAAGGCCTGAGCACAGTTATTGGCGAGGGTGGCGTAAAAGTATCCGGCGGCGAGAAACAACGTCTCTCGATAGCCCGTGCACTGTTACGCAAACCCGATATCCTGGTATTTGATGAAGCTACTTCATCTTTGGATTCTATCACCGAAGAGGAGATCACCGAAACCATACGTAACGTATCTGAAAACGAAAATCATATCACCATATTGATTGCCCACCGTTTATCTACAATTATGCATGCCGATTGCATTTATGTGCTTGAAAAAGGCCGTATCATCGAATCTGGCCGCCACCTTGATCTGCTCAATCAAAAGGGCTTATATTATGCCATGTGGAGGCAGCAAATAGGCGAAAAGATTACCGTGGAAGTGGAGTAGGGGTGCGGATGTGCAGATTTTAGATTTTAGATGTGCAGATGTTTTGAATTGGGACGTTAGAGATAAATTTATGTATTTGCGAGGCACGAAGCAATCGCGAACAATGGAAAGCCGCCGCGCGTGCGACGAGATTGTCACGTTGTAGCTCGCACTGACATATCCAATTTTCCTGTCATCCTAAGGTACGAAGGATCTATCAGCTGTGCATGACCGATAGAAAAGTTCGCCAATAGATCCTTCGTACCTCAGGATGACAGTCTTTTATTTTTGAATGTAATTTTCCTTCAGAATTTCGCGGGGTTTTACGACTGAGTATAACGATCTTGATATTTTGGACATCATCCCCAGGCAGACACAGCCATCCCAACCATAGTTCCCCCTTCAGGGGGTTAGGGGGCTAAACGTTTTTATCATCAATGATCTTAAAAAACTCATCGCGGTAAGTATCTCCTACAGGGATAATTTTGTCGCCTATCTGGATGCGGCTGCGCTCAATGCTGTCAATTTTGTTAAGTGCTACTATGTATGATTTATGTACCCTTACAAAATGTCTTTCGGGCAGGGCATCTTCCATTTTTTTCATGCCTTGCAGGGTAATAATGCGCTCGGCAGGGGTGAAGATGGAGATATAATCTTTCAGCCCCTCGATAAACAAAATATCGTGCAGGTAAACCTTTTGAATTTTGTGCTCCGTTTTTACAAAGATAAAATCCGTCGAAAAATCATCCTGCTGCGCAGGCTCGGCCTGGATAACCGGTTTGGTAACGGGCTGTATGATGCTTTGCGCTTTTTGTACCGATTTAAAAAATCTGTCAAAAGCTATTGGTTTAAGCAGGTAATCAACCACATCCAGCTCATAACCTTCCAGCGCGTACTGGGGGTAAGCTGTGGTAAGTATTACTTTGGCTTTGCCATTGGCTATTTTTAAAAACTGGATGCCGGTAAGCTCCGGCATCTGTACATCTAAAAATACCAGGTCCACATTGCCGGCCTGTACCAGGGTAAGGGCTTCAATGGGGTTGGTTGTGGCTTTCACCAATTGCAAAAAAGGCATTTTGGATATATAATCTTCCAAAATATGCAGCGCTAAAGGCTCATCATCAACTACCAGGCATCTGATCATGCTGTAAAAATAAACACTAATTGCACGAATTGAAACGAATTACACGAATTTTTAAATAAACACTAATGGCACTAATTTAAATAAACACGAATGCTACTAATTTTTCGAATTACACGAATTGGAAGAAATTACCATTTAGCTACCTTATAATTCATAAGCGCCCTGATTTGTGAAATTCGCCTAATACGTGAAATTCGTGTCTATAATGGTGTTAACTCTACCGACTTGTAAAATAACTCGGCGCCCTCCGATTGTAATAGTATCCTGCCTTCGGTTACCGAACCTGTACCCCAGTTTACCAGGTGTCCGTTTACATAATGTTCAATTTGGTTGCCGTTGCAAATAATCTCCAGGGTATTCCATTCGCCGCGGGGTTTTTCAAAATTTGCCGTGCGAAAAATGTGCTTTTGATCCCAGGCAAACTCCCATTTATTGGGCGAATCTACATTGGTATGTTTTACGCACCAAAAATCGCCGCAATCCTGCTCCTGTATCTGGAATTCTATTGATTTTGGCCAGACGGTGTCTTTTTCCATCAATCCAAAATGATAAAGAATTCCGGCATCCCGCTTACCGGTTTGGCGGGGAAAGTATTGTTTGGAGCCCCATTTGAATACTACTTTAAGGTAATAATTGGAGTAGGATTTTAGGGTACTCATATAGCCAAAATATTTACCCATTACGTGCACCGCACCATTTTCTACGGTGAAATTATTATGGATATCGTTGTTTTTGCCCAGTGTATCTAAAAACGAATACCAACCTGTTTTATCCCGGCCGTTGAAAAGCTTTTGCACATTGATTTCCCTTATCCAGATATTACGGAACGAAACGGGGAACTCATGCTCCTGCAGCAATAAGGGCTGGGCAAAATTGTGCTTGGTGTATTTAGGCTGGCCAACATGGGCCACCGTGCCTTTTATGGCAACATGGTTTTGCACCAGTACGCCGTTGTGTAAAACCGTAATGTACGCCGGTGTTTTAAGCGAGCTATCTAAATTAAAACGCGGGGCTGTGTATATGATATCATACTTTTGCCACTCGCCGGGTTTAAGGGAAGCGTTTACCAAAGGCACATGCTGTTTGTAAACAGAGCCTGCCTGCCCGTTGGAGTAGGTTCGGTTTTTATAACTATCCAGTATCTGAAGCTCGTAACGGCTTTGCATGATTACGCCGCTGTTGCCGCGCTCCTGGCCTTCGCCTTTTACAATGGCCGGTGTGCGCCATTCAATGTGCAGCTGGCAATCGGCAAAGTTTCTTTTGCTGATGATGGAGCCGCTACCTGGTTTCACGGTAAGGATACCGTTTTTAATTGTCCAGCCCGGGGGCATCCCTTTTTGATCTGTCCATTCGTTCAGGTTTTTTCCATCAAACAAAATAATGGCGTCTGATGGGGCTTTGTTGCCAACACCCGGTTGCACTACGGCTGGTTCCGGATCCCAAACTTCGGTAAGTTTTGGATCATTTTGTGCCGACGCGCTGTACCCGGATAGGGCTAACATCAGCATTAATAAGGTGGTTTTTAACTGGTTCATAGTAGATATTTATTGCACACTAATTATCACGAATTAAATCTAATTACACGAGTTTTTGAAAAAACACCAATTCACACGGCCTTTCGGAATGTTTTTTTTAATTTCTCTCCGCCCGATTTGTGAAATTCGAATACATTCGTGATAATTCGTGCGTCATAAAATTATCGATAATTCACAAGTATAGGTATCTTCTGTATCCCTGATATTTAAAGTATACTTACCGGGGTATAAAAGATTAAGACGCCGTTGCACATTGGTTAGCCCTATGCCGCCAATGGCATCGCGGTTATGGGTGTGTTTTTTATTTTGAATGTAAAAGTGCAGTTTGCATTCGTCAACGTTGATGAGCAGTTTAATGGGTGTCATCACATCATTGGCCACGCCGTGTTTAAAAGCGTTTTCGATAAAGGCTATTAACAATAAGGGCACAATTTGCTGGTTGGTTACGTCGCCCATTACCTTAAAATCAATAAAAGCCTTATTGCCGAAACGGATTTTTTGCAAATCGATGTAGTTATGCAGGTATTGAAGTTCTTTGCTTAAATCAACCCGGTTATCGTTGCACTCATAAAGCATGTAGCGCATAATTTCGGATAGCTTGAGGATAGCCTCGGGCGTGGTTTCGGATTTTTGATAGGCCAGTGAGTAAATACTGTTAAGCGAGTTGAATAAAAAATGCGGGTTTATCTGCGATTTTAAGAAAGCCAGTTCGGCAGTCAGCCGCTGGTTCTCTAAATCACGCTGAACGCGTTCGTTAAGGAACCAGTCTGTAGTAAACTTGAGCACGGTGCTTAAAAAGAAGAAAATAAGACTTGTAAAAACTGTGCTAAAAAAATAGTGTGGGAAGCTTACCTCGTGCCCTTTGTTACGCATCAGTATTACATCTTTAAATACCAGTCCCACCCCATACTTGATAACGCCAAAAATTACAATGGTTACCAAAACTATACACGCGTAAGCCCAATAACGTTTTTTATCTAAAAAACGCGGGATATAAACAAGAAAATTAATGTAAAACAGGCCTATATTGATTGCCGGGAATATCAGAAATATTACAATTAAATCTCTGAATGAGATATGATCATTCATCCGGGCCAGGAAAATGAACAGCGAGATCATCCCCAGCCAAAAAAGTAAATGCCAGAAAATATGCCAGGCTGTTTTTAAAACGCGTGTTTGGTTATCCGGTGAAATTGTATGCTGCATGTGCTTTTTTATTTCCCTAAATAAAAAGGTTTAATCTGATGTAATTTAGTATTTTGATTGTTATACGGGTGTTTATTTATATATAGTAATTCAATTTGTCGATGAACTGGCTTTTATAATCGATGAACTGGTTAAAATGTTTAAAAAGGCGTTCATCTATAAACTCCGTGTGTTGGTCTAATACTTTTTAGCGGGTGGTAAAATAAGTATTTCTTTGTTCTATCAAATCACTCGCAATGAAAACGCTTATCAAAAATTCTAATCCTTTTATCATGTTGTTGATACCAGTAATGTTTGCCCTAATTTTAGGTGTAAGCTACCAGTTTGAACAAAAAAAGGAATCAGCAGTAATGGGTACATCATCTGTACACGCTACTTCGTTGTTTTACAAAGGTATTACCCTTGTTAAAACTGTTTGCTCAGTTGCCAAAAGCAACAATGTATGGTAATCAGTACCGAAGGGTTATCCTTCAACTTCGGTAACCAGCAAGTGGTTAAATCACTTGCGCTACAGGTACCCGAAGGAAGCATATATGGTTTTCTTGGCCCAAATGGTGCCGGGAAAACCACTACTATCAAACTCCTGTTAAACCTGCTCAAAATTCAAAGCGGCAGCATCCAGATATTTGAACAGGACATTCAACATCACCGCACCCAAATATTATCGCAAATAGGTTCGCTTATTGAGCAGCCTGCCATATACCAGCACCTGACCGGGAAAGAGAATTTATTAAACAGGGCCTTGTTATTACAGGTGCCCGTTAAACGCGTTGACGAAATGCTGGCGCTTGTACAGCTTACCAATGCAGCCCATAAAAAAGCCGGGCAATACTCGTTGGGTATGAAACAGCGCCTGGGCATTGCGCTTGCCTTGCTTGCCGACCCCAAACTTTTAATTTTGGACGAACCTACCAATGGCCTTGATCCTAACGGCATCATCGAAGTACGTGAATTGCTGATTAAGCTTGTTAGCCAGTATAAAAAAACAGTATTTATATCCAGCCATTTACTTGCCGAGGTTGAACGTATGGCCACCCACGTGGGTATCATCAACCATGGCGAGCTGCTGTTTCAGGGCAGCATCGGCGAGTTACAGGCCCTGAGCCAGCCCCTGGTATGCATCGAGACAGATAACACGGTTGATGCAGCAAACCTGCTTACCCGTAACGGCTATACCGTTAGCGATGTTACCGATAGTTACCTGTATGTGCCCTACATCAGCAAACAAAAAACTGCTGATATTAACGCACTATTGCATGGTAACGGCCATGCCATATTCAGCATAGGCAAACAGCAAAAAGATTTGGAACGCCTGTTTTTAGATATTACCCAAAAAGCCTGAGCCCCATGAAAGGATTTATACTATCGTTCCGGTCGGAATTTTACAAAAGCCGTAAAACGTTGGGTTTTTGGGCGGCCATCATACTACCACTATTTATTTGCACTTTACTTTTTGTGGGCTTTTACCTTAAGGCCGAAAAGCTTACGGGTACACCACCCATGATGCTGTGGTTGCAATTTGCCGGTGCCATATTAGGCGTAATGGGGTCATTATTGCTGCCCATGTTTATTATTTTTATAGCCTACTCGGTAAATAGTATTGAGCACAAGGCCGATACCTGGAAAAGCTTGTTTAGCCTGCCAATTTCGCGCTGGGCCGTATATGGCGCTAAATATACATATGCTATATTTTTGGTGTTTTTAACGCTTGCGCTTTTTGTGCTGTTTACCATAGGGTTTGGCAATTTACTAAGCATTGTAAAGCCCGAACTAAGGTTTGATAATTACCATATGGAAAAGGAGCTGGCGCAGATATATTTTAAATTGTTTTTGTCATCGCTGGGCATCTTATCCATCCAGTTCCTGCTCAGTTTACTTTGGGCCGATTTTTTAAAGCCAATGGGCATCGGCTTTGTATGTACTATAACGGGTGTTATACTGGCCTCAAAAAACTGGGAGTATTGTTATCTTTTCCCTTATTCGCACCCCATGGAAGCTATAACGACTATGATGCACCGCGGGGAAGGTGCGCCAAAAGGCATTCAAATAGATGTGTTTACCAAAGATGTTTTTGTAAGTATGGCAGTAGCAGCTGTTGTATTTATTGCGGGATACTTTATTGTGCAGAAGAAGAGTGTTAAGTGATGGATGTGCAGGTGTGCAGATTTCAGATTACCTGCAGAATAGAAATTGGATAGACGTGTAGCGCACGTCTTTTTTGTTTACAGGAATTTTTTCAATGAATCCTGGTAATCGGTATTATCATTTATGCCGTTATGATGCTGCCCTTTCAGAATAATTAGCCTATCGCCGGGCTTAAAGTATTTTTGGAGGCGCAAGGACGAAGAGTGGTTTATCAACTCATCTGCATCACCGTGAAAAATGATAATAGAAGCAGATGTATGTTGGATGTACTTATGAGTTTGGAGCGGGTATTTTAAAATAAAAGAAGGCAAAAATGGATACAGAGTTTTCGCCTCATCAGCCAGGCTATAATAAGGGGCAAGCAAAATGAGCTTTTGCGGATAATTTTGTGATGCCAGCCAGGCTGCCGGGCCCGTGCCGACAGAATAGCCTAATATGACAATTCGGTTTTCGGAGTATAATGTTTTGACATGTTGGTATGCCATTTTTACAGCGTCAAGAAGTTGTTGCTGCGATTTGATATGACCGGTACTTATCGAAAGATGTCGCTACCCGGAGCACATGCCATGCGTTTCTAAAATCATGTCAATCCTGCAAAATCCCTAAATCGTGTCAGAAATCGTGTAAAACGAAGAAAGCCCCGGGTTATCCGGGGCTTTCGCAAATAATGTTTCTGTTAACGATTATTTTTGTTTGAACTGAACACGACGGTTTAATACACGACCATCTTCTGTTGAGTTATCAGCAATTGGCATAGTTTCGCCGTAGCCTTTGATTTTTACTTTTTTAGCATCAACACCTGAGTTAACTAAGTAAGTTTTTACAGAGTTAGCACGGTCTTTTGATAAAGAAAGGTTGTGAGCAGCAGTACCTTCAGATGAAGCAAAGCCATCAACCTCAACACCTTTACCAGAAGCACGCAAATCAGCAGATGTAGCATCTAACACTGGGTAAGATGAAGTACGTAATACTGAGCTATCAAATTCAAACTGGATGTTTGAGTAAGCAGTACCAACTTTAGAGCCCATGCCATCCATTTTGGTAGTGTCTTTAGGGAACACGATAACGCAACCAGAACCATCAACTACGCTGCCTGCAGCAGTACCAGGGCATTTGTCAAATTGATCAGCAACACCGTCACCGTCTGAATCTTTTTTCAGGTCGTTAACAGCAGTTTCTACGTTTGTTACACGGCCTTTTAAAGCTTCAACTTCCTGGCGTAAAGCTGCATCGTACAATTCATCATACATTACAGCAACTGGGTTTACCCACTCCAGGTTCTTTTTTGAACTTGGGCCAAAAGTATATTCCAAACCACCATAGGTATAAGAGTAGTGGCTAAAGTTAGGATAGGTATGGATACCACCAAAATTGTAACCTTGTACAAAGCTAACTGTGTAGCCTAAGTTCAGGGCTAACGCGTCAGATAGTTTGAATTTTACACCAACACCAACCGGAGCAAATAATTCTTTAACTGTTTTATCGCCGAAAGGTAGCGTGGTAACAACACCTGCTGCAGTTGTGTTTTCTTTAATCTTATACATGTCTAAACCTAAACCTGCAGAAGTGTAAAAGTTAACACTGTTTGCGCGATGCAAAAAGCTAACACTAGCAATGTTAAATACGGCACTAAGAGCACCTGAATTGAACGAGGTTTTGTAATCAGTGTAACCAAATTTCGGTTTGCCGTCCTCATCTTTACCGTGTACTTTACCACCCAAATAGTCTAATTGTAAGCTAAAGGTGTGCGATAATTGCTGCCTTAACGAAACACCGTAACCCAGATCAACTGCAAATTTGTTGGTGGTGTTAATTGTAAATGGCACTAATCCATCAGTTATACCAACGTTTACGCCGATACTTAATGTGTTGTACTGTCCGATCCCGCCAAACAATTTGGCAGATCCAGTTTTTGTGGAGTCGGTTTGGGCGCTAGCCATACCCGCAACCATCAAAGAAGCAATTGACAGTGCTGCTGTTTTCTTTAATGTAGAATAATTCATAGTTTTTAAGATTAAACGATTTTAATTGTGATTTTTTTCAAATTTAGTAATTATGTTTGAAACGATGACCAAACATTGTTCCAAAAATTGTAATAGTTACACAAATAAGGAAAAAAAAATGATTTATTAAAATAATCGGCACTTAAATATGAAATATTTGGAACTTTTAAATTCCTTGTTTACAAATAATAGAAAAAATTTCGTTTCGAGAACAAAATCGGGCTCGTTGGCGATTTTTCACGCCAATGATGAGTTTCCGGTGAGTGGCGACCAGGTTTTTGCTTTTAAACAGAATCCCGATTTTTTTTACCTTACCGGTATCGATCAGGAACAAAGTATATTGCTGTTGTACCCCGATTGTCCTAATAAAGCATACAGAGAAGTACTTTTTTTAAGACAAACCAACGAACACATAGCCATTTGGGAAGGGCACAAGTATACAAAAGAGGAGGCAAGACAAGTTTCTGGTATCGAGAGTGTTTACTGGCTGCATGAATATGACGCTATTTTACATAGCATTATTAATTATGCCGAAAATATCTACATCAACACTAACGAAAACGACAGGTATGCACATACCGTACCATACCGGGATATGCGGATGTATGAAGCTTTACGCCAAAAATACCCGCTGCATAAATATGAGCGCTCGGCATTGATATTACGGGATTTGAGGGTTGTAAAATCGGAACCGGAAATTGAGCTGATCCAAAAAGCCTGCAACATCACCAACGATGCTTTTGTACGCGTACTTAAATTTTTAAAACCCGGTGTTGCCGAATATGAAATTGAGGCCGAAATTATACATGAGTTTTTACGGCAACGTGCTACCGGCCACGCTTATAGCCCCATAATTGCTTCCGGTAAAAATGCCAACGTGCTGCATTATATTGATAACAACCAGGTTTGCAGTGATGGCGATGTTATCCTGTTTGATTTTGGTGCCCAGTATGCCAATTACAATGCCGATATGAGCCGGTCGGTGCCGGTTAACGGCAGGTTTACCCCACGCCAGCGTGCCGTTTATGATGCTGTACTACGAGTAATGCGCGAGGCAACCAGTATGATTGTGGCTGGTACCGTTTTAAGCGAATACCAGGATGAAGTTGGCAAGATAATGACCAGCGAACTGATAGGCCTTGGCCTGCTTGATAAACATGATGTTGAAAAGCAGTATGCCAATGCCCCGTTATATAAAAAATACTTTATGCACGGCACATCGCACCATCTTGGTTTGGATGTGCATGATTTTGCAAGCCGATATAAAAAATTTGAGGTTGGCAATATACTAACCTGCGAACCTGGTATTTATATCCAGGCTGAAGGCCTCGGGATAAGAATTGAGAATAATATTTTAATTACTGCAAACGGTAACCGCGACCTGATGGCCGATATCCCTGTAGAGGCGGAGCATATTGAAGAGATCATGAATGGTTTTTAGACGGAAGCCCTAAATTCTAAGACGAAAACGATAATCCAGACTTAGAACTCAAGGCTTTCGACTTAAAACTGGTCGAGTCACTATAAATACGAATCGACAAAACTGTAAAGGTTAAAATCTTGATGCTTCAAAGCTTCGGCAACATCTTGCTGAAGCTTTTTTTTATCTATATGCTGCGTTAATTTATAGGCTAACAGCTTGTAAGCCTTCTCGGTAAGTAGTAGCTTTCTGCGTGGGTTTTTTATTTGTGCAGGTGTTTTTATAAACTCAGCAACTTCGGCAATCCCCGCTCCCAGCGATGCTGTTGTTTTGAATACCGGTGGCTGTCCATCTTTTTTTTGCCCTATTATTTTCTTCAGGTTATTGGCAAATACATCGGCATCGGCCCGGTCGGCTTTGTTAACAATGAAGGCGTCGGCAATTTCCATCAGGCCCGATTTAATGTGCTGCACTTCGTCGCCCCCTTCCGGCACCAATACCACAAGGGTAACGTCGGCCAGGCCGCTTATTTCAATTTCCGACTGGCCAACGCCAACGGTTTCTATCAGTACATAATCAAATCCGGCGGCACGTAATACATCGCTCATTTCGATGGTTTTGGCCGATAAACCGCCCAACGAACCGCGCGTAGCCAGCGAGCGGATAAAAACATCAGGATGGTTAAAGTGCGAAGACATCCGGATCCTATCGCCCAGCAACGAGCCAAAGTTAAATGGTGATGTGGGATCAATGGCCAAAACGGCTATTTTGTTGCCGTCCTTTAAAAGTAAATCTATTAAAGCATTCACCAACGTGCTTTTGCCGGCACCCGGGGGGCCGGTTATGCCAATTACCGGCGCAGGTTTATTAAATGTAAGGCCCTTTAATAGTTCCTGGCTTCCGGGCAGGTAGTTTTCAACAATGGTTAGTACACGGGCAACCTGTTTAAAGTTAATGCTATTCGTCATTCCGGTTTTGTTAAAAACAGCTGCCACATTCATATTTGTAAATGCAAATGACGAAAATTATCATAATAAAAGGCAATTTAATCTTTATTATTGCACTTGTACGGCCTGTGTTGAGTTTTAAGTTCTGAGTAAAAGAAAAGAATGAATACGGCGTTCGGCCCCAACAGCATATTCAACGTTTGCAACAATGCCCCAGCCCCCTAAGTCAAAAATACAGCACATATTGATAAGCCGTACAGATGCTATTGGCGATGTGGTGCTTACCTTGCCCATGGCTGCTTATATTAAAGAGCTGTTACCAGGGGCTGTGGTTTCGTTTTTAGGGCGCACTTATACCCAACCCATTATAAATACCTGTGCAGCGGTTGATATTTTTATTAACTACGACGAAATAAAAAAGCTATCCCAGGCGGAGCAGGTTAGCTATTTGAAAGATAAAAAAATAGATGCCATTATCCACGTGTTCCCCAATAAGCACGTAGCTCAAATAGCCGGGGCAGCCGGCATTAAACTGCGTATTGGTACTACCAATCGTGTTTTTCATTGGTTTACCTGTACCAAGCTTGTAAAACTAAGCCGTAAAAAATCCGATCTGCACGAAGCGCAACTCAATCTTATTTTATTAAAGCCGTTGGGTTTGAAGGCTGTACCATCGTTGCAGGATATCATTGAGCACATCAGTTTTGAAAGCAGGGCGTTGCTTCCTCCAGCGTTAGCCGGTAAATTATCAGCCGATAAATTTAACCTCATCATCCACCCAAAATCGCACGGCAGCGGGATGGAATGGGGACTTGATAATTATGCGGGGCTTATTGATGCCCTGCCTTCAGATATATTTAATATTATTATAACCGGGTCTGATAAAGAAAAAATATTGCTGGCCGATTGGATTGTAACCCTACCCGCCACAGTAGTTGATATGACTGGTAAAATGAGTTTGCCACAACTTATTAGTTTAATCAGCCAGGCAGACGGGCTGATAGCCTCGGGCACCGGACCCCTGCATATAGCGGCTATGGCGGGGATAAACACCCTTGGTTTATTCCCATCGGTAAAGCCTATTCATCCGGGGCGTTGGGCGCCATTGGGTAAAAAGGCCGGTTTTATAGAAAGCGGGACAGATAATCTGCTGCCATTGTCGGTAAACCTGGTAACAGAAAAAATAACCAGCTGGCTGCAATAACGATTAACGACGACCTTTAAAGCCAATTATTGTACTTTTGCCCAATTCATAACGCATAAAAATAAAAGTTAATGGCCCTGATAGATAACAAACAGATAAAGCATATTTTAATAAACAGGATTGATGCCATGGGCGATGTGGTATTGCAACTGCCCACCTGTATTTATTTAAAACAGTTGTATCCGGATGTTACCATTAGCATGTTGGGCCGTAGCTACACTAAGCCCGTGGTTGATGCCTGCAAGGCAATTGACCATTTTATTAATTATGATGAGATTGGCGCCTTATCAACAAATGAGATAGCCGCCATTTTTAAGGAGAAAGGCATCGACGCCATAGTACATGAGTTTCCGAAAAGGCATATTGCCGAAGCCGCCAAAAAAGCAGGCGTAAAACTAAGGATAGGTACCACAAGCCGTAATTATCATTTTTTTACCTGTAACCGGTTAATCAGGTTAAGCAGGGGCAAATCAGACCTGCACGAAGCACAGCAAAATATTTATTTGTGCAAACCGCTTGGCGTTACCCATATCCCAACGCTTGGCACTATTGCATACTATTATAAAGATAATTTTAAACCATCTATTGAATTACCCGCCCGGTTTAAAGATCAGCTGACTAACGATAAGTTTAATTTAATTATCCACTCCAAATCAAACGGGAATGGCAGGGAGTGGGATATGGATAGGTTTACCGCCCTTATTAAGCTTTTACCGGCAGATAAATTCCGCATTTTTATCACAGGATCTGAAAAAGAACATGAATTGTTTAAAAGCTGGATTCCGAAACTACCGGCACATGTGATTGATTTAAGTGGTAAAATGTCGCTTAACGAATTGATTGCCTTTATATATAACGCCGATGGTTTGCTTGCATCCGGCACAGGGCCACTGCATGTTGCGGCCGCTTCGGGCATTCACACGCTTGGTTTGTTCCCAATTTCCAGGTCAATAAACGCCACCCGCTGGGCTCCCCTGGGCATCAAAGCCGAGCATATTGAAAGCGACTCGGATACCCTGGACAGTATTTCTGTCGAGATGGTTTTTGACAGGATAAGCAACTGGGTAAAGTAGGCAGCAATAATTAAAGCGTTATTATCGTTTAAAATACGCCCCAAAAACTAAGTATTTATAATAGCCGCTATTTAGTTAATTTTGCGGTTCAACTTTTTGAATGAAAACTTATTTCAGATTACTATCGTTTGCAAAACCTATCGAAAAGTTTGCAATTCCCTATATTATCTTCACGTTACTTTATGTCGTATTCAGCACGTCTGTATTAGGTTTATTGGGGCCTTTGCTTAATACCCTGTTCCATGTTGGTGCCAGCAAATGCGACCCAAAAACGGTTGCTGTTGCCGCAAAAGATATTTCGACGTTTGATATATCGGGCTGGTTTAAATATTACACCAATCATTTTATAGCCCTTTATGGCGAGTGGGGAGCGCTTAAATTTGTATGTGGCGTAATTGTAATTGCTGTTTTTTTAGGTAATATATTCAGGTACCTATCGCAGCGTATAATGGAAAGCTTGCGTATCCACACCTTGCTAAGGATCCGTAAAGCGGTGTTTGATAACGTAATGCGCCTGCACATGGGCTTTTTTAGCAATGAGCGTAAGGGCGACATCATGTCTAAAATAGCATCGGAGGTTCAAACGGTGCAGTTTTCTGTAACGGGTACTTTGCAGGTTGTTTTTAAAGAGCCTTTGTTGCTGGTAGGTTACCTGGTGTGGCTGTTCATGATATCGGCCAGGCTTACACTTATTTCGTTGCTTATTATACCTATTGCAGGTTTTTTAATTTCACGTATCGTAAAAAAATTACGTTCGCAGGCTATCGCGGCGCAAAACTCCTACGCCAACATGATCAGTTACCTTGATGAAGCGCTATCGGGTATCAAAATCATCAAGGCATTTAATGCTACCGATTTTATCATTAAACGGTTTGATGATGAGAATACACACTATTCGAAGATCACCAGATCGATGTCGAAGCGGCAACAGTTGGCTTCGCCCGTATCTGAAACACTTTCGGTAACCATGATCTCGTTTGTAGTGCTTTACGGCGGATACCTGATTTTTAATAAAAGGTCAGATCTTAGTCCAGGTGATTTCATTGCTTATATTGCACTGTTTTCGCAGCTGATGCGTCCGGCCAAGGCTATTGGCGATGCGTTTAGTAATATCCACTCGGGTTTGGTGGCCGGCGAAAGGATTTTGGCCCTCATTGATGAAAAGCCGCTGATCCAGGATGCGCCGGATGCCATTGTCATAGATGAATTTAAAGAAAGCATCCGCCTGGAGAATGTATCTTTTGCTTACAAGGAGAAAGAGGTTTTGAAAAACATTACCTTAACCCTGCCTAAGGGCAAAACAATAGCTTTGGTTGGCCCATCGGGTGGTGGTAAATCAACACTAATGGATATGCTGCCAAGGTTCATTGAGCCCATAAGCGGACATATCATGATAGATGACCACAACATTCAGGCTATTACAACTACCTCGCTGCGTAGTTTAATGGGTTTTGTTAACCAGGAATCGATATTGTTTAATGATACTATTTTTAACAATATTGCCTTTGGTAAACCCAATGTAACCCAGGAGCAGGTAGAAGCCGCCGCGCGTATTGCTAATGCCCATAATTTTATTTTAGAGACGGATAACGGGTATGAAACTAACACTGGCGATCGCGGCTCAAAACTATCCGGTGGGCAAAGGCAACGTATTTGTATAGCCCGCGCTGTATTAAGTAACCCACCTATTATGCTGCTCGACGAGGCTACCTCGGCCTTAGATACCGAATCGGAAAAACTTGTGCAGGAGGCTTTAAATAACCTGATGCAAAACCGCACCTCGCTGATTATTGCCCACCGCCTGAGTACTATTCAAAATGCCGATTTAATTATTGTACTGGATAACGGCCGGGTTGCCGAGCAGGGCACCCACCTGGAGCTGATGAACCATAACGGTGTTTACCGCAGGCTGATTGATATGCAAACATTTACGGCGGATTAATAAAATAGCATTGTCGACAAATTTTTGATTAAGCAAAATGATACAAAAAAAGGGTTTTATAGGTACTTACTGGCTTAAATACACCAATAGGGAAGGCTATAAAACTTACAAGTGGGAGTTAAGCAATTATAAGAAAGTGGAATTTATACAGTTTTTAACCGGTAATGAACGCTTAACCACGCCGGCTAAAATTCAGGTTGCTGCCAAAACCAATCATCAGCTCAATTTAAATCACAGTGGCAATGCAGGCGATATCATATACGCTATGGCCACTATAAAAAAGCTGGCCGAAACTGTTAAGGTGCCCATCAACTTATATTTAAGGGCCGGTCAGCCTTTAATGATAGCCAACCCTGCAAAGCACCCCTTAGGTGGTGTAATGCTCAATGCCAAAATGATAGATATGCTGGCGCCTTTAATTAGTTCGCAACCGTACATCAATACCTTGAGTGAATTAAAGGACGAAGTTATTGACGTCGATCTTGATTTTTTCAGGGCCGGGCATATCCCTATGGATAGGTGCAATATTGCCCACTGGTGCGCCTACGTTACCGGCGTAACACCCGATCTTTGGAAAAGCTGGCTTGATGTTGAGCCGGATATGGCCTTTGCCGGTTACATAGTTATTGCCCGCAGCGAAAGGTACCGGAACATAACTACCGATTATTCATTTTTGAGTAAGTACGATAAATTGAAATTTATAGGAGTTGAATCGGAGTACGAGGATATCAAAAAGGAAATCCCCAATATTGAATGGCTGCAGGTAAGCGATTTTTTACAAATGGCGCGGGTAATAGCCGGTTGTAAATTTTTTATCGGCAACCAATCGTTCCCGTTCTCAATTGCCGAAGCTCTTAAAGTGCCCCGGGTACTGGAGGTTTGTTATGATGTGATTAATGTGGTACCAGAAGGGCCGGGTGGGCACGATTTTCTTTTCCAGGATCATTTTGAATCTTTAGTTGCAGAGCTTTACACCAAAACAACACAGGTATGATTACGCCCCAAAAAGTTGTTGTAATAGTTCCCATCTATAAAAATGAACTTTCGGCTTTAGAAAAAGTGGCGCTTACGCAAATGCAGCTTGTGTTAGCCGCTTATTCGCGTATTGTTGTTAAGCCGGAATCGCTTATTTTATCAGATGAAATTACCGCTTTTAATTTTACAGCCGCAGAAAGTTTTGACGACCATTTTTTTAAAGGCATTGAAGGCTATAATGCGCTGATGCTGTCAGATATCTTTTACAAGCGTTTTTTTGGGTACGAATTTATGCTTATCCATCAACTGGATGCTTTTGTATTTAGCGATGAGCTTGCTTTTTGGTGCAACCAGCCATATGACTACATTGGAGCGCCATGGATACCGCCGGGTAAGTACCCCGATATGGTTAAAGCCATTAAATCAAAAATTCAATTTTATTACCACGCCCGTTATAATGTGCAAAAAAATGGGGTGCCATCGCCAATGCAGTACGAGTACAAGGTTGGTAACGGCGGCTTATCGCTGCGCCGGGTTAAAAAATTTCATGAGTTGAGCATTAGCATGCGCCATAAAATGGATGTTTATTTAACCCGTCATGAGCACGAGTTTAATGAGGATATTTTCTGGAGCATCGAGGTAAACCGCAAGCGGAAACTATTAAAAATTCCACCCTACAAAACCGCGTTAAAATTTTCTGTTGAGCAGCCCCCCGCAAGGTGCATCGAGTTAAATAACAACCAATTGCCTTTTGGCTGCCATGCATGGGATTTGTACCTTGACTTTTGGCGACCTATTTTTAAAACCAGCGGCTACCAGATATAACTTGCCAACGAAGGTTTCGATTTAATGTATTTTTTAAAAATATGGAACTTCAGTTTAAAAAACAGCTTTGAGTTGAGTTGAAAAAAACGCCTGTTTTTCCAAAGCATTTTAATGGCGGTAGATATAGGGTAGTTGAACTTGATCAACTCATCAATAAAATTTTTAAAGGTATTTTTTTCGATAAAAAAGATCTGTTCGGCCGTAAGCTTGCAGGCTTTTATAGGCAGAAATTTGTTCCACTTATTGTGTAATTTCAGGTTTTCTTCCATCCATACATCGTTAAACAATCCTTCAGAAAAGTGGTTGAGCAATATATCGAATGTAACAGCCACCTTATATTTTTGACTTACCGATAAGGAGAAATCAATATCGTACCCATGAAAGCCTTTAAGGGTAATTTCATCAAACATAAATTCCTCGGCTATATCCCTGGTAGTAGCCATAAATACACCGTCGATACATACTACTTCGGCAAGGCGTTGCTTACCGGGGTTATGGTAGGCATGCCGCGCTTTCTCTTTTTTGTATTTGAATGATTGTATAAGGTTATGATAGTGCGTATAAGCGCCCACGCCGCCTACGCCCGAGGGAGCCAGCGGTTTATAGCTGCTGCCTGCTATGCCTATTAAACCTAACTTGGTGTCTTGCTCAAATAAAGCTAATAGTTTTTGGCCCCAGTTATTGGTTTTTATCAACACATCTTCATGCACAAAACATAAAAAATCATATTGAGCGCGCAGCATTGCTTTATTGTATACCTCGCAGATGCCCATTTGCCCCTTGCTGTTATCGGTAGCAATAATTTCAAACGGAACGCCGATTGTGGCATTGATATTTTCACTTACCTGTTGCAGATTAGCTTTATTAACGGATGAAATAATAATTGATATCATTCAGTAATATGTTTTTCCGGTAAAAAAGTAGATGTTAATAATCTAACGGATAAAAAACGCATTTAATGCAATTTTTATCGTGTATAAATCAATTACGTGCGTTTTTGTTAATGTGATACAGTTTTTGCCGAAAAAAGTTTTTTATTTTATTGGTAGCTTACAGGAAAATACAGCATAGTATTTGTGCATTTGTAGCAGATATATAAATTATCTCATATTGCAATAAATTGAAAATGACAATAATGATTACGCCGGATTTTAAATTGCTAAAAACAACAAGCCAGTTTTGACAAAGAATTTGACTGAAATAAAGTGCCTGCCCGCAACCAAAATTTATATTTTTTGCCCGGCAGGATACGCCACCGGCGGCCCCGAGGCTTTACACCAGTTAGGCGCCAAACTAATGCACATGGATTTTAACGTATTTATGTATTACTACGCTACCCCCGATAGCGTGGATATAGTGCATAAAAACTATGAAAAATACACCGTGCCTGTTGCCGGAAGCATCGAAAACAGCGCCCCAAATATTATCATATTGCCCGAAACGCACCTGCTGCCCATTTTTGATAATGGGTATAAAAAGGTGCGCAAAGTTATCTGGTGGCTTAGCGTGGTTAATTATTACATTACCCAAAATAATCTTACCCAAAGTTTACAGTACAAAAAATATTTTAAACTGAAAAATTACCTGGGCAAATATCCTACAGCATCATTCGGCAGGCTTAAACGCCGCATGGATGTGCAGCACATCAGCCATTCCTACTACTCGCATGTGCATCTGCTCGAAAACGGCATAAAGCCAGTTGGCCGGATCTCGGACTATATGAGCAGCGCCTTCTTTGAGAGGGTAGATGAAGCTACGCCTAAAGAAAACCTGGTAATATACAACCCCATTAAAAACGACGATTTTTTAGATAAGATCATTACCCTTACACCCACTATTAAATGGGTGCCCATTAAGAACATGACGCCTGCTGAAGTAGCAGCCTTGATGAACAGGGCCAAACTATATGTAGATTTTGGTTTCCACCCCGGCAAAGAACGTATGCCGCGCGAGGCCTGTATTATGCGTTGCTGTATGATTATCGGCAAAACCGGCTCGGCGGCGTATCAACAGGATATGCCTATTCCAGAACAATATAGATTTGATAAAGAGGATGCCCAAATTCTGGAAATTATCAGCAGGATAAATGAATGTTTAAATAACTACAATGAGTTGATAAAGGATTTTGCACCCTATAGCCAAGTACTTTACAAAGAAGAAGAGCAGTTTGAACAGGATATCCAAAAGGTATTTGTAAAGGGATAAATAACAAGAGCCATCCGGCAATCCCGGAATGGCTCTTGTTCAATAGCTTTCAGCTTTAGGCCTTCGGCTTTCAGCTTAAAAAGCTTTTACTGAAATTTAAACCCTAAACCAATTTGCCAAACCTGGTTGCGGTAGTTAGGCAGGTAGGAATTATCATCCGGGCGGCTGGTAGTAAGGTCGATGTTATAGCGCCCTCTAAGCTCAATGTTTCGGCTCAAATCAACACTAAGGCCAATAACGCCGCTAACGTCGGTATGGTCGCCGCGGTTGTTATAGTATTGCTCCTGCTCGGTAATAAAACCGGTTTCATAAGTGTTTTTGGTTGATGCCAAAAAGTTGATGGATGGGCCTACCAAAAAGTTGAATTGCGGTGCCAGCTTAACCTTTAACAGCAAGGGTACATCAATATAATTGGTGCGTTGCGTAAACTTGCCGTAATCGGTATTGGCTGTATAACCCTTGCCCGAATACAAAACTTCGGGGGCAAATGATATTGGATAAGCAATAGGGATATCCAATGTTAAACCACCGTTAAAACCAGCGATAGAATTGGTGCTGAAGTTGGAGTTATCGGCATCAATAGTGTTTGAAATATTTAAGCCGCCGGTTAGGCCAACTTTTATACGGTAAAAATCGTCCTGGCTCTGGCGTGGACGTTCGCGGCGTTCTTCACGGTAACGGGGCCTGCGGCGTGGCGGGCCGTAATATCCTTGTGCGCTGGCGTCATATACTGCAAAAAGGCAGATAGCAAAAAAAATAATCTTCTTCATGTTAGTGTGTTTTTATTTATCCATAGAATAAAAAATATCGCAAAGGTTTAATTGGACACTAATTGCACGAATTTTTCTAATTACACTAATCTGCGCGCAGGTTTTGTCTGTATCACTATCAATTCGTGAAATTCGATTTAATTAGCTCTTAATTCGTGTTTCGTGTTTACATTTGAACATGCCAAAATTGAAAACTTACTACTGTTTAATATTAGCTATCTCCCTTAATTTTATCGTTATAAAGGCTTTCGCACAAAAAGAAAGCTATATCCAAAGCCTCAATACGCAAAACCATTGGGTGGATTCTGTTTATCATAAACTGAGCCGTAAGCACCGCATTGCACAATTATTATTTGTGCGGGCACACACCAATAAGGGGCAGGCCTATGCCGATTCGGTAGGTAAGGTGATCAAGGATCAGCAAATTGGCGGCCTGGTGTTTTTCCAGGGCGGCCCTGGCCGGCAGCTAAACCTGGTTAACCAATATCAAAAACTGGCAAAAATTCCCTTGCTGATAGCCATGGATGGCGAGTGGGGCCTGGGCATGCGCCTGGATTCGACAGTGTCATACCCTTACCAGATGACGCTTGGGGCCATACAGGATAATACACTGATATACAAAATGGGCCGGCAGGTGGCTGCCGATTTTAAACGCATCGGCGCTCACTTTAATTTGGCGCCCGATATGGATGTCAATAACAATCCCAATAACCCGGTGATCAATTACCGCTCATTTGGCGATAATAAATATAACGTGGCCAAAAAGGGCATAGCCTATTTTACAGGCATGCAGGATGCTGGTTTGCTTACTGCCGCCAAACATTTCCCCGGCCATGGCGATACCAATGTAGATTCGCATTTTGATTTGCCCTTGTTGCCTTATAGCCGTGCCCGGCTGGATTCGTTGGAAGAATACCCTTTTCGCGAGGCTATTGCGGCTGGCATCAGTGGTGTGATGATAGCGCACATGAGCATCCCTGCATTGGATACCACCACCCATTTGCCGTCAACGTTATCGCGCCCCATCATTACCGGTATTTTAAAAGATTCGCTGAAGTTTAAAGGCCTGGTGGTATCAGACGCCATGGAGATGAAAGGCGTTGTAAAATATTTCCCCAATGGCGACGCTGATGTAAAAGCTTTTGTTGCCGGTATGGACGTTATCGAGCTGTCTGAAAATTCAGATCGCGCCATTAAACTCATTCGGAAAGCCTTACGCCATGGCGCTATTAGTAAAGCCGAGTTTGAAATCAAAGTTAAAAAAGTACTTGCTGCCAAATACTGGGCCGGGCTAAATCAATACCAGGCAGCGGCTCCGGCCAATTTCAGTGCCGATATTAACAGCCCTGCGCAAAAAGAATTGGTGCAGCAATTAAGCGACGCCGCCGTAACCGTATTGAAAGGCGATGCATCAACCATTAAGCTAAACCCGTTTTTAAAAACAGCCATCGTGAGTATTGGCGTATCCTCGCCAACCGTGTTTCAGCAGGAAGCCGCCAAAAGTTTCCCCAACTGTAAACTGTTTATGATTGATAAAAACACCCCGGCTATCGGCCTCAAAAATATATTGGACTTGTTAAGCCAGTACCAGCAGGTAATAGTTGGCGTACATGATACCCGCCTGCGCCCACAAAGCAAACTGGATTACAGCAGCGATGTAAAATTGATGATAGCCGACCTGGCCGGTCGGCCTAACACGGTGATCAGCGTTTTTGCCAATGCCTACACCATAGCCGGCCTGCCCGGTATCGAAAAAAGTAACGCCCTGGTGGTATGCTATCAAAACAGCCCCGAGCTACAAAAATCAGTAGTAAAAGTACTAATGGGTACTTTGAAGCCAACGGGTAAATTGCCGGTGAGCGTTAATATGTTTTTCCCTACGGGGACTGGGATAGGGTTGTAGTTGGGGGGTGAATTATTTTGCGTTAGGGATGGGCGCGGATACCGGCCCGGGCGTAATGCCTGCAGGCGTATGAGCATACAGCCCGGACCGCAGGTAACGCCCCAAAGTCTATTTTCGAAATTTTTTGCTGGGATTGCGACTGGTATGAAATATAGCCATCACGGTAATCTGTTTAAGATTTTCATCGATTACGTAAACAATCAAGAACGGAAATTTTTCAGTTAATGCCTGGTGAAATTGATTATAGTCGGCCTTGTAGTGATAAGGGTTCCTGCTAATTTGATTTAGCTTTCTGCGGATGGCGGTTTCAAACACATCGCCAAGTCCCGATTGTTGCTCTTCGTACCACAAAAATGCATTTGAGAATTCTTTGGTTGCTTCCTGCCGAATTTTTAAATCATAACTCATTGATAAATTATTTTACCAATGATTGTTTTGCGATAGTCAAGGTTTCATCCCAGGTAAATGATTGGCCTAATCCGTTTTGATGGTCACTAAATCTTTTGTCCAATTCCTCTTTTTGGGCTTTGGTAAGTTCGTAACTGTCAGAGATTTCATTTTGCAACAAGGTATAAATAGCTTTTAGTTTATCATCTTCTGCCGTTTCAATATATTCATGCAATTGTTTTCTTATTTGTGATGTACGCATATATTTTACCTTTTCACAAATTTAAAATATTTCGGTGAAGTTCTATGCTATATAGACACCAGTAAATAATTTATTTAAAACAACATTCCTACCCGCAAGTTGCCATCCCGCCCCTGCTTTCCTATCTTTACTCAACAATTATGCAATCCAACTTCAACAAATACAACGATAAATTCCAATCGGCTTTAGCCGGGCTAAACCCCGAGCAATTGGCTGCCGTAAATAAAATGGATGGCCCTGTGCTGGTAGTAGCGGGGCCGGGTACAGGTAAAACGCAGATCCTGGCGGCACGTATTGGCAAAATATTAACCGATACCGATGCCCTGCCCAGCGAGATCCTGTGCCTTACCTATACCGATGCCGGGGCCGTGGCCATGCGTAAGCGCTTGTTTGAGTTTATCGGCCCGGATGCTTACCGCATCAACATATATACTTTCCATGCCTTTTGTAACGAGATTATCCAGGAAAACCTGGAGTATTTTGGCAAGCTGAACCTGGAATCACTATCTGATCTGGAATCGGCCATGCTGTTTCGCGAATTAGTAGATGAGTTTGATAACGACCATCTGCTGAAACGTTTTACCGGCGATGTGTATTACGATACCAAGCGCCTGAAAGACCTGTTTAGCACCATGAAGCGCGAGAACTGGGATGCGACGATGATCGAGGCGGCCGTGCAGGAGTATCTGGACGATATCCCCAATCGCGAACAGTTTGTGTACAAACGCGCCAACTCCAAAACCGGCATTAAGGTAGGCGACCCCAAACAAAAGGATATTGATGCCGCGCACGAACTGATGAAAAAACTGGTTGCCGCTGTACGCGAATACCAGAACTACGATGTTAAAATGAAAGCCAAAGGTCGTTATGATTATGACGACATGATCATTTGGGTACTGCGTGCTTTCCGCGATAACGAGGAGATACTGCGCAAATACCAGGAGCGTTACCAGTATATTTTGGTAGATGAGTTCCAGGATACCAGTGGGTCGCAAAATGAGTTGCTGCGCTTTTTGCTGAACTACTGGGATGTGCCCAACGTGTTTGTGGTGGGCGATGACGACCAGTCGATATTCAAGTTCCAGGGGGCCAACATGAGCAATATCCTTGATTTTGCCAGCGATTATGTGAGCACCCTTAAAACGGTGGTGCTGAAGCACAACTACCGGTCGAACCAGCACATCCTGGATATATCTAAGGCGCTGATTGATAATAACCAGGAGCGCTTAACCAAACAGCTAAAGCTGGATAAGGATTTACAGGCTTCGCACGCGCGCTTCACGGAGATGGCCGTTGAGCCGGTGATTCGTGAGTACGAGAACCCCGACCAGGAACTGGTAGACGTATCGGCACAAATAAAACAATTGATTGATAAGAGCACCGAGCCCGGCGAGATAGCCGTTATTTACCGCAACCACAGCCAGGTGGAAGAAATGATCCAATACCTGGAGGTAAAAAAAATAGCCGTAAACACCAGGCGTAAAATAGATATACTTACTCAACCGTTTGGCGAAAAGATCATCAACATTATGCGCTACCTGATGCAGGAATTGGATTCGCCTTACAGCGGTGATGAGCTGCTGTTTGAGATACTGCATTACGATTTTTTTAACATTGCACCCATAGAAATTGCCAAGGCCAGCATAGCGGTATCGCAGGAAAACTTTGCTGCCAATAGCCGCGATAAGGTTAAAACATCCATCCGTAGGTACATCAGCGAGCTGCGGCCACCTGCCCAGCCAGATCTTTTTGCGCCGGATAAGTACATGGAGATGAAGTATCTCATGAACAATATTGATGATTTGCTAAAATCGGCCGTAAATTCAACGCTACAGGCGTTTTTCCAGGATGTGATTGCCAAAATGGGTATCCTGAAATATATTATGCAGCAGCCCGATAAAGGTGGCTATATGCAAATGCTCACCAGTTTCTTCGATTTTTTAAAGGATGAAAGCCGTAAAAATCCCGATATCAAACTATCCGACCTGATTGCCACCATCGAACTGATGAAAAAGAACGGTATCCGGCTTGATTTGAACAAAGTGATCTTCAGCGATAACGGCGTTAACTTTTTAACCGCCCACGGCTCCAAAGGGCTGGAGTTTGAGCACGTTTTTTTTATTGGCTGCGACAAACGTACCTGGGACAGCAAGGGCCGCAACAGCGGCTTTAGCTTGCCAGATACCCTTACCCGCGCCGTATCTGACGATATTGCCCAAAAAGAGGAGGCCCGCCGTTTATTTTATGTGGCGGTGACCCGTGCCAAGCAATGCCTCATGATATCATACGCGGGCAAGGATAAAAAAGGGAAAGACCAGGAAGCAAGCCAGTTTATTGGCGAAATTTTGGCCAGTACCGATACACAACTGCAATACCCCAAAGTACCGGCCGATACCATGGTCGATTTTATTGCCACCCAGTTTAGCGAGGTGGAAAAACCAAAGGTGGAGCTGCTGGATAAAAACTACATTAACCAGCTACTGCAAAGCTACACGCTATCGGTAACGCATTTAAACAACTATTTGGATTGCCCGCTGCGGTTTTATTTTCAGTGTTTGATCAGGGTGCCGTCGGGCAAAAGTCCGTCGGCTACGTTTGGGCAGGCGGTACACTGGGCGCTTAACAAAACGTATCGGCTTTTGAAGGAAAACCAGGACGAGTTCCTGTCAACAGAGCAGTTCATGAACGAATTCAAATGGTACATGGCCCGTAACCGCGATTCGTTTACCAAAGATGAATACAAGCTGCGCCTGGCCTACGGCGAGAAGATATTGCCACCATATTATGAGCAAAACGTAGGCGGCTGGAACAAAATAGCCGTAACCGAAAAATCGATCAAAAACATCGAGATAAACGGCGTACCCATTAAAGGTAACCTGGATAAAATGGAGTTCGACGGTAAAAACGTTACCGTAGTTGATTATAAAACGGGCAAGGTACGGAATGCCAAAGACAAACTGCTGCGCCCCACATTTGACACCCCCATGGGTGGCGACTACTGGCGCCAGGGCGTGTTTTACAAAATATTGGTAGATCATGACCGCACCAACGACTGGGAGGTTATTGACACCATTTTTGATTTTGTAGAACCCGTAAGCGAAGGCGAATACTACCGGGAAAAATACGTGATCAGCCCGGCAGATATTGAGCTGGTAACCGAACAGATCACCGATACCTATGCCAAAATTATGGCCCACGAATTCAGCACCGGCTGCGGCAAAAAAGAGTGCGATTGGTGCCATTTTGTAAAAACAAATTTTAAACAGGCCGAGGTGGTTTTGAACGCGGTAAGCGAGGAGGAAGAGGAATAGTGGGGGGCAAAAAGCGAGGGAATGTGCGAATCCCCTCTTGAGAGGGGCGGAGGGGTGTGTTCGTCGCGCGCATAAACACACCCCTCCCATTTCACCGCCCGGCGCGCCCCCTCTCAAAAGGGGATTTTGAAAAAAATATAAAATAAAAATCATTCACCCATGAAATACATCACCATCCTCCTCCTCTTCATCACCACCATCACCTCTGCCCAAACCATCATCAAACAGGATGTGCAGATTAAGCAAATGGTTGATGAGGTATCGTCCAAAAACATTGAAGCGACCATCCGCAAACTGGTTACCTTTAAAAGCAGGCATACTTTAAGCGACACTACAAGCAAAACCACAGGCAGCGGTGCGGCAAGAAACTGGATCAAGGGCGAAATGGAAAAATACGCCTCGGAATCGGGCGGGAGGATGACCGTTGCCTTCGATACATTCACCCAGCCAAAAGGTACACGGATTGATAAGCCGGTAAAACTGAAAAACGTGCTGGCCATACTCAAAGGCGCCGACCCGACAGATACCCGCGTTTACCTAGTATCGGGCCATTATGATTCACGCATTAATGATGTGATGGATGCCAACGGGGTAGAGCCGGGCGCCAATGATGATGCATCGGGCACGGCGCTTTCTATGGAGCTGGCAAGGGTAATGGCCAAACGTTCGTTCCCGGCAACTATAATTTTTATGACTGTAGTGGGCGAGGAGCAGGGACTTTATGGCTCGACCAATGTGGCCAAACGCGCCAAAGCCGAAAATTGGAATGTAGATGCGATGCTGAACAATGATATTGTAGGCAATACCCATGGCATGGAAACCGACCTGAAAGATAACCGCAGCGTGCGGGTTTTTAGCGATGGCATCCCCACCAATGCTACCGATAAGCAGGTGGCGGCGCTAAAATCATTAGGAGGCGAAAACGACAGCCCATCGCGCGAGCTGGCACGCTATGCCAAGGAAACCGGCGAACGTTATGTTGACCAACTGGATGTAAAACTCATTTACCGCCGCGACCGCTACCTGCGCGGCGGCGATCACCTCCCGTTTTTAGAGCAGGGTTTTACCGCCGTACGCTTCACCGAAATGAACGAAGATTTTAACCGCCAGCACCAGAACATCCGCACGGAAAACGGCGTTGATTACGGCGACCTGCCAGACTTTGTAGATTTTAACTATGTACAAAAAGTAGCCCGTATGAACCTCTCGGTATTAGCCAACTTGGCATTCGCCCCGGCCCGGCCACAAAACGTAGGCATTGTAACCAGCGACCTCACCAACAAAACCAAGCTTACCTGGGAAGCGCCCGCCACCGGAAAAAAACCGGCAGGCTACTACGTACTGATGCGCGAAACCACCGGCGCCTTTTGGGAACGCAAGTTTTACGTAACCGATACAACAGCTACGTTAGCCTACTCAAAGGATAATTACTTTTTTGCGGTGCAATCGGTAGATGCGGATGGGCATGAGAGTTTGCCGGTGTTTCCGAAGCCGATACGATAAATACCAAGGAGTATGGAAATACACTATATCATAAATTCAATTATAGCGGTAATTTTCGATGGAACCTCGCTTATGGCTCCGTTGGTTATTACCATTTACCTTTTTAAATTACCCGTAGGGCAAATTGACAAACAAATTTTGGTACGGTCGATAAATATATGTCTGCTTTTAGGATCTACATTGTTTTTTACTAAGTTTTTTTGGTCGATTGGGATTTTTGTGGTGGTAGATATAATTTGCAAAATGTTGTTACCTCAATTGCTTTGGTTCAAAAAGCTTCGAAAATCAATAGGTGCTTTAATTGTTATATATGGTTCATGGGTAATTTCATATTTTATAGATATTTCGGCGATGATATTCAAACCGATTTCAATACCCTCTTCTCAAAGCGGAAGCACATGGGGCAATTACAGCTTAAGCTACTCATGGCAGGGTCTCTTAATATATATTGTGATTTTAATAGCCGTCTATTTTATTTTGAAAAGAAAATTAAGGGTTAATGCATTATCCGCGCAAGTAAAAGCTTAACTCAACCATTTTCAGGGGTAAAAAAGCAAGTGTCAATTGCACATGATTGTTTGAGTAGCTTCATTTTTTTAAAAGGGATCAATCTGTATTTTTATTAAATTAGACTTCATCTGTAACCTTTCGGGAATTATTAAAAAAACATGGAGATCCGAAATATCATAAGTTTAATTACAGGAGCTATCTTCGAAGGCACCCTCGTTATGACGCCCTTGCTTATTGTTGCTTATCTTTTTAAAATCCGGCTATTTAATATTGATAAACAAGTGTTGATACAGTCTGTCAACACCTGTTTACTTTTTGGATCGGTAATATTTTTGATATCGTTATTTGTCGAATTTTTTATGGCCTATTATTCGCAGACAGAATACGAGCAGTATGTTTTTGTTAATCGTTACACCGGCCCGTATTGGTACTTAGGATTTATAGAAATAGTCTGTAAATTATTATTGCCTCAAATGCTATGGTCTAATAACCTCCGGGGATCTATAGGCGCTTTAATTGTAATCTTCGTCTTATGGATTACTTTTAATGTGATCAGTTTTGCATTAATGTTATTTACATCACCTTCACTAATACCATCGTCGCAAAATGCGGGTACCTGGGTCAATTACCGGCTAAGCTATTCCTGGCATGATCTCTTAATTTATATCGTAATTTTAACAGTATTCTATTTTATTTTGAAACGAAAAGCGTTGAGTCAGCCTGTATCTGTCTGAGCATGATTACTGTTGTTTCACACTAACGATTTACCTTTTTACAGCGTAGCCTTCACCAATGCAAAAAAACAAAATACCCATACGCCCATTATTAGCGGTTTTAGGTTCGATACTAAGCGTTCAGGTAGGGGCAGCTATAGCTAAGGGATTGTTTCCGGCTCTCGGCGCTTCGGTAACCGCCACCTTGCGGATAGGCTTATCGGCCCTGATGTTGCTTGCCGTGAACAGGCCGGGGTTGAAAAACCTGACAAAAGTACAATGGCAAACGGTTATCCCATACGGATTATGCCTTGGGGCCATGAATTTAATTTATTACCTGGCATTATCACGCATCCCGCTGGGGATAGCGGTTACGCTTGAGTTTATGGGGCCGCTGCTGCTGGTAGTATTCAGCTCAAAACGGCTCATCGAATTTTTATGGGTATTGCTGGCAGCTGCCGGAATAGCATTGATGACCCCCTGGAACAATACCAACATTGATTTATTTGGCGCGGGTATGGCCCTGCTGGCCGGTGCCTTTTGGGCCGGGTATATTGTTTTGGGCCGCAGGGTATCGGCGGTGTTAAACGGTGGGCAGGCTGTTACCATAGGTATGTTGTTTGCATTAATTGTTACATTGCCATTTGCCTTCGCAAGTGGCGGCATGCTGAACTTTACAAGCAGCATGATTATCCCAGCCGTAGGATTGGCGTTATTTTGCAGCGCTGTTCCGTTTTCGTTAGAGATGTATGGCCTCAAATACATTCCCACCAAAACCTTCAGCATCCTCATGAGCATGGAGCCCGCTGTGGGTGCTATTTGCGGGTTAATATTTCTGAAAGAATATCTCTCGGTACAGGAATATGCCGCAGTTGTGCTGGTGGTAATCGCGAGTGTGGGAGCAACAATTGGTAACCGCGAAAATATAGGTAAAATAGCGCCCGACGTTTAACCGCCGGTACCCAAATGGCTGTAATCTGGATATTAAGAAACAGCGAAAGATTAGGCACACGTCAGGATAAATGGGCCGTTCCTGCGGAACTTTGAATAGCCGTGGCTGTCTTGTCCACGGGTTAAAACCCGTAGCTAATAGATGATCCGTCCGCTATGCCGACTCTGATACGGGATCAAAACATTTTATGATGAAATAAAAGATCTACTTTGTTTTTTGTCTTAATCCCCTACTTCGCACCCGCCGGATGTTTTAAGCTTACATTCCTCCAGGGGCGTAGCCCCGCAACATATTGTAGCCACGGGTTTCAACCCGTGGAACCCCCGCAATGAAAAGCAGAGAACCGTAGGTTCGGCACATATAAAAAACAAAAAAGGCCGTCCCTTTCGAGACAGCCTTTCTTCACAGCCAAACCGGATTACCAACCCGGATTTTGGGTTAGTTGGGGGTTTAACGTGATTTGTTGGGATGGAAGGGGGTATAAATAATTTTTTTCGCCAAATAATCGGGCGGTTTGATCCAGGATCAGGTTGCCATTGGCGTCTTTCGCGTTTGTAGGTACAGGTTTTACAGGGTCTGGGCCTAATTCTGCCTGGGTGCCAGTGTATTTATACAAAACCGGCCATGGGCTTACAAAAGCGGCAGCATTACCGTAAGCGGTGCCGCCTACGTTAGTTACCAGGTCTGTTGTGCCGCTGTGCCAGCGTTTAATATCGTCAAACCTGAAATCTTCGTCGTAAAGCTCTATCGTACGCTCTCTTCTTATTTCGGTACGCATATTCATGTTATTGGTATTCACTAACGCGTTGGTAAGCCCTGGCATGCCATTGGTAGCGTTGCAGCGCAGGCGAACAGGGTTTACAGATTTGTTAAGGTCAGCATCCGAAATTATTCCGTTTCGCTCATATACCGCTTCGGCATAGTTAAGCAATACTTCCGCGTAGCGGATTACCGGGTAATCTTCCGACTCCTTACCATCAACCAATTGCCTTTCCGATATCCATTTTTGGTTGCCGTAACCGTAAGGTTTCGCCGGCCCCAGCGAGTTAGACCTGTCGGCCGCATCGCCGGTCCAGTTAACACGACCGTTTATGCTGTACCAGTAATACTGGTAAGTAATTTTAATGGTGTATTTTAAACGGTTATCGCGGTTCTGGAATTCTGATAAATAGGTTTGGAAACCGCCAAATTGTGGCGATTTTTCAACCGGTAGCCCATCGTTACATAAAAACATATTTACAAATTTTTGCGCTACACCGGTTGCCATGGTGCTGCGGCTCACAAATACGTTAGCCGGCTTCAGCACATCATCGTACCGGGTAGAAAGGATGTATTCATGGTTAGTAGTTTTGGTTATGCCCGCCGGGTTTGATTTGATGTTTTCAAGTATGAATAAATATTTCAGGCAGGAGTCGCCCAGTACGGTGCTGTTACCGCCAAGCGCATTTGAAGCCGCCGTGCCGAACAATGCATACTGGTTACTGGCCATTACGGCGGCGCTTGCCGCTATTGATTTATCAAGCAAGGCATTATACCGCGCTGCATCGCCCGACCTGAATTTTTGCCACGTACCTTCATAAAGTGCAACACGACTTAAAAATGCCTGTGCTGCCATCTGGGTTACACGGCCAAAGTCTGCCGAGTTGGCCGATAGTGAAACCGGCAGGGCTGGTATGGCCGCCTGCAGGTCGGCTATAATCAAATCGGCTACCTGGTCGCGGGTGGCCCTGGCACCAAACAACTCCGGCGACGTAAGGTCAAGCGGCTTGGTAATCAGGGGCACACCACCATATTGCTGTAAAAGATCAAAATAGGTATAGGCGCGGAAGAATTTGGCTTCGGCCACATATTGAGCTATTTCTGCCGGCCTTGGGTAAGATACCGCCTTATCCAGTAGGTAATTGGCAGCCCTTATCCTGCCGTAATCAACCGTCCAGTTTCCGGCATTGCCAAAACTTGCTTCGGTAACCGGTACAATGTTGGTACCCGAGCCATAAACGCCGCCACCACCAAACAGGTCCGATCGTCCGTCGGAATGTGGGTTGTCAGACAAGCCGTTAATGGTGGTAAAGTTTTTAAGATAACCGTAATACTGGTTGGCAAAAGTTTTATAATCTGTTGGTGTTTTAAAGTAGGCCGCATCTGATAGTTGGTCAAGCGGCTTTAAGTTGAGCGTTTTATTACATGACATTATAGTAAAGCCAAAGGCAACCCCTATAACCAACATGAACTTGATATATTTCGTCTTCATTTGATATCGTTTTTTAAATTAAAAAGTCACGTTTACGCCAAGAGTGAGGTAGCGGTAAAATGGGTATCTTTCGTTGCCGGCCACTGTCCTGGTAACTTCAGGGTCCCAGCCGTCATGTATATAGGTTTTTTCCCATAGGTCGCTGCCTGAAAAGTAAACCCGCAGGCCTTTTATGGCATGTGTGTGTGCCAGCAGGCTTTTAGGTATGGTGTAACCAAGCACTACGTTTTTAAGCCGTACATAAGCGCCGTTTTGCACACGCCAGGTTGATGGCTGGTAATTATAGTTGTTGATACCATTGTTTTGTGCCGAATGCAGGTTTGGATAATAAGCATCCGGATTTTCGGGCGACCAAACATTGCCCAGGTACGATGTTGTTTGACCCTGGAAAATAGATAGGAAAGGCACGCTGAAGTTTGCTGACGACCCGGTACGCAACACGGCCCGTTTGCCAACTCCCTGGAAAATGGAGTAAAAATCGAAACCGTTCCACTGTAAACCAAGGTTAAGGCCGTAACTGTATCTTGGGTTATCCGATCCCAGGTAAACAAGATCGCCTTTATCGGCGGTAGTGCCTCCTATACTCAGTTTACCATCGCCATTAACATCCACAAACTTATTATCGCCCGGGCGCAGGCCGCTCATCTGGCCGGCAGGGTTGGCAAGTGCCGATGGTATAGGAAGGCCTATATTGTTGGTGCTTCCGGTAGGTGCGTATTGTGCGTTATAGGCATCAACTTCGGCCTGGGTTTGAAGCTTGCCTCCATATTTTAAACCGAAATACGATCCAAGGGGATACCCTTCAACGGTGGCGTTATAACCCGGCCCAATAACATTTGCCCCGCCAAAATGAACCAGCTTGTTTTGGTTATCGGTAATTGTACCGCTAATGGAGTACGTTAACTTGCCGATGTTTGACCGCCAGGTAAGGCTGCCTTCATACCCCCAGGTATGTAACGTGCCGATGTTTTGTGTTGGTGCGCTGGCGCCAAGTACCCCCGGATACAGTTGGTTAAGCAGCATGTTATTGTTTTGGTTCCGGTAGATGTCAAATGAGCCCGAAAGGTGGTCGTTTAAAATGCCGAAATCTAATGCCAGGTTCTTTTTAACTACGGTTTCCCAGGTCCGGTTAAGCGAAACCAGGCTGCCGGTAGTAGTTACAGATGTTGCCAGGTTATTGCCCAATAACGCGCCGCCGGTATTTACGTTAAGCGACTGCAGGTAATCGTACAAGCCGATGCCGCTTTGGCTGCCGGTGGTTCCGTAACTTGCCCGCAGTTTAAGGGTTGAGAAGATGTTAAGGTTTTTAACAAATGATTCTTCGGATATAAGCCATGAACCCAACACCGAACCAAATATTTTCCACCGTTTATCAGCAATAAATTTTGACGAGCCATCATAACGGCCCTGCACCTCCAGGTTATATTTGCTGTTGTAAGTATAAGTTGCCCGGCCGAAATATGATCCCAGTGCATAATGGTTCTGAGTTTCGCCATTGGTTACAAAACCGGCGGTGCCGCTGGTAACGCCGGTTCCTAACGATGGGATATCATCGCTGCCCAGGTTATAGGTGCGGGTGGTAAAATAATTGTACTCGTCGCGCTCATATGAACTGCCCAGCATTACACCAACCGCATGAACCTTGTTAAATACGTTATCGTACGATACCCTGCCGGCCAGGTTATAATAAGGCTCGGTAATATTGCTGCGGTTGTAAAACGTATTGCTGCCGCCGTTGCCGCCGTTTATCGGGTTAGTTTGTATTAACAGGTTACCGGCATAGTTGTAAAACTGCACCTGCTTTTGCTGTATCCTGCTATCCTGGTACCATACATGGTAGCCGGTTACTGCTGTAAATGTAAGGTGTTGGGCAAAATTGTAGGTAAAGGTTGAATTAAGCAAAGCCCTGCTGTTCGATTCCTTATTATCGCCACCATATTTAAGCAATGCAGGGGCGCTGTAAACCGTTCCCCAGGCATAAGGCTGCCCTTTTGAAGTAAACGCGGGCAGGCCTGGCTGGCCGTAGTTGCTCAGTGCGCTGTAACCACCGTAGCTGTATAGCGTAGGTTGTTGTATATTATTTCTTTCAAGGGATATATTGGTTTCCAGGTTTACCCTGTCGCTAAATTTGTAGCTATGGTTTAAACGGAGGTTATAACGCTGGTTTCCATTAAGGCCCCATTTTAACTGGCTGCCGTCGTTAAGGTAACCTAAAGACACCCGGTAGCCGCCGCGGTCGCCCGAGCCCGAAAAACTGAGATCCTGTTGGGTTGATGTGGCGTTTCCCCACAACATTTTTTGCATGTTGGTATCAAAAAAGGTAAAGTCCTTAACATCGCCAAATGAAGGCAGCGGCGTGCCATTATATAAAACCCCATTGGCCGAACCGGCATAGCCTGGCAATTTGGTAATATCGATATAAAGAGAATCAGGCGGATGGGTGGCCAGGTCGGCCAGTTGGTACCAAAGATAGCTGGTTGGGGCTACGCCATAGTTATCGTTGGTTAAGGCTTCTTTTAAACTTTGGCCCCACTGCCGGTTATTGATCAAAATAGGCTGAAGACCAAGCCTTTTTTGGGATATGGTAGACAGGTACTGTACATCCATTTTACCCGATTTGGCTTTCTTGGTGGTGATAAGCACTACGCCAAAGGCCGCGCGTGCACCGTAAATGGATGCAGCTGCATCTTTCAGGAAAGATATATTGTCAATATCATTCGGGTTGATGGAGTTTAGCTCGGCATTGTTAACCAGCGCTACCCCATCCAGCACAATAAGCGGATCCTGTGTGTTGGTAGATGTGGCCCCGCGGATCTGGAAGTTCCAGTTTTCGCGGCCGGGCTGGGCAGATGTGCGGGTAACCACAACACCGGGAACCTGGCCCTGTAATGATTCGAGCGGGTTATTGATAGGCCCCCTGTCCTGGAAAACCTTCGAGGATACGCTGGCAACCGCTCCTGAAACGGTAGCCCGTTTTTGTTGGCCATAGCCTACCACGACCACCTCTTCCAGGCCTTTGTTTGATGGCTCCAGTTTGATGATCATCGGCTTATCAAAATCGGCGGCTACCGTAACCGATGTATAGCCAATGCTTTTGAACTGCAGCGAAGCATTTGCTGCAACGGTAATTTTAAAAGTACCGTTCAGATCGGCCGCCACCCCGTTTGATGTACCTACGGCCAGCACAGTGGCCCCTATAACCGCCTCGCCGGTGCTGGCGTCGAGAATTTTACCGGTAACGGCCTTGTTTTGGGCCGATGCTGTTACCGCGCAGGCAATTAACAGAAGTACAGCAAACAGCCGTAGTATCCGGGGTTTTGTTTGGTAAAAAACATTCATAAAGTGTTGGTTTTAATGTTCATAATTTTAATTTGTATTGGGTTTCAGTTGTTTAATTATTGGTTTATTTTTAGTGCCCCGGGCAGGTAATTAGTATGGTAAAGACATTAAAAGAGGAACGGGATACTCATTTTTGGGGGACTTTTTTTAATTGTATTGAACGGGAGGTGGAGGTGTGTGTGCGCTCTCGCGAGGTTAGCATAGCGTAACTCGTGAGCAACCTGGTGTAAGCTTCCGGCTTACGTATCCATATCCGCTTAGCGTGGGGCAGCTGAAAGCTGCAAACATGGTACCCACGAGCTGCAAGCTCGCGGGAGCGGGGCGGTTTTTAAAACATGCAAATCAAAAGCCCTCTCCTTTGGAGAGGGTTGGGTGAGGCTCTTTTTTTTACTAAGTTTGTATTATGTATTTCTTTAGAAAAAAAGATCCCAACAGGCCTACCAGTTTTAACCTGCGGGCCATGCATATTATCAATGCAATTGCCATAATTATGTTTTTAGCGGGCATCATCTACAAGCTGATACAAGTGTTCATACTTAAAAAATGATGGAAATAATAAACACCAATAACGCGCCTGCACCTATCGGGCCGTACAGCCAGGCAACTGTTGCCGGTAATTTTGTATTTGTATCCGGCCAGATACCCCTTAACCCCGCCACCGGCGAGCTTGTTACCAGCGGTATTAAAGATGAGGCCGTTTTAGTAATGGAAAACATTAAAGCCATTTTAACCGAAGCAGGCATCGGCTTTGCCAACGTGGTAAAAACCAGCATATTTTTAACAGATCTGGGTAATTTTGGCCAGGTGAACGAAGTATACGGTACCTATTTTACATCAAACTTCCCTGCCCGCGAAACGGTACAGGTATCTGCATTGCCAAAAGGCGTTAATGTAGAGATATCGGTTATTGCGGTAAAATAAGAGCCTCACCCAGGCCCTCTCCAAAGGAGAGGGAGGAGCGACTATATGTCATTGCGAGGAACGAAGCAATCGCGAACTATGCACATCCGCCCTGAAAAGCAGGAGATTGCTTCGTTCCTCGCAATGACATAATCCTTTGTGATGGAGAGATACTAAGGATAACGATTATAACACATGGTTTAACAAACACGCAAATCAAAAGTCCTCTCCTTTGGAGAGGATTTAGGTGAGGCCTATGGATCCTTTTCAAACACCACTTACATATTTAAAAGGCGCGGGCCAAACCCGGGCCGAGGTGTTGAAAAAAGAATTGGCTATTGCCACTTTTGAAGACCTGCTACGCCATTTCCCCTTCCGGTATATCGACCGGACCAAATTTTACAAGGTAAAAGATATTAACCCCGACTTGCCTTACGTGCAGGTTTTGGCCCGTGTTATCAGCAAGCAAATTGTTGGCGAAAAGCACACTAAGCGCCTGGTTGTACAAACCCGTGATGATACTGGTACGCTTGAGCTGGTTTGGTTTAAAGGCATCAACTGGATTGATAAAACCATTGTGCCGGGCACCGTATATATTGTATTTGGCAAGGCGGGCTCCTTTAACGGGCAAGCCCAAATGGCGCATCCCGAAATGGAAATTTATTCGCCTGCCAATATGCAGCGGCAGGGTAACGCCACCTTGCAGCCTGTATACAACTCTACCGAAAAGCTTAAGCAGTTTCAGTTGGATAGCAAAGGCATCCAAAAGCTAACGGCTGCCTTACTGGGCCTGCACGCCAAGGATATTAAAGAAAATTTGCCGCTGTACATTATCCAGCACTTTAAACTGCTGGGCAGGGCCGATGCATACCGCAATATCCATTTTCCGGCCGATGCCAATTTGCTGAACGAGGCTTTGCACCGGCTTAAGTTTGAGGAATTGTTTTTGCTGCAGCTTAAGCTCCTGCGCAATAAAATGCTGCATACTCAAAAGTTTAAGGGGAACGTATTCGGTACCGTGGGCCATTATTTTAATGATTTTTATCACCATAAATTACCGTTTCAGCTTACCACGCCGCAAAAGCGGGTGTTAAAAGAGATAAGGCAGGATACCCAACGCGGTGTGCAAATGAACCGCCTGCTGCAGGGCGATGTAGGCAGCGGCAAAACCGTTGTTGCCCTGATGGCCATGCTGATTGCTGTTGATAACGGCTTCCAGACCTGTATTATGGCACCCACCGAAATATTGGCCAGCCAGCATTACCAAACCATCAGCAGTTTGGTTGGCGATGGGTTTATCGAGGTGGCCTTGCTAACCGGATCAACCAAACAAAAAGACCGCAGGGTGCTACACCAGAAACTCGAAAGCGGCGAAATGAAGATACTGATTGGCACGCACGCCCTGATAGAAGATAAAGTGCAATTTAAAAACCTGGGCTTTGTGGTTATTGATGAGCAGCACCGTTTTGGGGTAGAGCAGCGGGCCAGGCTTTGGCGAAAGAACGTTGTGCCACCCCACATCCTGGTGATGACGGCAACACCCATCCCCCGCACCCTGGCCATGACGCTGTACGGCGATCTGGATGTATCGGTAATTGATGAGTTGCCCGCCGGCCGTAAGCCTATCCAAACACTGCACTTTTTTGATAACCAGCGCCTGCGGGTGTTTGGTTTTATGAAAAAGGAAATTGCCCTGGGCCGGCAAATTTATATTGTATACCCGCTGATTAAGGAAAACGAGAAGCTCGACCTTAAAAACCTGGAAGAAGGCATCGAAATTATCTCGCGCGAGTTTCCATTGCCCGACTATAGGATCAGCATTGTTCATGGCAAATTAAAACCAGCCGATAAGGAATTTGAGATGCAGCGCTTCATTAAGGGGCAAACACAAATTATGGTGGCCACCACGGTGATAGAGGTTGGTGTTAACGTGCCCAATGCCTCGGTAATGATCATTGAAAATGCCGAGCGTTTTGGCCTGTCGCAACTGCACCAGCTGCGCGGCAGGGTAGGACGCGGGGCCGAGCAATCGTATTGTATTTTAATGAGCAGCCACAAGCTGAGCCACGATGGAAAAATTCGCCTGGATACCATGGTGAAAACCAATAACGGTTTCGAGATTTCGGAGATCGACCTGCAACTGCGCGGCCCCGGCAACCTGGACGGTACCCAGCAAAGCGGCGTGCTCGACCTGAAGGTTGCCAACCTGGCTACCGACCAAGAGCTGTTGTTTAAGGCCCGCAAAACGGTAGAGCAGATCTTCGCCAAAGACCCCCAACTGGCCCTGCCTGAAAACCAGGTGCTGCACCATGCCTTCGAAACAAAAAATGCCGGTTTAAGCTGGGATAAAATTTCCTGAGGCTTTCATTATTGCCGCAAAATATTAAATTTGTTTCCGACTGACTTTACTTTAAAATAAACTTGTGAAAAGTTGAAACTTTTTGCTCAAAATTTGAAGTTTATTGCGCATTATTTACCATCCTATTAACAATTTTTGATGAAAAAAACATTTACCCTATTATGCGCCGCCATGCTGTCGGCCACCTTTGTCCACGCCCAGCAGGACTCCCTCATGATCCGCAAAATTTACGACGAAGCCCTTGTAAACGGCAAAAGTTATGAAAGCCTGCGCTACCTGTGCAAAAATATAGGCCAGCGTATCAGTGGCTCGGCCAACGCCCAAAAAGCGGTGGAGTGGAGCAAGAAACTCATGGAAAGCTACGGCTTCGATAAGGTTTATTTACAGGAAGTTATGGTGCCCCACTGGGTGCGCGGAGGCAAAGAAATAGCCTTTATTATTGATGGTAAAAACCGTATCCCGGTGCCTATTGCCGCCCTGGGCATGACAGTTGCTACCCCGAAAGAAGGAATAACTGCCAATGTTATTGAAGTACAGAGCCTTAAAGAACTGGAAGCCCTTGGCGAGGCGGCTATTAAAGGCAAAATAGTATTCTTCAACCGCCCGTTCGACCCCCGGTTTATTGAAACCGGCCGTGCTTACGGAACGGCTGGCGATCAGCGCTTTATGGGCCCAGCCGCCGCTGCCAAATATGGCGCGGTAGGCGTTATCGTCCGCTCATTGACCGAGTCGCTGGATGATTACCCCCACACCGGTGCAACGTTGGTTGATAAGGATGGCAAAAATATCCCGGCCGCGGCAATCTCCACCAAAGCGGCTAACAAGCTGAGCGCCATGCTTAAAATGCGTAAATTCCCGGCAGCCAAATTCTATTTTAAACAAAGCTGCCAGTTATTGCCCGATGTGTTGTCGTATAATGTGGTTGGCGAACTAACTGGTACAGAGCATCCTAATAAGTTCATCACCGTAGGTGGTCACCTTGATTCATGGGATTTGGCCGAAGGTGCACATGACGATGGTACCGGTGTAATGCAATCGGCCGAAGTGCTGCGTGTGCTTAAGGTGGTAGGCTATCGCCCTAAAAATTCGATTCGTGCCGTATTTTTCATGAACGAAGAAAATGGTGATAAAGGAGGTATTAAATACGCCGAACTTGCTGCCCAAAATAAGGAAGAACACATTGCCGCCATTGAAACAGACGAAGGCGGATTTACACCGCGCGGTTTCAGCTTTTCGGATGTATCTAAAGATTTTATAGCTAAAGTGAACAGCAACTGGAAAGCCCTGCTTGAGCCATATGAAGTTGATCAATTAACTATCGGCGGTGCCGGTGCAGACATTGAACCAATGAAAAAAACGGTACCTGGTGTAGTGTTAATCGGCTTCAGGCCCGATTCACAGCGGTATTTTGATATTCACCACACACCCAACGATGTTTTTGAAAACGTAAACAAACGCGAACTCGAATTAGGCGATGCCGGTATGGCAGCACTTATTTACCTGATCGATCAGCACGGGTTTTGATAGATGTGCAGATTTCAAATTTCAGATGTGCAGATGATGAATTGTTAGTGAATTAATTTTTTCCGCCGCCTGTGTCATCACAGGCGGCTTTTTTGCATTAAGGATAGGAGCGGATACCGGCCAAATGTGGCTAAGGCCTGTGCAGTATAAGCGCATAGCCTGACCCGAGGAACGAGGGTAATGCCCATATATAAATTTTGAAGATAAGGTGATGTTTCTGGTATGGTATGCGGGCAATCATGCGGTTTTTAGGTAAATAGTGTGCACATCTACTATTTGCGCATCAAAAAAATCCTGAAAATTCTGTTAAATCCTGAAAATCGTGTTGTAAATTTGCGCTTCATCTAAAACAACCCTGTGACTGAAGAAGGCGATAGTACACCCCAGAAAATAGATTCCTTTGCAGCATTGCGATATAAAGACTTCAGGTCATACATCGGCATGCGCTTTTGTTTCACCTTTGCATATTCAATGCAGGCCGTGGTTATTGGCTTTTACATGTACCAGATTACCCATAGTGCTTTTGCATTGGGTTTAATTGGCTTGTGCGAGGCTATTCCGGCTATAAGCATTGCCCTGTACGGAGGCTATATTGCCGATAAATCGGAGAAGCGCAAAATGCTCTTGCTGATATTTAGCGGCGTTATACTTACATCACTGGTGATGTTTACGGTTACGCTTAAAAGCATGAGCGGCATTATTCATGTAGGATGGATTATTCCGATAATTTATGTGATGATATTTTGTAATGGCATTGCCCGCGCATTTTACGGCCCGGCTACTTTTACTATTTACGCGCATAGCATCCCTAAGGAAGTATACCCTAATGGCAGTACCTGGAGCAGCTCGAGCTGGCAGGTAGCGTCAATCATTGGCCCGGCTGCGGGAGGATTGATTTACGGTTATTCGGATAAGTTTTTTGGTATAAGTGGCATCACCGCAACATTTGGCTGTATTATATTTTTCCTGGTTGTATCGTTGGTGTTGGTTGCGCTGTTGCGAAAGTATCCGCCTGTATTTGTACCGAAGGAAAATATCTGGAAAAGCCTTTCGGCAGGAATTGAATTTGTATTCGGGAATAAAATGATGATCGGCGCCATGAGTCTTGATCTGTTCTCGGTATTTTTTGGTGGTGCTGTGGCTTTGCTGCCGGTTTTTGCCAACGAGATTTTGAAAGTAGGGGCCGAGGGATTGGGCATTATGCGGGCAACATCGTCATTAGGCGCGGTGTTAACCATGTTGGTAATGACCCGGTTTTCGCCCATGGGTAAGCCATGGCGTAATTTGCTGATAGCTGTAACCGGTTTTGGGCTTTCAATTATATGCTTTGGTTTGTCTAAAAGCTTCTACTTATCGTTGTTTTTTATATTTACCGAAGGCGCGTTTGACAGCGTTAGCGTAATTATCCGTGGCACAATTATGCAGTTGTTAACGCCCGATCATATGCGTGGCCGGGTATCGGCGGTAAACCAGATGTTTATAGGTTCATCAAACGAAATTGGCGCTTTTGAATCGGGTACGGCGGCCCGGTTATTGGGTACCGTGCCCTCTGTGCTTTTTGGCGGTAGTATGACGATGCTTATTGTGGGGATAACCTATTTGAAAACCAAAAGGCTAGTGCCACTGTCACTAAGCCAAATTCAACCGCCCGAAGTTGCGGAGGAAGAAATTGTTAAATCATAATAAAGCCTTCCCTTTAAGGGGTGATGGTCTTTATCCTAACACGCTATCCACCCAGGCCTTTCCCCAGTGCTCCACTTCATCGGCACTCCAGAGGGATGGGTAAAAAATACGTTTCTGAAAGCGCGGAGGCAGGTATTTTTGCCAGTTGGTACCGCCGGTGGCTTTTATTTCTTCAGGTTCGCGGTTAAGGTAGCGCACGGCCGATTTGTAGTGCGATAACGGCCAGTTTACGTTTACATTTACATCCAGCTGACGTAATTCGGCTTTTAATTCAGGTGTAAGCTGGCCTTCGGCCTCAAATTTTAAAGCCAGCGTGTTAAAATTATAGCCAACATTTGCCTTACCCAGCTCAATGAATGTTTTGGCGTACTTTTTTTCGAACTGTTTAAGCGTCAGGGTTTTTTTACCGGTTGATAGTTCGGTGGCGCCAAACTTCCAGTACAGGTATTCAAATTGCTCGTCAATTGTGGCGGTACGCAGCTCTTCACGTTTATCCTTAGCTACCAGGTTAATAAAATCGGTGGCGTATATCTCTATCATCCTGTACTGGCCAGATTGAAAACCACTGGCCGGCAGTAGCGACATCCTGAACTTCAGGAACTGTTCTTTTTCCATCCCATCAACCATAATCTCAAATGATTGGGTTAGCGCACCAAAATATCTGTTAATGCGCTTTAAACGTGCCGTAAAAAAATCAACAGTTAGGGGTTGGGCGGCAGCTATCTGTTGGCACTCATGCAATGCCAGCTTAAAATATAATTCGGTTATCTGGTGATAGATGATAAAGATCTCTTCGTCGGGAAAGGGCGTTTTAGGGCTTTGCAGGCTCAATAATGTATCCAGATGGATGTAATCCCAGTAGGTTAAAAAATCGGCGTATAACAATCCGTCAAGATAGGAGTTCATATCCTGGCCCATGGCCTCGTATTTTTCCTGTAACTGCGCCAGGCGCCCTTCAATTTCTGGAGAGAATTGCATAATCAAAGGTAACAAAAATGAGATGAGGTTAAACAAGGCAATGCAAAACCGAAAATTAAAACATTTTTTGATACGGGCTGTCTTATGTCTGAATCAGAATTTACAGAATTAAGGGATTCTCAGAATGCCAATACTAAGCTCTCATCCTGTTCATTCTCAAATTCTGTAAATTCTGATTCAGACAACCTTAAACATCATGAAAATCAGTAAAATATTAATAGGCATTGATGATAGCACTTATGCGCATAATGCTGCAGCGTATGGGTTTGATATTGCACACACTTATAATGCCGCGGTGGGCCTGGTACATATTATCGAGCCGACTGTTTTTCCATCAGACCCTAACGATAGCTTAGGGGGGATGCCAATGGGAACCATTGGCATCGATCAGGCTGAGTTAATTGATATACAATCAAAGCAATCTTTATCATTAATTGAAAGTATTAAAAAAGAATATGCGGGTGAGCTTGAGGTTACCTCGTTTACCGATTTTAATATTACCGCCGATGGTATTCTTGGCTGCGCTAAACAATTTAATGCCGACCTGATTGTATTAGGTACGCATAGCCGCACGGGGCTTGATCGTTTCCTTATGGGCAGCGTAGCCGAAAACGTTGTCAGGCATTCAACTATCCCGGTATTGGTTGTGCCGTTTATCGCTTAGTGAGGTTCGGGGTTCGGGTGGTGAGGTGTGTGAAACTTTAAATCCGGAGCGCAGGTCAATACCCGAACCCCGCAACCCGATCCTCGCAACACTAATAAAGCAGTCTGAATTTTATGGTATGCTCAATCGCCTTTAACTCGTTGAGTACCTGGGTATCGTAGCCTGTATTAACGTCGGTAATTACATACCCTATTTGTGGGTTGGTAACCAAGAATTCGCCAACAATATTGATGTTGTGGCGGGCAAATACATCGTTTATTTTAGCCAGGATGCCGGGCACATTTTTGTGGATGTGGATTAAACGGTGTGCATTGTTAACCCTTGGAGGCTGTAAATCGGGAAAATTGCAGCTGGTATGCGTTTTGCCCTCGTTCATGAAAGCCAATACCCTTTTTGGCAAAAAATCGTTGTTGTGTGGGTTATGTCTCGGGTCGTCAAATATAATAATGCCATTTTCGGTGGCTGTTTCGGCAAGTTTGTTACTGCATTTGCCAAAAATACCTATCACTTTTAACCGGCCGGAATTTTGTACCTGCTCGGGCGTTGGCTGGTGGTCTTCATCGCAAAATAAAACACCGGCTTCTTCTAAATATTTATCTTCAATCTCATCCCGGTTACGGATGTTGTAACCCTCTTTTTTCATTTGGGCCTGTGCCTCTTCATCAATTGCGCCAACTACCAGGCATTTAATGCGGTTTTTGGGATATGATATGGCCCGTGGCAATTTATTCAGGTACAGGAATTCATCAAAGCTTGGGGTAACGTGGTCGGCCTTTTCGGTTACAGATTTACGTTCAATGTTTTCGGTAAAAGCATAAAACTTCTTGATCATGCCCGATTCCTTCAACTGGAAATCGGAGTAGCCATCGCCTATGCCGTAAATATCGCCGGGTAACTGCAACTCTTTAAGCAATTTAACCTTGCCACCCTCTTGCGACAGGGGGTTGGTACGGTCATATCCTATAATATTACCTTCGTCGTCAAACTCGAAAGTATTGGCGTAAATGTTTTCTTTTTTAATATGATACTCGGTAACTACAGGCGTAATAAACTCTTTAAAACCGCCGGATACGATCAAAACCTCGTCCTGGTGATTTTTAAAAAAGATGGTGTTACGCGAGAATGAGGTAGATACCTTTTTCTTAAGGTGGCTGATGAGTTGCTTTAAATGATCGCGGTTGGCACATAATAATTTAACCCGGGCTTCTAAACTTTGGGTAAAGGATAACCTGCCTTCCATCGAGGCATTGGTTAAATCTTCTATCTGTTTGTAAATACCCTCACGATCGGGATGATTTTTGAGGGATATGCGGGCCAGTTCGTCAAGGGCCTCAACCTGTGTAAAAGTGCTGTCGAAATCAATAATAAAGTACTGCTCCATCTTGGGTGCAAATGTGCGAATTTTTTTGGTTCATTAGTTCATTGGTTTATTAGTTCATTAGTCATATATTGTGGCATTATTAAATTAGATTATATGGAATTATTATCTCCATCAACAGCACTGGCACTTTGGACTACAGTCAGTGCGGCAATTTTCATTGTAATTATTGGGGTAGTTGTATGGGTGGTTTTAAAGCTGATCAAGGCTTATGGAAAAAAACATAGTATCAAAAAAATATAACCTGATCAACTTATTCTAGCCCAATCAACCACTCACCAAAATTCACTTTCCAAACCTCTTGGCATATCTGATAGCGGGCAATTCAATATACCGGTGCATTAGCCTGGAAAGAAACACCAGGAATATCAATAGCGCAACATCAAAAATAATATTTAAAGTCACATTGGTTTGTATCGCGGTAGTTTTCAAGTGCCCAAACAAATAGATGCCGATAGGCACGTGTATCAGGTAAAGTGAATAAGAAACATCGCCATAGCGGCTAAGTAAATTACTTTTTAGCGGTTTAAAGTGGTTGATAACGATAAGCCCCCCCGTAATTAAGCAAAGTACAATGTAAATATAGGATTGATGGGTTGCATAAAAGTCGACCGCGGTAAAAGCCAATAAGGCAATATTAAACCATTTATAGGTAGGCTTGTGCAGTAACTGGTATATGGCCACACCAAGGCTAAATAATGGCCATAGGTTTAAAAAGAACAAGGGTCCCGATTCAAATTGCGGTAAAACGATACTCAAAAGCGTTATCACTATCAAAGCAATTACAAAATATTTTTTTTTGAAAAAAGCGCAGGCAAACACAGCCAGGTAAAAAAAAACTTCGCATGATAATGTCCAGTACACCCAGTTAATGGTTTTTACTACAGTGATGGGTGATGTAATGAGTGTAATTGTGGCTACTATGCCCGCAATACCTTTAGGGAGCACGGCTACGGAATTTACATGGGTTATCAGCTTAAGTAATAATACGATAACCGCGGTAATAACCAGGCTAAACCAATAGGGAGGGAAGATGCGGAAGAAACGCCTTACTATAAATTCGGTTGGTTTTTTGGCATGGTGCAGCGCAATGAGTATACAGTAACCGCTTATGATAAAAAATATAGGTACCCCCAGGTGCCCGTATTTGCAAAAATCGCGGTACCAGTTATCAATAGGTTTTATAGGCTGATTGAGATGAAAAAAAACTACCCATGAAGCTGCCAGTATCCTCAGCAAATCTATCAGGTGGTTTCTTTTGTCGGGTTGCATGTGAAAAATGAATGGGCAAGGTAATGATATTGGCGTAAATAAACATACCAATTAGCTTCAATACGGCGGGTTGTCTGTTCTGATTGCGCTTTAATTCAGATCGATAAAATTGAATCTCTTTTTAAAATATTTTCTTGGTTTCTTCCCCAAAAACTTTTTAAATATCTTATCATGAACAAGCAATGGTACGGTAAACTGGGTAATGATTATCTTTTGTTTATTTATTGTGTGTAATATCATATAACTAAAACCCTGGAATCTGCCCCAGGGTTGACCTTTATAAATCTCGACTTTCACAACTTCATCACTGTTAATGTGTATATCAAGATCATCTTGACCCATGTTGAGTGTTAGTCTGTCAGCGCTTAGTGTTATTGTTTTATCCCTATCGAATTGGTAATACTGCTTCAGTACAAGCAAAGTCTTTATTTGTTGGTATAGTATTGCTACCAAACCACTAAAAAACAATAGCAAAAACAATAATAGAGGCCCTGATGGGGGAAACAACGATACTGCTTTTACGGTAAACCAAATAGCAAAACCGACCAATGCAAAAGTAAAAACCGACTCAAAAATTAAGCGCCGGGGATTAAATGTATACCGTTTTGCCGTATCCATAAAGCCATCTTCAATTAGTGCAACACGGCACAAATCTCTTTAATGCTTTCACTTATCGGCTTAAATTCAATGCCGATAGCATTCTTAATTTTCGAGTTATCAAACTCCCGGATCACCGATGCCGCCTGCGCCGATGTTTTATCGATTGCCGGGTCGCTACCGGTTAACGCGGCAATTGCTGCCGCACCGCGCCAGCCAATTTCCATTAGCCAGGGTTTGGCTAAAATGGCAGGCGGCTTAATCCCAAATCCGTTTGCTGCCTCGGTAGTTATAGATTGATAGGTGCGATTTTCGGCGCTGATAATGTAGCGCTCGGCGGTGATATCACTGTTCATCAAGCCAACCATACATTTGGCCACATCCTCCACATCAACAAAGCCAATAGTGCCAGCTGTATAAAATTTAAGGCCCTTACGAATGGTTTCAAATAAGGCACCGCTGCCAACTTTACCCGCGCTTGCACCGATGATAAGTGATGGATTCACAATTACAGCATCCAGCCCTTCGGCAATACCGCGCCATACTTCCATCTCGCTCTCCAGCTTTGAAATGGCGTAACCGTCGTTTTCTGTTGATTGTTCCAGGTGATGGTTTTCGGTCGTAAGGTCGTCGGGTTTGGCCAGGCCTATGGCGGCTATCGAGCTTACGTGAACCATCCTGATGCCCTTTTCGGCACATAAATTAACCAGGTTGGCCGTGCCGGTCACGTTAGTATTGATCATCGGCTTTTTATCGGTCGATTTTAACGATACCCACGCCGCGCAATGATAAACCTGGGTTACGCCAGCTAAGGCATTTTCCAAAGCAAAAATATCCAGCATGTCGGCCTCAACCCATTCAATTTGCGATTGAAAAGGACCAAGTAAAGCCGGTATGCTTGAAGCAGCCCGTTTGGTGCAACGAATGTTTGAGCCTGTTGTAACCAGCAGTTTTGCCAGTTCGGCCCCGAGAAAACCTGTTGCGCCAGTAATTAGAATCATATATACGGATTTCAGATGTGCAAATATGTTCATAAATGTGCAGATTTCAGATGTGCAGATATGCAGATGCAGGATTTTGATTTTTGATTGCCTGTTTGGTTTGTTATTCGTCAATTCTACTCATTCATTAATTCTGAAAATTCAGTTCAGACAAAAAATGTTCACCTGAAATCTGCCCATCAATCATTTGCACATCTGCCCATCAATCTGCACATTTGCACATCTGCACATTTGCACATCGAACATTATGTCCTTAGCTGATTTTTTTAAACCCATCGATCTGAAGAAGATCACTCCTAAAAAGGGCTACTATACCAGTCAGCTTGGCGATAAAATTGTGCATTATTCTGTCGATTTTCCTGACCTGGAAGAGAGAACCGACCTGGCCATCATTGGCGTTATGGACGATCGGAATGCTACCGATAACCAAGGCTGTGCCCTTGGCCCCGACTATATCCGCGAGAAACTTTACCAGCTTAATGAGGGTGGTTACAACTTAAAAATTGCCGACCTGGGCAATATCGCAGCAGGCGCGTCGGTTACCGATACCTACTTTGCCCTTAAAACCGTGGTTTCTGAGCTGGTAAAAAAAGATATTATCCCCATTATTTTAGGTGGCGGTCAGGATTTAACCTACGCCCAATACCTGGGCTACGAAGACCTGGAACAGAAGGTTGACCTGGTGGTAGTAGATGCCCGTTTTGACCTTGACGAGGATGAAACCCCGGCAGGATTGGAAACAACTTCGCAATCATACCTCAACAAGATATTTTTACACGAGCCTAATTACCTGTTTAATTTCAGTAACCTGGGATACCAAACTTATTTTGCCAGCCAGGAAAGTTTGCGGGTGATGGATAAGCTTTACTTTGATGTACACCGCCTTGGCGAGTTGAGCGGCAACATTGCCGTAACCGAGCCTGCCATTCGCAATGCCAGCATGGTGAGTTTTGATGTGGGAGCTATCAGGTCGGCCGATGCTGCGGGCAACGCGAATGCTACCCCCAATGGTTTTAACGGGCAGGAGGCCTGCCAGCTATGCCGGTACGCCGGTTTTAATGATAAGCTAAGTTCGATAGGCTTTTACGAGTTTAACCCGGCCTACGATAATAATGGCCAAACGGCTATGTTGCTGGCGCAGATGATCTGGTATTTTATTGATGGTTTTTACGGTCGCAAGCGCGATTTTCCGCTCAACCCAAAATCGCAATACCTTATATACAAAACCAGCCTGAAGCATGAAGACCAAGAGGTTGTGTTTGTAAAAAGCAAAAAATCAGACCGCTGGTGGATGCAGGTACCCTACCCAACAGGGGGCTCAAAAAACGAACGCTTTCACCTGGTGCCCTGTAGTTATGCCGACTATAAAACGGCCACATCCGGCGAATTGCCCGACCTTTGGTGGCGCACCTATCAAAAATTAAACTGATAATAGCAATTATACCAGCATTTTAACGTTATCAATCCTTATAGTTTTTAACTCTGATGAAGAAAATATTTTTTTTAATTATAATCTTATTACCGGCAATTACATTTGCCCAAACTACTGATACCTTTACTATAGATGGTAAATTGGGTAGCGTAGGTGCACCGGCAAAAATTTATTTATCGTATCAATTGGGCGCCAACAGCGTTATTGATTCGGCCGATATTGTAAATGGTGTTTTTAGTTTCAAAGGTTCGATGCTTAACCCGGTTAATGCCACGCTGGTGGTTGATTACAAAGGCCTGGGGATAGAAAAATTCACACAGCAATATAGCGATGGCCGGTCATTATCAAAAAATGCCGACAACCTTAACTTTTTTATTGATAAAGGAACACTGACTATTACCAGTAAAGATTCTGTTTCAAAAGCGCAAATCACCGGCTCGCAGCTTAACCTTGATAATATTAAACTACAGGCCCAGCTAAAAAGCATCAACATGCGCGGCGAGCATTTGATGGCCGAAGTTAGGGCTGCTACACCCGAACAACAAAAGTCGCCTGCATTCCAAAGCGCCATACAAAGCAAATATAAAGCATTGCAAACGCTGCAAAGCTATACTTTAAAAAGCTTTATAACCGATAACCCCAACAGCTACCTGAGCCTGCTGGCATTGAGCTCGGTTGGTGGCCCGGCGCCCGATCCGGGTGAAATTGAGCCTTTGTACAACTCGCTTTCGGCCGATGTAAGGAATACTGAAGCCGGTAAAGTGATGAAAGCGCAACTTGATGCCCTAAGAGTTACGGCAATAGGTGCCATTGCGCCCGATTTTGTGCAAAATGATGTAAACGGTACGCCGGTTAAGCTCTCGTCATTCAGGGGCAAATATGTTTTGCTTGATTTTTGGGCTTCATGGTGCGGCCCTTGCCGCCAGGAAAACCCCAATGTAGTACGTAATTATAACAAGTATAAAACTAAAAACTTCACCATTGTGGGTGTGTCCTTAGATAAGGCCGAAAACAAATCGGCGTGGCTTGCGGCAATCAAAAGCGACGGACTTGACTGGACGCAGGTATCTGACCTTAAGTATTGGAATAATGCTGCTGCGGCCCTTTATTCTGTAACGTCCATCCCACAAAATTACCTGATTGGACCGGATGGAAAGATCATTGCCAAAAACCTTCGCGGCGAAGACCTTGATGCCAAACTGACCGAGCTATTTGGGAAGATATAGGTTTGTGAGTGGTTGATTGGGTTAGATTAGTTTGATTGTGTCGACCTGGCAAAACTGATATTGATAAATTGCCGATTCGGTTATGTGATGAGTTGATTCATCCATCAATTCGGTACCACTTGTATAAATTGAAAACAATGTAACTTTTTACTGACTATATGTAATATATAGTTTTTACGTATTATATTGCAAGTTGAACTTTATCGCTTATGAAAAAGATAATATTATTAGCATTAGCTACATGGCCTGCTATTGTTTTTGCACAGGATAACAAATATGACATACAAGGTAAAATAGGTGATTTTAATGCGCCTGCCAAAGTGTACCTGGAATACAGGTTCCCTAAGGGCAAGCCTATTTATGATTCATGTACCGTGGTTAATGGTAAATTCCATTTTGCAGGCTCGGTTGGCGCCGCGCCGCTTAACGCTTATTTGTTGTTTAACTCAAAAGGTACGGGCACGGGTAAGTCCGATGGCTACCGGGCTATTTATCTTGAACCTGGCTTAATTAGTGTAAACGCCGTAGATAAAATAGAAAACGCCACAGTTGACGGCCCTAAAACCAACCAGGAAAACGAAAAATACCAGTTGTTACAAAAGCCTGTAAACGATGCCTACACTGCTTTGGAAGAAAAGCAAAAAGCAGCTACGGCTGAGCAAAAAGCATCGCCGGAATATATTAAAAAAGAGAAAGCCGAGGAAAAAGCAATAGACGATTTGAGCGCGGCCACTGATAAAAAATTCATCAGCGAAAACCCAAACTCAATCATTAGCCTGAACGCCCTTGAAACTTTGGCCTACAGTGCCGATTATGTTGATCTTAAACCTTTATACGATGCCTTAACGCCTGCTGTAAAAAGCACCGACGCAGGTAAAGCACTGGGCGAAAGAATGCCTAAACTTAAGGCTGTAGCCCTGGGCGCTGTTGCACCGGAATTTGCCGAGGCCGACACCAGCGGAAAAGTTATCAACCTGTCTTCATTTCGCGGGCAATATGTTTTGATTGATTTTTGGGCATCGTGGTGTGGCCCCTGCCGCAGGGAAAATCCTAATGTGGTAAAAGCCTATAACCATTACAAAGGTCAAAAATTCACTATTTTGGGTGTATCGCTTGATAAGCCAAATGCTAAAGACAAATGGTTGGCTGCTATCCACAAAGATGGCCTAACCTGGAACCACGTTTCTGATCTTAAATTTTGGGACAGCAAAGCTGCAGGTTTATACGCCGTTCGCGGTATTCCGCAAAACTTTCTGTTAGATCCCAACGGAAAAATAATTGCCAAAAACCTGCGCGGCGACGATCTGGAAGATAAACTTGCCGAGATTTTTGGGAAAATATAGTTTGGTGAGTGGTTGATTAAGTTAGATTAGGTTGATTAAGTTAGCCAGGTAAAAACCCAATCAACCACTCACTTAATCAACCTAATCAACTGCCTTCTACAAAAGGTCAAATCCGATATCTTTCCTGAAGTACATGCCATCGTAATAAATGCGGCTGGCATCGGCTGTGGCTTGCTGCAGGGCGTTAAACATATAGTCCTGCAGGGTAGTTATTGCCAAAACTCGGCCACCTGTGGTAATCACGTTTTCGCCATCAAAACTGGTACCTGCGTGGAATACGATACTGTCGCGCACGTTTTCGGTGCCGGTTATTACTTTGTTTTTAAGGTATTCGCCGGGATAGCCGCCCGCTACCATAACTACGGTAGCAGCAGTTTTTGGCGAAATAATTAACTCTTTTTCATTAAGGTTGCCTTCGGCTACGCCTTGCAGCAGGTCAACAAAATCGCTATCGATACGGCGCATTACGCTTTCGGTTTCAGGGTCGCCCATGCGGCAGTTATATTCTATCACCCAGGGCTCGCCATCTTTATTCATCAGGCCTATAAAAATGAAGCCTTTGTATGGGATTCCATCTTTTTTCAAACCCTCTACGGTTGGGATGATAACTAAATCTTCAACCTTTTTAATATAAGCGGCATCTGCAAACGGTACTGGCGAAATGGAACCCATACCACCTGTATTTAAGCCGGTATCACCCTCGCCAATGCGTTTATAGTCCTTAGCTTCGGGAAGTATTTTATAGTTGTTGCCATCGGTCATCACAAAAACAGATAGCTCGATGCCTTGTAAAAATTGCTCAATAACCACGCTCGAGCTGGCATCGCCAAATTTAGCTTCGGCAAGCATTTGGGTAAGTTCCAGTTGGGCTTCTTCAAGCGAAGTACATATAAGCACCCCTTTGCCTGCGGCCAGGCCATCGGCCTTAAGCACAACCGGAAGGCCGGCAGTTGCCAGGTAGGTAAGGCCCTCCTGCAAGGTATCTTTAGTAAAAGTTTTGTAGGCTGCCGTAGGTATGTTATGCCTTTGCATAAATTGCTTGCTGAAATCCTTACTGCCCTCTAACTGGGCGGCTTCCTGCTGCGGACCTACTATGGGTACATTTTTTAATTGCTCATCGGCCAAAAAGAAATCGTGAACACCTTTTACCAGCGGCTCTTCGGGGCCTACCAGTACCAAGTTGATGCCTTGTTCCAATACCAGCGCCTTAATACCCTCAAAATCGGTAACCTTAATGTTAACGTTGGTGCCGTACTGGTGGGTGCCGGCATTGCCGGGGGCTATAAAAAGCTTTTCACATTTAGGGCTTTGCGCAATTTTCCAGGCGAAGGCGCTTTCCCTTCCGCCCGAACCGAGGATCAGGATATTCATGGGGGCAAAGATAGTTTTTTTGGATGAGTAGCATTGGTACCAGTGTTGGCTTTTTTGCTTAGGTACAAGGGCTGCCAAATAAAAATTATTTCTGCGCATTTGACGGGAATAAAATATTCAGCTATTTTTACTCCCAATAGCAGTCGCGCTACCTCGTATTAATAACCTGCCAACCTTTATCATGAGTAAAATTTTGCGCATACTGCTTCTTCTAACTGTTGTTTTTTTGGCAGGGTGCAGCAAAGATGTGCCGGAAAAAAATACAAAGTCGGCCATTACGCTCGATAACCAAAGTTTAAAAGCACCGTTGGTAAATACCAGCATACCCATTGTTAGTATTTCGGTATCATCAACCTATCCTTCCTGGAGTGCATCAAATGCTATTGACAGTAATGCTGCCACCAGCTGGAGTTCGGTGCGGCATGTGAGCCCCGACGGCGTAGAGTTTATTCAGTTTTATTTTAGCGGCGCAACTGATGTAAATTATGTGAAGCTAACCCCAAGGTATGGCACTAATAATGCAGGCTTATGCTTCCCCTTAAATTTTACAATTTATTATTATACAGGCACATCATGGGTAGCCGTAAAGTCGTTCACTAATTTTGCCAATCCTCAAAAAAACGACAGCTATAATTTGCCGGTGATAATACCGCTGCCGGTTACCGTGCATGCCAGCGGCATAAAAATAGAGGTTACCAGGCTACGTGCTGATGGCCCCAACTATTATTTACAATTTGCTGAAGTTGCCGCAGGATACGATGATGGTTTCAATCATTTTAAGTGGGCCAGCAACGATAACGCCGTTAGGCAAAACCGGGTTAATAACGCCGGCTCGGACACGTTTAACCCAAACCGCATTTTTAACTGGACCCAGGACGAACGCGACCCCATTATCCGGGCTACACCCCTTACTGTTAACCCCAATATATATGCGCCAAACATAGTTTATAATGGCGGCAACTGGAATATTTATTATGGAGGCTGGGATAATACATCAGCAAAAAACGACCGGATATTTGCTACCGTAACCCAAGATGATTTTTTAACTTTTGGCAATCACACGTTAATGATTGGCAATGGCGACAGGCGCCATATAAATAACGAAACCGTACTTAAAAAGCCTGATGGCAGTTGGCTGATGTATTATACATCATTACCTCAAAACTCGGTTACCAATAAGCCCAGCTTTGCAACCTCACCCGATGGCATTGCCTGGACGCCAAATGCAGGCTCGGGAAATTCCTTGTTAACCATGACCAATTATGCAGGCTGGAGCGCTGCCGACGTAAATGGGTCAAATGTGGGCTACCTGGAAAATGGTACCTATCATTTGTACTTTAACGATTTTGCAACCAAGCGCAGGGCAGTTCACCATGCGGTAAGTGCCGATGGCGTTAATTTCAACTACACCGGCGACGCGCTGGCCGAAGACCTTGTTGCACAGGATGTGAAAGCTTTTACCTATAACAATACCACTTACTATTTAATGGGCATGCACCATAACGGGCAGGAATTAAGGTACTGTGTAAGCAACAACCTTGCCCGTTTCCCGGCCAGCAGCTTTTTGCTGGGCAATCATAATGCAGCCGATTTATATATTGTTTCGATGGGTTTTGTAACCAGTGCTAACAGGCTATATGGCATTATATATGGCGCCGGGCCTATCAGTGATTTGAGCCACAATTCATTACACGCCAGGTGGCTTACCAAAAAAATAATTTTTATAAGCGACAGAACAAGCACGCGCTGGGGCGATATTGAAAGAGCACACGGGCCAAACCAGGTTGTACTTTACATGAATACCGATATGGAAACCGGCCACTTTTATGTGTACGATACCGACGGCACCACCTTGCTTTATACCAGCCCGCAGGTTACCATGCGTTCGGGCGATGTATGGACGTATAATCAGTAGTTGATTGGTGGTATGTTGCTTTTTCCTTTTTTATGTTTATTTTGAGGACGACTTTTTTCACAGATTGCACATGATGATCATTGCAGCTTTTATTTTTGCCAAAATAGGCTCGAAGCGGGTTATTGGTGGATTCACCAGTTTTTGCTTTGTTTATTTTTGGCGCCGGCAGGCTGGTATCTTGTTTTATCATCAAGGCGATTAGATGACCAGGTCTTAGACGCCGCGTTGATAATTGAATTTAGCCCGGCGAAAAAAGGAGGTGTAATTTGTAGCAGAAAATAGCTTCTATCCGTCCAGGTTCTCTTGGAGAGGAACCTGAACGAATGAAATGTTGTTATTTATACCGAAGCAAATAAATTTTATCCAACGCCATAAATGAGAAAAAGAGGCCTGCCAGTATAACTAAAGAACGCAGCCAATTCATCCCGCTCCATTCCGATACTGTTCTTTTAAGCAAATCAACATCGCTCAGTTGAGCAGTCTTAAACATAATGTCGTTGCGGGGATAGAAGTAGGCAAAAGTAAATACATCGGCTAAAATGTATAAAACAAGCGCAGCCCCCAAACATAGCCGGATAGAAGGAGACGTTTTCCAAAAAAGTACAAGTACCGCCAGGCCCAGCACCTGGTTCACCGGCGAAAATATCCTGAAAAAATTTCCGGGATTTACCGTCTTAAAATAGGCTCTTGTAACAGCAATGGAATGGGGAATATCACTTCCCCATGATTTCACATCAACCAGGGAAGTATACAGGTTTACAAACAGCAGGCCGCAGGCAATACTGATAGAGGCAAATAAAATTATTGTTTTCATGTTTTTTTTCTGCAAAGATGGCTACCAAACGGGCCGCAGAATTGTATTTAACGGACATCTGTATAAATATGCCCCTTTATCTTGCTCATGTTCCGTTTGTATTCGCCGGGCGTTATTGCGGCATAAGCTTTAAAAGTTTTGATAAAATGTGATTGGTCGGCAAAATGACTTTGAAAAGCAATTTCCGTCAACGACAATTCGCCCTGGTGAATTAAATCCACTGCACGCAGGTACTTTTTATAAAGCAAAATTTCTTCGGTATTCATTCCTGTTGCATCAACGAGTTTCCTTGATAAATGCCGGGGCGAATAACATAGGGAGTTTGCCAGCGCTGTTACAGACGCATCATGTTGATTGGGTGCGTAAATAAAATTGTTCATTAATTGCTCCCTGGGTTGCCAGGCAATCAAATTTGGCCTGAGCCAGGCCAAAAAAACAGATACCCGCGCGTCGAAATCATTTTGTTCGGCAAGCTGGTGCCAAAGAGAGTTGAATGTTGAATCAAGGAGGGTTAAGTCGACTGTAATATTTAAAAATTCGCAGGCAGGTACCTTAAAAATATCTTTTATGGCCAAAGGTTGAAACTGGACACCAAAAAAAACCTGTTGTTTTGGAAGATGAAGCTGTATTGGCGTTGTGTTGAATCCACTAATAAAGCAATTTGATAAATAATGTAATTTACCGCCAAGCCGGGCCGGGATAAATGAGCTATCGCTAAAGTTGAAAATAACTTCTACTACGCCTTTGGGTATAATGTATTCCTGATGAAACTGATGGAAGGTATCAACCTGCCAAATTGCATGGATGGCATGCTTAAAACACGGCTCCTGGGGTATATAATAGCTGTAGTTCAATTTTAAGGAATTGATTATAAGGCCCGTTAAAAATTACCGCTAACGTGGGTAGTCCGGCGAAAGTATGGAATTTCAATTCCTTCGGTTTTGCCGGTTGATATAAAGAAACGGATTTTTATTTTTTGGTACAAGTATCTTAGAGTAAATTGCTTATGTCGACTTGGCCTGATTTAGGCTTAAGGCATAACTGGTATCATGCTTGTATCACTAACTATATATCCACATCAGCATCCGCTTTTTTTGCTTTCTGATCAACGCGTCGACAATTTTTAGGGTATTGTTTGATATGGCAGGGCAGCCCCACCCTTCGGGCGTACCGTTGGGATATACATTGGTTTCGGAAACCTGGTCCCAGGAGTGGAATACGATTTGCCTGATCAGGGCATTATTGTTACTGCTCTCCAGTCCGGTTAAAAAGTATTTTACATGGATACCCCATGCGCTATAGGCCCGGCCATCAATTTGGTATTTACCCAGGGCGGTACAATGGCTACCGTCACTATTGCTAAAAACGGGTTTATCCTTTGTCCACACGCCCGACCACGGGGCACTGGCACAGCCGTGGCTTACCAGGCCTGTAATCATGGTATCGTTTTTGCGGAAATCCCAAACCATAAAGCGCTTAACACCCGAGTGCAGGCTCATATCTATTAAAATACAATAGCGGGTATTGTAGCCTTTTTGTTTGCAAAAAGCAAGGCTTTGTTTGGCCTTTAGCCTGGTGCGGCTAATATCAATATGCGGGGTTGCAGCATTAGCAGCTGTGGTTAATAGCAGTAACTGCAATAGTGCAAGGAATTTAAGACAAGGTTTCACCGGTGATTAATAAATATTGTGATGATGTGAAACGTTTGAAAGATGCGATTAGTATTGCGTGGTGCTGGTAATATTTTACCCCTTAGAGAAGAGTCTGAGGGGAGGATGCTTATTGTATCGAAATAGTTTATTGTCTGGTATGCGGCCCCAGGTACTTTTTTTAAAAAAGCATCTGGTTAACCAAGACGATAAGCAGTTTTATTAATGGACCAGATCCAAAAAATAGGGGCACACGCTGTAGCCCATCAAACAGCAGTTATCAGCGCTGCTCCGGCGTCGTCGATATGCACAAGGCAATCGGCAACAGAAATATGGTGTTTAAATTTGTTGATGGGCTCAATCCAATCGCGGGAGGTAAAAACAGGGGCCAGGATGTTTACAGATTCTACCAGTATCTCTTCGCCATCCAGCACCAGCCGCCAGCATTTGTTTTGACCATCGCTTTCGGTATTAAAACGGATTTGGGCAAGGTTAACTTGTATGTTCATTATTAATTTGGGGTATTTCAGATGCTAATGGCCTAAAAACGTCCGGATTTTAGGATTATTATAGAGTGGATTGCTTGTTGCGTAATTGTTACAAAATGAAAGGGTAGCCGAGAGCGTCAAAAAATATGTTTTTTTCGGGCTTTAAACGCAGGCTGTTTTAATTGTTTGCATTTTACAACCCGGGGGTATATCAATTATCAAAGATTTATCAATAAGTTTGTTTAAAGGTTAATTTTGGGGCAGAAAGCGAAAATTATTAATTGAAACAAATGAAACCTTTATTTTAGCTGATGCGTACAAACCAAAAATGAATAAATTATGGATATTGTTATAGTACTCGGGATCATACTATTGAGTTTGGGTATTTTATTAATAGCGGCTATTCTGTTTTTTAGCGGCGTAAAATATATTCAACGACGGTATTATCCTACCTGGAAGTTTCCGGATTACATTAGTGTGGGATATGCCGAATACTTGTACAGAAAGTATATAAAACGAAGTAAATCTTAACTTTCGGAATTTACCCTCTTTCGCTATGTCGGAGTTGGAAATTAATAGATATGATATAGTGATAAACTATCCGCCCCCCGCCGGTATATAATACCAAAGTGAGGGGCGATTTTTTTATTAATTATTGTTACTACTACTGCCTTCCTTCAAATCATCATTGTTAATTGTCTTTTTGGGTTTCTTAGGCTTTTCGGCCGACAGGCCACCAAACTTATAAGTAAATGTTAGTTCGAAACTTCGGTTGTGCATAATGTTTACAGCGTTCTGATTGATATTGCCCGAATTAACAACTGTTGGTATCCTGAAACCATTAGTCAGGAAGTTATCTGCACCAATGCCGATGCTGCCTTTTTTATTGGCAAATTTCCGGTTAAAGCTTAAGTTGTACACCCCGAAACTGCCCTGGTAACCCTGTAGCTGTATTTGGCGCGAGCGGCGAAAGGCAAATGCCTGTACCGAGTACTTGTCTGACAGGTCATAGCTGCCAAATATGCGGTAGTTGGCCACCCAGCCATGATTTGATGCGCGGAAAAGCGGGTCGGGGTCCTGGTTGTCCAAATCTAAATAGTACATATCAAGGCCGCCGTTTAGGCTTAGTTTGCTGGTGAGCGTAAGGTTGGCCGATAAGCTCATGCCATAGGCATTTTGCTTGCCAAGATTTTGATAGCTTGTTTTTATGGTATCGCCGCTGCTTGACCGGATGGTTTGGATAGCATCATTAGTATTGCGCATAAAAGCCGAAATATTGAAATGGTTGCTCTTGATATTGGTGCTGTAAGCCAGTTCAAAATTATTGGTAAACTCGGGCTGTAGGCCGGGGTTACCACTGGTTATATTTAAGGCATTGGATGCCTGTATATTGGGGTTTAAAAACTCGATAGATGGGCGCTGGATGCGGCGGTTGTAACCCAGTTTAATCATATCGCCGTTATCAAACTTTTTGCTGATGTTAAGGCTGGGTACCAGAATGCCATAATCGGGGATGCTGACTGCCTGCCCGCTCTGAAAATCGGCGCTGATAGACGTGTACTCGTACCGGGTACCCGCTTTAATGGTGTAATTTTTAAAGGGGTTAAAAGTAAATGATACATAGCCTGATGCCACATTTTGCTTGTAGTTGAACGCATTTGACAGGCTGGCCGATGATAACGGCTGATAGTTAAGCGAACCATCGGCAGCCGATAGGTAGGTGTAGCTACTGGTTACTGTTCTTACAATATCTTTAGCGCCAAATTCAAGCAGCTGGTTTTTGGCAAGCGGCGTTTGGTAATCGGCCTCAAGCGTAAGTTCTTTATTAACGCTGTTGTTATTGTTTTTTAATCCACCCGTTGATGCGCCATCGGTTTGATCAAGAAAAATGCTTTCAAAGTTGTTGTGGCGGTTATTCTGGCTGTACTCCGTCAGAAAACTGAACTCACGGTCGGGCCTTTTGCCGGTGAGCGTGTAAGTTAGGGTAGCATCAACCGAGTTGGAGTTGTTGGTGATATTGTTTTTTTGCAGCGACGAACCGGTAAGCACATCATTCAGGTAGCTGTTGGTTAAAAAGTTGTCCTGAACGGTAGGGTGGTTGTTGGCGCCAAACACTACCCCCAGGCTAAGCGAGTTATGCGCGCTGATATCATAATCTAATCCGGCATTATACCGGGCAAACAAATATTTGTTGTGTGTATTGGCCGATTGTGTGGTTTGTAAGGCATCGCCGTTAGTAAGGCTGGTTACTGTTTGGCTATTGTTAAACTCGCCGGGGATATTGTAGCCTGTACGCCCAAAGCCACCTAATGAAAAGGTAAGCTTGCCGGTTTTGTAGCCGCCGTTAAGGCCCAGATCGGCGCCGCGTGTTCCCGCTGCTGCATTCAGGTTAAGTGTAAGGCCCTGCAATGTATTTTGTTTCAGGATGATGTTGATGATTCCGCCAGATCCTTCGGCATCGTATTTGGCCGATGGAGAAGTGATCACTTCCACGCTTTTAATCAAATCGGCTGGGATTTGTTTTAAAGCGTCGGACACGCTGGCCGATGCCATGGCCGAGGGTTTGCCGTTAATGAGCACTTTAATGTTTGAGCTGCCGCGCACGCTCACATTACCGTCAAGGTCAACAGATACCATGGGCACTCGTTTCATTACGTCTGTGGCATCGCCGCCGCGGGCTGTCAGGTCGTTTTCGGCGTTATATACAGTGCGGTCTATTTTTTCTTCAATCAATGCTTTTTTACCGGTAACCTGTACTTCTTTCAGCAATTTACTATCGGGGCTAAGTAAAATGCGGCCCAGTTTAAGCATGCCGCCCTCAACTTTAATATTGGCGATGGTTTTATTGGCATAGCCCATAAAGTTTATCCTTAGGCGGTAAGTGCCTGCCGGCAATTTATCAATGGTGAATTTGCCATCGGTGGCTGTTACGGTGCCGTTTACAACCTTGTTACTTGCCTGGTCAAAAACAGATACGGTAGCATAATCTACCGGTTTTTGGCTCACCGAATCGATAACAGTACCGGTAATTCCGGTGCCCGCATCGGTAATTATATTAGCGGCCTTTACCATAGTGAATGGTAAAAGGAACAATAGCAGGAATTGTAATTTTAGTTTCATACCCCAAATAAAAACCAATGGGGCCGTTTGCTAAAACGCAATAGACAGGCGTAAAGAAATAATCGACCGGAAGACAAATCAACATGACGGAGGGCTGCTTAGGTATAGCTGGTAGCGCTTCATCGGCACAAACAGGCCCTTGGTCGATAGATATACGGGGTTAATGGTTGGTAGGGGGGAAACCATGCCTCTGCCATTACCAACTATGTTATTTCGCCCCCCTGCTGTTGCTGGTAAAGCTTTTATCATCGGCCGATGGGCCGTAAACAGATGGCACGGCAATATCATTTAGCCTCATGTAAACGGTAAGCTGCCCGCGATGATGTACCATATGGTTAATGCTTGATCCTATTTGCTCGTCTTTGGTTGATGCAAACAGTATTTGCCCGTTTGCTTTTAAATAAAAAGGTTCGGCCAAAGCACCTTCGGTAATACCAAGCAGGGCTTCTTTGGCATCGGCTACATTGGTTTTAAAATGATTTACCATATCCTGCGTGGTTTTGGCCTCTATGTGCTTAAAGGTGGCAAAATCAATTTCGGCATGCCTAATGATGTGGGCTATCCATAACGGAATTTCGGCAACAAGCAAGGTAAGGTAGCCCATCTCCATTGATTTTGGGTGCGGTTTATAACCAAACACTTCCGGCGGTATACGTTCCAGGCATTTCAGGGTCGATGGCACCTCGGCCTCCAGTTCTTTCACAAACTCCTGTGCTAACAATTTGTCGTTCATGGTATTTTTTTGTTTTAAAGGTTAACAAAGCTGTTTAAAAAAGGTTGTCAGTAAGTTAATGTTTGGGAGTGCAACTATCTTTGGCTATGAAAAAAATCCTTTACATATTTTTGTGCCATGAGTTACATTACGGGTTCTGCGAAACTGGAAGAAAACATTACTATTAATGATTACCTCCAATACCCCATTTGGATAAATACTTTTAATGAGGACGGCATCCACGACCAGGAATGTTATCAGCGCCCGGTTACCAGCACCACCAATATTACTGCCAATATGGTTGATCCTTTTATCCTTTTAAAAATAAAAGATACCGCTTACTATGCTGCTGCTCAATACTATTTCCCTACCCCAATATTAACCAGAATAGCAGTATGGGTTGCGAATGGCTGGGCTGTTGTTGAGGATATCTCTGAATTGCAGGTTCCTATCCTGTTAGTTGCTGTACCAATGATTGATGGGGTAGCAGACGTTACATTCGAGGTTAATGTTGAATTGGATTATGGTGTTCGGGTTTGATTAGTTAGTGTAAGGTTTTTAGGTGCCGCTAAATTTATTTTTTAAATCTAAAAGGGCTTTTGTTGGCTTAAAAGGGTAACTGTTTTCAGAAAACCGCCCCTGGTCAATCGTTCGCCGAATTGATTTTAGCGATTGATATTCTGCAGTGGTCCACAAACTTTTAAACCAAATACTTTTTATAGCAAATAAAGCCACGCATTCCTCAACCCAACTTCCATTCAACCATGGATTGGCGTCATCGATACGTGTGATTAAAGTGTTAACCCGCACTTTAATCAATTGCTGCATTTGATCGTTTAATCCACCAATTTCATCTGATGCCAATATTTCAAGCCCCAGTTGCTTAAACGCAACTGCCCACGGAATTGATTTTTTTCTCGAGTAGCGTGTGATTTGCCCCGACCAACCATCACTGCTGGAGCTTATTTTTAAATGATTTACCAAATATATTTTTAGTTGTTCGGTAAAATCGCATTCTCCATTTAGCCCAAATTCATACCCGTGAATAAAACTTACAATATTGTTTTCGTCGGCAGTTGTTATATACATCCCGGTTCTGAGTATAAAGTTCAACAAGTTAAGTTTATCGCGATTTGTAAGCATTGCAATAGTTAATGCAGGTTATCAAGGTTAACACAGTAACGTAAATTCTCAAGGAGGTCTTTTCTCGAGTCTCATTTATTCTTTTGGGTATCGACATAAGGTTTCTGTGCAAAAAGTTACTGCTTGAAAAAAACTTGTGATAGGCATTAATTGGAATAGGTTTTTCATTTAAACGAATAGGGCATGATTTCCTAAAGATATCTAAAACAATCAATAAAACCGAGTTCTCCTCGCCAACCACCCTTCCCGTTAGCGATAGGCGCGGATACCGGCCCCGCGCCTAATGCCCGTGCAGTATGAGCAGATAGCGCGGGCCGCAGGCAACGGCATGGAAAAAATCAAGTTGCTCTTAAAATCCGCCCCTCCCTGTTGCCACAATTCTTGTGTTTTAAAAGCTTTTAATGTTTGAATAAATATATTTATTACATTGATTGCATGCTTTAAAAACACTTTAATATTAAAAGCTGTAAATACATATATTGGCGCCTATAAATATTTATTGTAACCAATAATGTATTTAAACGTTTAATTTAATAAATAATTTAACGCGAAGCTAATGCGGCATGGTGCTTTACGGATAGCCCTTATTTATATCATTATCAGTTTGCTCTGGATCACTTTTAGTGATCGTTTGCTGTTTTATCTGGAGCATAATTTTACCGGTGAGCAGTTTTTACTCATTAGCAGTGCCAAGGGGTATTTTTTTGTTATTGGCAGCGGGTTCTTTTTGTATTACCTGATAAAAAAGAACGACGCAAAGCTGAAGCAAAGCGAAACTCAGTACCGCAATATGTACCAGAGCAACCCGGTGCCTATGTGGATATATGACGATACATTGAACATTGTTTCGGTTAATGATGCCGCTGTTAGCACTTATGGTTATAGCCACGACGAGTTTTTAACAAAAAGTATTCTGGATATCCGCCCGGCCGAGGATGCAGAAAAGTTAATTGAGGCTGCCGAACGTTTGTCAGCCAGCCTGAATTTGAATGGTAACTGGCGGCATATTAAAAAAGATGGAAGCATTATTCATGTCAGCGTTACATCGCATAAAATAATTTTTAATAATAGCCCAAATGTGATGGTAATGGTTCGGGATATGACCGAACAGCTATTATTTGAGCAACGGTTAGAGAAAATAAACCAGGATATTTTCAATAAAAAACAAAACTTAAGAGAAACGCAACTGATATCAAAGGTAGGCGGCTGGGAATATTTTCCGGATACCCGTAAGTTGCTATGGTCTGATGAGTTGTACACGCTTACGGGTATTAACCCGGATGATGGGCGGGAACCCTTTGATATTTACCTGGAACATATTTTCCCGGAGGACAGGCCAATGATGATTGCCGGCCTTAATGATTTAATGACCAATGGTAAAACCCTTGATGTTACCCACCGCACTAAAGTGCTCGACGGCGAAACCCGGTACATGCGGCAATTGGCCCGTTTAGAAACCGTGCCGGGCATGCCTCTGAAAGTAATTGGTTCGATGCAGGACATTACCGAGCTTAAGCAACTGGAGGTTGAAAAAAACAGGCATTTAAGCAACCTTGAAAATACCCTGAACAGTATTAGTGATGCTTTTTTTGCATTGGACTATAACATGTGCATTACCCGTATTAACCAGGCTTTTGAAGATATTGTTGGCGGGAGATTTGCTAAAATTGTTGGCGAAAGTATTTTTACGCTTTTCCCTAAAGAGCGAAACCGCATGTATCCTTATTATCAAAAGGCACTGGAAGAGCGGGTAATTGTGAGGATGGAAGATTATTCGCTGGTACTAAATAAATGGATAAGGCTGGCGGCTTACCCAACCGACGATGGCGTTGCGGTTTATTTTTCGGATATAACCGAAAATAAACTAAAGGATATTAAGCTAAAGGAAGCGGTAGAACGGTACGAACTGCTGGCACAGGCGACTAAAGATGTGATTTATGATTTAAATATACCCACAGATACAATTGTTTATAACGCTAGTTTAACCCAGTTGATTGATGTTGCTTATGACCAGATAGTTTATAACCTGGCATGGTGGCGCCAGCTCATCCATCCTGATGATGTTGTGGAAGTAGTAGCCAGCCAGCAAAAAATTAAAATCGAAGGTAAAACAAACTGGGCCTGCGAGTACCGCATAAATTGCGGTAATGGCGTGTATAAGTATATTATGGACCAGGGTTACTTTATTTATAACGAACAAAAGGAGCCAGTAAGGCTGATAGGGGTTATTAAAGACATCAACGATTTAAAACAATCTATCCAGGAAAATAAGCGGCAGAACGAATTTTTAAAAGAAATAGCATGGCTAAGCTCGCATGAGATAAGGCGGCCGGTTGCCACTATGCTGGGCCTCATGTACCTGGCAGATATGGCCGACAGCGCCGAAGATAAGGAGGAGATATTTGCATTGCTTAAAATTACCCTCAACGAGATGGATAGCATTGTTCATCAAATCCACAGCAAGATTGATGACGCCGTGGATTTATCATGATTGGGGCCCAACAACAGTGCAATAAAAAATCCCCCTGGCAATTAAGCCATTGGGGGATTCAATCAATGTAACCTATAACAAAATTCTTGTACTACCAGAACTTGGCATAAAGCATGGTAAGCAATAACAGCGTTACTATAATTAATGCCAGGGTTTGTTTATCAACCTTAAACATTGCACGCGGAATATCAAAAGCTTTAGGGTTTATTTTAGGTCCGGCCAGGCTGATGGCCACCATTACAATAATGGTAAACATAAACGATAATCCCATACAGATCAGGAATGGAATTTCCCAGCCACCTTTGCCATTAGGGAAGGCCGTGTACAGGAAGGTTTCGTGACCAAATAAAGCCGGTGCATAGTTATTAAACAGTACCGACATAGCAAAGCCTGTAAGTATCCCCGCAATAGCTGCCGCGCCTGTAGTACGTTTCCAAAAGAAACCTAAAATGAATATGGCGAAGATTCCCGGGCTGATAAAGCCGGTGTATTTTTGGATAAAGGTAAAGCCCCCTTCGCCGCCAATACCTAAAAGATCTTTCCAGGTAAGGATGATGGAGAATACAAGCGCCGCCAAAATTGTTAGCTTGCCCACCCAAACCATCTTTTTCTCGTCGGCATCCTTCACCATATGCTTTTTGTAAATATCCAGCGTAAAAATGGTAGATATACTGTTGGCTTTACCAGCCAATGAAGCCACAATAGCCGCGGTAAGCGCTGCTACCGAAAGCCCTTTAAGCCCGGTAGGCAAAAAGCCCAGGATAGCCGAGTAAGCATTATCCGAATTGAAATGCCCGCCCGATGCCATCTCATGTTGCAAGCCGCCATTTTTGTATAATACATAAGCTGCAATACCTGGTATTACTACTATTATAGGCATGGCCAGTTTCATCAACCCGGCAAACAGGATGCCCGTACGCGCGGTTTTTAAATCGGCACCTAAAGCACGTTGGGTAATGTATTGGTTACAACCCCAATAGTTAAGGTTCACAATCCATTGGCCTGCAAAATACATGGCTATGCCCGGCAGCGCCAGGTATTTGGTAATTTCGGCTTGTGGGGCGTCTATTTTTGGTTTAGCCATCATCATTTTAAAGTGTTCGGGCGAGTCCTTAAACATCATTTTTAAACCGGCTATAGCATCTTTGCCTAAACCAAAATGCTCGCTCACCAGCGTTAAAGCTATGTAAGTAGTAGCCAGGCCGCCTATTACAAGCACCAATACCTGTATTACATCGGTAAAGCCAATTACCTTCATACCGCCAAGGGTAATGAATAAGGCAAACACGGCCAATGCAATGATGATGTTGTGCATCGAACTGATGTCGCCGCCTATCAGGTTATTAATGGCCAGCGCGCCCAGGTATAATATACTGGTAAGGTTAACAAACACGTATAAAAACAGCCAGAAAATGGCCATAATAAAGCTCACCGTTTCGTTGTACCGGGTATGCAAAAACTGCGGCATAGTGAAAATCTTGTTTTTCAAATACACCGGGATAAACCATACCGCCACTATAATGAGCGCGATAGCCGCCACCCACTCGTAAGCCGCCACAGCTAAACCCACTGCGAAACCTTGTCCGCTGGTGCCAATAAACTGCTCGGCGGATATGTTAGACGCAATAAGCGATGCCCCAATGGCCCACCAGGTAAGCGATCCCTCGGCCAAAAAGAAATCATGACTAGCTGATATACTGGCCTTTTTTTTGCGGCTGTACACCCAGTAACCATAACTGGATACCACAATAAAATAGATCACGAATATGACGTAATCAATGGTTGAAAATTTGTTCATAAATTGGGTTTAAATTAGTTTTATTGTATTCGTTCTCTCTTTTGCTGTTATTTAAAAACACACAACCGGAATCCCATCGTGGGTTGTGTGTTTAATTGCATTTAATTTATTAAAACACTTGTCATTAAAACACTTGTCATTGCTAAAATACTTGTCATTGCGAGCGTAGCGCGGCAACCCCGTCGCATGCACAGCAGATGCGCACAGTTCGCTATTGCCGCGCTACGCTCGCAATAGCATAGTTTTATGTATTTATTTCGTCGTTATCCACCAATCCTCAAAAGTCTTAACTCTTGATTCTAACCTCTTGACTCTTTGCCCGGCATTGCCTTTGGCCCGGGCTATCCGCTCATACTACACAGGCCTTAATCGCGGGCCGGTATCCGCTGCTATCCCTAACGCATTTGTCTGAATCAGAATTTAAGAATTAACAGAATTCCTCTTTTTATGCAAATCCTTAAATAATCCGTCATTGCGAGGTACGAAGCAATCCCCGACATGTTAAGTCCCACATAGTTCGGGATTGCTTCGTACCTCGCAATGACGGGTTGATATCATGCAAATCAAAAGTCTCCCCCTTCAGGGGGAGATTTAGAGGGGGCTTCTTCTTCTTATTTATAAGCTACCTCGTTCCACAATATCTCATTCCTGAACTGTGGTATAGTTGTATCCTTACCAATCCTTAAAAACTCGATGCCCGCCATATCAGCAAAATCCTGCATATGCTCGGCTGTCAAATTCTGGCTGTAAGCGGTATGGTGTGCGCCTCCGCCGTAAATCCAGGCTGCACAGCCGGTTTTCATGTCGGGCAGTGGTTTCCAAAGTACGCGGGCAACAGGCAGGTTTGGCAGGTCTTCAACCGGTTCAACGGCTTCAACCTCGTTAACCAGCAGGCGGAAACGGTTGCCCATATCCACAATTGATGCATTAAGCGCTGCACCGCCGGTCACGTTAAATACCAAACGCGCAGGATCGGCCTTGCCGCCAATTCCCAATGGGTGAACTTCTAAGGCTGCCTGACCGTTTGCTAATGACGCGTCAACCTCCAGCATATGCGATCCTAATACCAAGGCGTTGTTAGGGTCAAAATGGTAGGTATAATCTTCCATGAAAGCGTTGCCGCCTGGCAGGCCGGCACCCATCACTTTAAATGCGCGTACCAGGGCAGCGGTTTTCCAGTCGCCTTCGCCGGCAAAGCCAAAGCCATCGGCCATCAGGCGCTGGGCGGCAATACCTGGCAACTGGATCATGCCATGCAGGTCTTCAAACGTATCCGAGAAGCCTTTAAAGCCACCGTCAACCAAAAATTTGCGTAAGCCTAACTCAATTTTAGCAGCATCATATACCGACTGATGCTTAGCGCCGCCTTTCTTAAGGTCGTCGGCCATGGTGTAGGTGGCCTCATATTCCTCTATCAGTTCGCTAACCGATTCTTCGCTTACCGCGTTAATCACGGCTACAAGGTCGCCAACACCGTAGGTATTTACCGAGAAACCGAATTTCAGTTCAGCCTCTACTTTGTCGCCATCGGTAACGGCCACAAAACGCATGTTATCGCCAAAGCGTACAAATTTGGCACCTTGCCAGTCGTACCAGCCGGCGGCTGCGCGGGTCCAGGTTTCAATCTGGGCCAAAGCCTCAGGATCCTGCCAGTGGCCAACAACCACCCTACGGTTCATGCGCATACGCGATACCATGAAGCCAAACTCGCGGTCGCCATGGGCGCTTTGGTTCAGGTTCATGAAATCCATATCTATCGAACTCCATGGAATATCGCGGTTATATTGGGTATGCAGGTGCAGCATCGGTTTTTTAAGGATGCTTAACCCGCGGATCCACATTTTAGCCGGGCTAAATGTGTGCATCCAGGTAATGATACCGATACAGTTTTCGGCCACATTAGCAGCCTGCAGGGTTTCATAAATTTCTTCGGTCGATTTTACCACAGGTTTGTAAACCACACGAACGGGGATGTTGCCGGTAGCGTCAATGCCAGCGGCTATTTCCTGCGAATGTTCGGCAACTTTTTTCAGCGTTTCTTCCCCATATAAGTTTTGGCTTCCTGTAATAAACCAAACTTCAAATTTTTTAAGATCGATCATTTTATAATTAGTGATTTATTGAATTAATGAATTATTGAGTTAGTGAATTATTAAAATTAGTGATTGAAGTAACTATTGAATTGGAAATTAAAATCGTGATACATGCTTGTTAATGGTTTTTATATTCAATAATTCAGTCAATCAATAATTCAATAATTATTATTTTGCCGGCGATAGTTTTAATAACGTTGCGCCGTGCAGGTTAATGTTTTGCTGGTAAGTTTTATTAAACTGGCCAACATCTTGTTTTTTCCACAGGTCGCGCACTTTTACTTTGCCTTTAAGGCCCAGCGCAGCAAAATCAACAGCAACGTCTTTATTTACATCGCCAATGTTAAACAGGGCTACATAAATATCTTTGCTGCCGGGTATCTGCGAGTACCAAACCATGCCACCATCTTTTTTGTACAGTTGTTTGGGGTTGGCCCCTTTTTGGTTGGCCGCCAAAACCTCATCGTTGGTAAATAGCTTTAGCTCAAATTCACGGTTCTCGGGCATGTTACCGCCAATCATCAATGGCGAGCGGAAAATGCTCCAGAACGTCATGTGGGTAATTTCTTCATCTTCGGTAAAGCGGCTGTAGCGCTCCTGCCCAACTGGGCCGCGTTTACTTAGCTTGCCAATTTGTATCATATCGCAATCGGGCCAATGACCGGGGCCACTTACGCCTTCCCAGCTTTTGGCATAATCAAACATGTGCAATATCTCTTTCCAGTTATCCCAAAAATCATCGGCCATACGCCACATATTGGCATATTTAACAGCATGACCTGCTTGTGCTACAGGAGTTTCGCCCGGCGAAAGGCTTAATACGATAGGCCTGCCACAATTTTGGATGGCTTTTTGGTAACCTTCCACCTCGGCATTGCTATATGGACGCGATAAATCATCTACCTTAATAAAATCTACACCCCATGAGGCATAAAGTTCCAGTAGCGAATTCAGGTATTCCTGCGCACCGGGCTTTTTCATATCCAGGCCATACATGTGGTTCATCCAGGGGCATTTGCTGTTGGTATCGGCCACCATATCAGCAGTTATGCCGTTGGTGCCCTTAACGGGTGATTTTGACCAGTATGCTTGCCTTGGGATACCACGCATTACGTGGATACCGAATTTTAATCCTTTGGCGTGTACATAATCGCTTAAGGGCTTAAAGCCATTGCCGCCGAACGCCGAAGGGAATTTGGTAGGTTGTGGAGTTAAACGACCCCATTTGTCCATAGTAAGCCAGGGCACGTAGGAGCCATCCTGCAGGCGCAATTGAAAAGGATTACCGATGTTGCTGCCCGGAGGGTTATCGTACGACCATAAAAAATCGACCACAATGTATTCCCAGCCATGTTGCTTCAGGTTTTGGGCCATATAATCGGTATTGGCCTTTACTTCATCCTCATGCACGGCCGAGCCGAAGCAGTTATAGCTGTTCCAGCCCATAGGCGGCGTAGCAGCAACCGTTTGTGCCGATGATGTTTTTGCTCCCAGTAGACCAGCCGCAAGGATAATGAGGTAGCGTAGTGATTTCATAATTATTGGCCGTAGTATGAGTTTGGTCCGTGTTTGCGTTCAAAATGTTTTTTGATGAGCGAATCCGTCAAACGCGGGGCCTGGTTATTAATTTGTTCGGTTAAGTAGGCCATTTGGGCAACTGCCTCTAAAACGGCGCTGTTGTAAACCGCCTTGTGCGCTGTTTTGCCCCAGGTAAATGGGGCATGGTTGCCTACTAAAACCATTTCAACTTCGTTATAATCTAATCCACCGGCTGTAAAATGATCCATGATCTGGAAACCTGTTTGGTATTCATAGTCGCCTTCAATCATTTCATCGCTCATGGGCGGCGCGCAAGGGATATCGGCTGTCAGGTGGTCGGCATGTGTGGTGCCGAAGATAGGAATGTCGCGCTGCGATTGCGCCCAGGCAGTACCATAAGTAGAGTGCGTATGCACAATACCCCCAATGTTTGGCCAGTGTTTATACAGTACCGCATGTGTTTTGGTATCTGACGATGGGCGCAGATCGCCTTCTACAGTAACCCCATCAAAATCAACGATCACCATTTTCTCGGGCGACAGATCTTCGTACGGCACACCACTTGGTTTTATAGCAAAAACGCCCAGCCCCCTATCCACAGCGCTTACGTTGCCAAAGGTAAAAAGCACCAGGCCCAATTTAGGTAGCTGCATATTGGCTTCATAAGCAGCTTGTTTTATGTGTTGATACTTACTCATGCCAAAACAGAATTATCTTTAACGCCCTGGCTTGCTTTTGCCGCTATTTGCTGCGCGATAAAACTGCCTAAGGTTTTATATTTATTATAACGGGCCAGGTATAAGGCTTCTTTTTCTTTATTTGGATAATACTCCACGTCAAACCCACGGCCCATACCCTGCATGGCATCTTCAACCGTTGGGTAAATGCCTGCAACTACAGCTGCAAACATGGCCGCGCCCAAAGCACAGGTGTGTTTAAACTGGTGAATGCGGATGGGCATCCCTAAAACATCGGCCATCATCTGCATTACAAACGGCGATTTTTTGGCCACGCCGCCAATCCCTATGATACCTTTAACCGGGATGCCTTCGCTGATGAAACGCTCTACAATGCTTTTAGCACCAAAACAAGTAGCCTCGGCCAATGAGCGGAATACGCGCGGAGCATCGCTGCCTAAGCCTAAACCGGTTATAGCACCTTTTAATTCCTGGTTGGCATCCGGTGTGCGGCGGCCGTTAAACCAATCGATAGACAGTTCATTATCAAAATCCAAAGGCAATAAATCGGCCTGGCGGCTTAGTTCTGGAATAATCAGCTCGGCCATTTCGGCTTTTAAAGCCTCGGCGGTTGTTGTATCTATAATGGCTGATTGCGATAACAGGTTGTTTAAAGGCCATAAAAGCACGTTTTTAAACCATGCATAAGTATCGCCAAAGGCCGACTGGCCGGCTTCTAAACCTGTCATGCCCGGTATAACCGAGCCATTTACCTGCCCGCAAATACCGGCTACCAGTTTGCCTTCCACCTCAACAGATGGTGCAACCAAAATATCGCAGGTTGATGTACCCATTACTTTACTTAAGTGGTATGGCTCAATCTGGCCGCCTACCGCGCCCATGTGTGCATCAAAGGCACCTGTACCTACAATAACATCGGTTGATAAGCCTAATCTTTCGGCCCATTCTGCACTCAGGGTTCCTGCAGCTTCATCGGCGGTGTAGGTATCTTTAAATAACTTATCGGTAATACCCGTCAATAACGGATCAAGCGACGAGAAAAATTCATCGGGTGGTAAGCCGCCAAATTCTTCGGCCCATAAGGCTTTGTGACCGGCAGAGCAACGACCGCGTTTGATTTCTTTAACATCGGTGCCTCCGGTTAACAGGAACGGAATCCAGTCGCAATGCTCTACCCACGAGTGCAGGGCTTGGTGTACCTGGGCATCAACCCTTACAATATGCAGCAATTTGGCCCAAAACCACTCGGATGAGTAGATGCCGCCAACATATTTTAAATAATTGGTATCAAATTTTGTGGCATGCTCGTTTATCTGGGCGGCTTCCAATACCGAGGTATGATCTTTCCATAAAATGAACATGGCATTGGGATTTTGCTCAAAACCGGGGGTTAAAGCTAATGGCGTACCTGTTTTATCAACCGCTATAGGGGTTGATCCCGTAGTATCTACCGATAAACCTTTTACCGCTTTGGCTACTTCGGTGCCGCCTGCCTTTGCAATACAATCTTTTATAGTAGTTTCTAATCCTTCTATATAATCAAGAGGGTGTTGCCTGAACTGATTTTCGGCCGGTTTGCAAAATAAACCCTGCTGCCAGCGCGGGTAATTGAATACGGATGAGGCTATTTCTTCGCCGTTGTGTGCGTTGATTAACACGGAGCGAACTGAGTCGGACCCATAGTCCACTCCAATCACAAATTGGTCTTCTCTCATATTGGTTAAATAATTCGTGTTGAAGTAACACTTATTTTTTTACAATAAAAAATTTTTATTCAAAAACATTTTAATTGTTACTAAAACAGAGGCTTTAAACCTTAGTTTGATAGGGTATCCGGGTTGGGGATAAAATTCATAAATGCCTGAAATTTAGCATAATAGTTTTGCATGTTCAATTGGTAATAGTATGCGCCGCGTTTTGAGCCGACTTTGTCTTTATCATTTAGTTTAATGAGTAAACCTGTGGCCAAAACGCGTTTGCTAAAATTCCGTTTGTCAATCTGGGTGTTAAAAACACTCTCGTAAAGGGTTTGCAATTGCGGAATTGTAAACCTGGCCGGTAAAAGTTCAAACAAAATAGGGTGCATGGCGGCTTTGTACCTGATGCGTTTTTTTGCAGTCTCTACCATTTCCTGCTGGTCGAAAATGAGTTTGGGTACACGTTTTAGCGGGAACCAATCGGCATGGTAATCTTTACTTAGCTGTATTTCGTATTTGTTGATATCTATTAATGCAAAGTAAGTAATTGATACGGTGCGTTCAATAGGATCGCGTTTTGTGTTACCAAATGTGTGTAATTGCTCTAAATAAACACCTTCAAGGCCGGTAAGCTGTTTTAAAATGCGGTTGGCGGCCTGGTCAAGGCTCTCGGCAACCTGTACAAAACCGCCCATCAAACTCCAGTTCCCTTTCTCGGGTTCAAAGCCCCTTTTAATCAGCAAAATTTTTAAAGTATCGCCATCAAATCCAAATATAATGCAGTCAACTGCCAGTAAAAGTCGCGTTTGTTTCGAATATTTTTGCATGTGGTGGGGTAAAAAAAGCGCCAAATGTAATTTTTTGACCGCTCAAAAAGTAAAATATAATGCCATTTTACTGGCAAAACAGCTTTAAAATTGATTTGGCGGGCTTTATTGGTGTTTGGCTTACACCAATAAAAGTAAAAATATTTTAATTGTTTTTTTCACAATTAAATAAATTTTATTCTACCTTAGATTTTAATTAGGGCGGCCAATTGCCCCGATCAAAAAACCAAACACCAAATTATAACCAGTTAAACCGTTAAAAAAACTTCAAAAAAAGTTAAAAAAGCGGCAAAAAACTTCAGGAATTATGCAAAAAGTATACAAAAAACAGTACTTATTTTATAGCATGGCGTTATCGCTATTAGTTGGTTGCAGCGGCCCTGCCGAAAAGAAGCCTGCCACCGATTCCACATCAACAGTAGCCGCCGCGGCACCCGATGCCAAAAACTTTGAGGCTACCATAAATGGCAAGGCGGTAAAACTTTACACATTAAAAAACAGTAAAGGCGCCAGCGTAGCCATTACCAATTATGGCGGCCGCGTTGTAAGCCTACTGGTACCCGATAACAAAGGAGCTTTAACGGATGTGGTTTTAGGATATGATAGCGTAAAAACTTACCAAAAGCCAAAAGAACCATTTTTTGGCGCTATTATAGGCCGCTACGGTAACCGCATTGGCAAAGGAAAATTTAACCTGGACGGCAAAGCATACCAGCTGGATATAAACGATGGTGTAAATACCCTGCATGGTGGCTTTAAAGGTTTTTACGCGCAGGTATTTGAAGCCACGCAACCCAATGACAGTACCCTTAACCTTACCTATGTATCTAACGACGGCGAAGGTGGCTACCCCGGTACGCTTACCAGCAAAGTAACTTATACCCTAACTGCTGATAACGCGCTGAAAATAGAGTATACCGCAACTACTGATAAAACTACCATAGTAAACCTTACCAACCATGCCTATTTTAACCTGAACGGCGCGGGCGACTCTACTATATTAGATAACGTAGTAAAAATTGATGCCGACAACATAACCCCGGTTGATACCACACTGATCCCGACAGGGAAATTACAGCTGGTAAAAGGCACACCTTTTGATTTTACCACCGCAAAAGCCATTGGTGCCAACATTAACGATAAAGACGACCAACTGAAAAACGGTAAAGGGTACGACCATAACTTCGCGTTGAATAAGCATGACATCAGTAAATCGATAGCTACGGTAAGCAGCCCTAAAACAGGTATTGTGATGGACATATATACCGATGAGCCGGGCCTGCAGTTTTATAGCGGTAACTTTTTAACCGGTGCAACCAAAGATGGTAAAGGCGGTAAAGCATACCTACACCGTTCGGCATTTTGTATGGAGACGCAGCATTTTCCTGATGCGCCAAACCAGCCTGCGTTTGCATCAACCGTGTTAAAGCCGGGGCAAACTTATCATACCACAACCATCTACAAATTCAGCAATAAATAGGATTGTTTAAGCTAATTGGTGTTACCGTTTGATGATTATTATCCCGAATTGAGATGTTGGATACCGAAATAAAATATCTGCTAAATGATATTGCTTTAAATAACAACAGGGCATCCTTTAAAAGGGTGTACCTGTTTTATTACAGCAAATTATTTTGGTTTGCTAAATCGTTTGTAAAAACCGATGAGGCCGCCGAGGAGATCATAGACGATGTGTTTTTAAACCTTTGGATGCAGCGCGCAAGATTAGCCGACATTGGTAACTTTAATAACTATTGCTACATGTCGGTTAAAAATAAATCGTTAACACATGTTTCAAAAGCCAAGCTGAACCAGGTAAATATTGATGATGTTGAGGTTGAGATTGTCGATTCGGCAGCTACAGGCGAAGACAAAATGATATGCAGTGATACTGCAGCGCTTATCAATAATTCGCTCAGTAAATTATCCGACCAATGCAAACTGGTTTTTAAACTCGTGAAAGAAGATGGGCTGAAATACCGCGAAGTTGCCGAACTGTTAAGTCTATCTATCAAAACGGTAGAATACCACATGGGTAATGCACTGCGGCAGATTTCGGTCGGGATAGTTAATTCGCAAAAAGACCAGGTGGCTGCTCACGGAAAAGTGCTTTCTGAAAAATAACAGGTGATCGCCTTGTTTACACCGCTGGGTTGAGCTCGGACACCGCGTAAATGGGATATACTCTGATATTTTCATAAGCCGCGTAATTTTCCAGCGAAAAACGAACTCCAAATGGCGTTTTTTTTTCGCTCAAAAAAAGAAACAAGCTTTGCATGGATCCCTTTTTACCCGATTTTACTTCGATGGGTATGACATTTTCATTTTGCTGAACAACATAATCTACCTCGGCATTGCTACTTTTTGTTTCCCGGTGCCAGAAATACAGATTTTCCTGCCGGTAGCATGAAGATGATTTTAGTAGCTCTAATCCCACATATTGTTCGGCAATAGCCCCTTTGTTGATGGCGTCAAAATCATCTTCAAACAATATCTCTGAAATAGGCAAACCCAGTAAACGTTGAAAGATGCCTGTATCTAACAATAGCATCTTACGTTTTTTAGGGTCTGCTCCGGCCCCCAAAGGCAGCCCGTTTGCTGATGTATGGGTTACGGGGATAACTAATCCGGCCATGATGAGCAGGTCTGTTGCTTCTTTAATTTGCTTGTGATTGGCCTCTATAGCAGCTTTGTTATATATGAATTTGCCTCCAGACTGCTGTATTACAGAGTTGAACACTTCTGAAATGCGTAAAGAAGGAACCCTTTTTTTGTATTTCGCAAAATCAGCCTTTAAGGCGATTATAAGATCATCCAATACTTGTCCGCAGGAATTAAGATTACCATTGTTTACGTAAGCTGCCACCACCTCGGGCATGCCACCCAATACCAAAAAACGTTTAATATGAGCCAGTAATTTTTGATGTATAGGCGCAGCCAATGGTTTTTTAATAGAGGCGTTTTTTTTTGCAGTTAAAAGTTGATGTTCACCAATGCCTTCAAGGTATTCGTTAAATGATAGTGGATATACAAAAAGTGATCTTATCCTGCCTACTCCGAAAGAGGGAGTCTCAGCCAGGGCAAATTCTAGTAACGACCCTGCTGCAATTACATGTAATCGTGGATATTTTTCGTAAAAAAAACGCAAAGAAGATATGGCGGGTATGCAAGCCTGTATTTCATCAAAAAACAACAGCGTTTTACCGGGCATAATAGGAACGTTATATAATATCGACAGGTTTTCGCAAAGCTCTTCAGGGTTTAAATCTCCTTCAAAAAGTTGATGGACCCGTCGCTGCTCTTCAAAGTTAATTTCTAAAAAATAATCGAATTGTTTTGATAGTTCCTTGACAGCAGTGGATTTGCCCACCTGCCGTGCTCCTCGCAACAACAAAGGTTTACCCTCTTTTTCTTTACCCCATGAGGTTAGTTCTTTATCTATATTTCTGAATAAGTACATTTATACAAGGCAATTTTGTGACTTAATTTACATTTATGCAAGGCAATATTAGTTAATAAATTACATTTATACAAGGCAATGTGATTGTTTTGGCTTTTAATTTCTTTAGTTTTTCAGCCCCTTACTTCACATACCGCAGCTTCAAATACCCGCCTAAAACAGATACCGGTGCAAAAATAAACATAGCAAATAACTGTGTCCAGTGGCTTCCGGCAGATGTCAGCATTGATATGGCGGCCAGCAAAAAGATCACTAAAGCTAAAATGAAATTCAGTGTAAGTTTTGTTTGCCTGGCTATCAGTTGCAATATAAAACCGGCTAAAACCGAGAAAAATGCGCCATAAACTATGGTCAATATTTTAAAAGTGATTGATGCATCCTGATGAGGAGGCTGGGCCATTAACTTAAACAGCAGAACCGAGCTGACTGCAAACACAACATAGCCTGCAATAACCGATATTATTTTCCTGGTCATTTGGTGATTTTTTAATCAAATATCTGGTATATAAACACAAACAGGCTATTGAAAATTGCTTTGTTAACACGTGAAGCTTCCTCATCAGCCCGCCACCATCGCGTAAGCCCTTACCGGGAAGGTACCTACGCCCTTAAACTTAGGTGGAACAGCGTTAAATTTATAACCATCCGGGGGGAGTTTGTCCAGGTTACATAAATGCTCCACTATCAAAATGCCGGCACCCAATAATGTGGTATGTACCGGCCGGCTTTTGCCAGTAGTATCATCAATGTTATGGCTATCTATCCCCACCAGCTTTACTTCCTGTTCCTTTAAGTATTGGGCAGCTTCGGCTGTAAGATAGGGGTGGTTTTCAAAATAGGCGTCGGTATTCCAATGTTTGCTCCAGCCGGTAAATACAATTACTGCCTTACCCCGAACGCTCTTGTCACGAAAAAAATCAGCGCCAATTGCTGTTACATCGCTGGCATTTATAGTGATGGCATCAAGGTTGGCAAATTGTTCAAGAGAAACTTCGGCCAGGTCGGCTCCATGTTCAAACCGGTGGAAAGGGCAATCAATGTAAGTGCCCGTATTGGTTACCATTTCAATTTTCCCTATTTGGAATTCGGTACCGGCTTCATAAAGCCCTCTTGATTTTTCGCGGCTTAAATAATCACAAATGATTGGCGCCGGTAAACCTTTATAGGTTATCAATCCGTCGAAAATAACGTGGCTCAGATCTATCAGTTTGGGGTTATTATCGGACGGCTTCATTGGCTGCGGGGGTGGTAGTTATTGGGTGAATTTTATTTGAATGGTGCTTTAATATAATTATCTGTTTACTCCAGCTGCCTTTTAAGGGCTTCTTTGCTTGGTAATACCGCTTTATACTCCTTGGCAAATATTTGATTGTTATCCTCTGGAAGGGTGAATTCTATAACCGTTCTGTTTTCCTCTTTGCAAAGAATTATACCTATTGTTGGGTTTTCATCCTTCGTTTTTATTTTTCTATCATAAAAGTTTACATACATCTGCATCTGCCCGATATCCTGGTGGGTTAACTTTCCAATCTTTAAGTCGAAAAGTACAAAGCATTTTAAAAGTCTGTTATAAAAAACAAGATCAACAAAAAAGCTATCTCCTTCAAATGTGAACCTGCGCTGCCTTCCTTCAAATAGAAACCCTTTACCAAGTTCCAGCATAAAATGCTCTAACTTATCTATAATGGCGGTTTCAAAGTCATTTTCAGAGTACTTAATTTCTTCTTTTAATCCAAGAAACTCTAACACGTAATGGCTTTTAAGTGCATCGGCAGGCTTTTCTACTATTTGTCCTTTTGTTGCAAGCTGTTTAACTCCGTCTTTATCCTTGCTTAAAGCTAACCTTTCAAATAATGCCGAATTGTATTGCCGCTGCAATTCTCTTACCGACCAATTATTTGCCGCAGCTTCTATTTCATAAAAGTTGCGTTCATCTTCGTTTTTAATTTTAAGTAATTGGATATAGTGAGTCCAGCTTAAATGAAAAGGGATAGTAAATTCCCCAGTCGGCGATTGGGAAATTAATGACTGATCGAATTTCCGCATCAACGATGCGGAAATTCGATTTTGATATACAATGTAAAATTTGCGAAACCGCTCAAGATTATCGGAAGAGTACCCCTTGCCAAACTCTCTGTTCAATTCTCTGCTTAAGCGGGCAATAGTTTCATTAGCGTATTCAGCCCGTTGGTTCCCTTGTTGCTCATCTTCAACAATCATCTTGCCTATCCGAAAATAAGCAAGGATAATAGCAGCATTAACATTCCTCACAATGTAATGTTGCGTCTCGGCGATAACGGTTTTGATATTCTCTAAAAGCAGGAAGGGATTGTTTTGTGATTTCATTTCTGCATGCTGCTATGTCAAAACTACTAAGAATGATTATACATCTGATATAGATGAGGCAAAAAGTGTTGCCATACTCTTTTAAATATGACCAAGTCAATAGGTACTACACCGTCGCGCCAATGAGGTAAGCAATGTAAAATTGTCTCATATAATTGACGTTACTGAAACTAAATCCTTTTCCGTGCAGCCCAGACAAATCTTTTGCGAGCTTGATTAACAACTCCGAACCATATTTCGCACGTTCAGCGCCGCCTTGCTCAAACTCGACAATATGCCGGCCTTTAATATTCAACATGATGTGCCCATCTTAATAAGTGAAAAGGCTTCCCGCCCATTGGTTACTCAGGTATAAAAGGCCTCATATAAATCAGATTATTTCTGCTAAACCCTTTGCTGCGATAGACGAGAAATTAATTAAAAAAATAACATTCCCACCAGGGTGTTTCCATTAATTGCAGTCTTTACAAATAGAGACGTAAATAATGATCAACAATATCTGGATACTTATTGGTAAAAAGTTAAGTGGGGAGGCTACCGCCGAGGAGTTGGCCGAACTGGAGGAACTTTTGCGGCAAGGCGGTACCGATTTATATCCGGTTGATTTACTGGAAAATTTATGGCGCGAAGAAAATAAAATAAAAGCCGACGACAAACTGGAAGCTAAATGGGCTGCCTTTGAAGATAAACTTGATACAGCCGATAAAGCAGAGGCCGACGAGTTGGCCCAATCAGAAAACTCTGGACAGGTTACAGCAAAATCAGGTATTGTGAAATACCTTAAAATTATATCTCTGGCTATAGCAGCCTGTTTCGCGTTGGTATTTGTGATATTTAGCAAAAAAGGTGCTGCCAACAATAACAAAACCAACGAGATAACAGCGCCTGCAAACGGCATAAGCAAAATTCAACTGCCGGATGGTACCCGGGTTTGGTTAAACTCGGGCAGTAAGTTGGTTTATGGCGCAGGGTATGGCATGGAGCAGCGAGATGTTAAGCTTGTAGGGGAGGCCTTGTTTGATGTTGTAAAAGATACCGAACACCCATTTATAGTTACCACGTCAACCATCAGCATTAAGGTGCTGGGTACCAAATTTAACGTGCGGGCCTATAGCAATGATAAAACATCCGAGGCATCATTGATACGGGGCCGCATTGAACTTACCGTTTTAAAAACCCCTGAAAAGAAAATTATTTTACAGGCAGCTGATAAGCTTACCATTAACAACGAGCCTGCGCTTACCCCCGCAAAATTGCCGGCCCAATTAGCCACTAAAATAACCGAAGAAATACCATTGATGGCCTTAAGTCGCATCCACCTGGCCAAAAAAGACAGCCTGCCATCAGAAGCTCTTTGGGTAGAAAATAAATTTGCTTTTGATGCCGAAGACTTTGAAAGCCTGGCCAAAAAGTTGGAACGCCGCTATGGTGTAACTATTTCCTTCAGGAACGACGAACTAAAGAAATTAAGATTTACAGGTAGATTTCAAAACGAAACTATTGGTAAAGCTTTAATAGCCCTGCAAACCACAACCTATTTCCATTATAAAACCGATAACAATCAAATTTTAGTTTATTAATCATTTAACCAAAAATTAACAGCCTATGCTTGAATAAGTATCTAAACTAAAACCAAAAAACGGGAGAATGTTGACGCATCCCCCCGTGTATGTGGTAAAAGTTAACTACCAGCCCTTTTGAAAACCAAATAGTTAAACAACCTTAATGCTAAATTATGAAAAAAAATGTACACCGCATTAACCAAGTGCGGTTAAACCAATTTTTGAAAATATTTCTTATGTGTAAATTTATCCTTGCCCTGGTGATTGCTTCGTCATTACAGGCTTTCGCAAAAGGATACGGCCAGACGATTATAAACGTTAATTTTCAGAATGTTACCTTAAAAAAGGCGTTCAAGGAGATTGAAAAAAAATCTGACTACCGTTTTTTGTACAATGATGACATACTGGCTAAAAATGATTTGCCTGCCAGCCTTAATGTTACCAATGCGTCGTTAGACGAAACAATGGCTGCACTGCTTACCAAAACCAACCTGGTTTATAAGCTGAGCGATAATAACCTGGTGATATTATCGGAAAAAGGCGCCACGGTTTCGGTACTTACCATAACGGGTAAGGTTACCGACGAAACCGACCAGCCCATGCCGGGCGTTACCATAAAGGTAAAAGGCACTAACGTGGCCACCCAAACCGATGTACAGGGCCGGTACGTATTAAACATACCTGATGCCAGCGCCAGCAATGTAGTATTGGTATTTTCGTTTGTGGGTTATGCCAGCCAGGAATCGCCTTTAAATGGCAATTCTTCGCTCAATATGCAGCTTAAGGCGGCGTCAAATTCATTAAACGAGGTTATAGTTGTAGGTTACGGTACACAAAAAAAGGAGAACCTTACGGGCTCTGTTACTGTGGTAAACCTTAAAGAGGCCAACAAACGTACCACTCCCGATATTGCCAGGGCGTTACAAGGCCAGGTGGCAGGCGTGCAGGTAAACGGATCGGGCGTGCCGGGCGAAGGCGTATCTATCCGCATCCGTGGTGTAAGCTCATTAATAAATAACAATCCGTTGTATATCATAGATGGCGTGCCAACCATGGAACCATTTGATTTTCCTACTACTGATATAGAAAGTTTGCAGGTTATTAAAGATGCATCTGCGGGTGCCATTTATGGTTTCCGGGGTGCTAATGGTGTGGTTATCATCACCACCAAAAAAGGTAAAAACGGGCCAATGAAAATTAACTATAACGGGTATGCCGGTTTCCAAAAAAATCCTAAAACATTATCTGTTACCGATAGGGTAGGTTACCAGAAAATTGCTGATGCTGCCGAAACTAATGCAGGTTTATCATTGGCCCCAGGTAATGACCCATCATCAAGCAAATTTATCAGCAACGTAAATACCGACTGGCAAAAATCGGGGTTTAAAACCGGTTATACCCAAAGCCATGACCTGGGCCTGTCGGGCGGTACCGAAACCGTTAATTATAATGTTGCTTTTGATTATTTTAACCAAACAGGTACTACAGTTTCGGGGCCTTCATACAGCCGTTATAATCTGAGTGGTAATGTGCAGGGTAAAAAAGGGATCGTATCTTTCGGTACCAAGTTTGCCTATACCGAGGGCGATTATAATAACCTGGCGTATCCGCATTTACATGGTACGGGTAACCAAATAGTTGATTTGGTTACGGCTATACCAACCATGCCTATTCTTGATCCTAACCGCGTTGGCGGTTATGGCGGTGTCGATCAAAACACACAGCGCGCTATTTCACTTAACATTATTGGCGTAAATAATTTGCTGAACAGCACCGGCCAACGCAACCGCATGCTGGCATCGGCCTGGATGGAAGTTGAAATTATTAAAAACCTTAAATACCGTTTAAGCGGCAGCTACGATCGTAACGATTTCAAGAATACTTATTTCGATCCTATTTATGATCTGGGCTGGTTTTACCCAAACACATCTGCCTATTACAGTGATGCACGCGGTAACTACTATACAGCGCTTATCGAAAATACATTAAGCTACAAATTCAGTGTCGGGAAGCATAATGTAGAGGTGCTTGCCGGTACCGCTTACCAAAAAGACAAAAACGATAATCTTACAGGTATTGCCTATAACTTGCCGCAACCTTACCTGTTTTCGTTTGATAACGTGAGCAACACTGCCGATAAAACAGTGTTTGGTAACAGTGCCGAGCGTAAATTTTATTCGCCAATATTTGGGCGCATAAACTATAACTATGATGACAGGTACCTGTTAACGGCCAATTACAGGCGCGATGGATCATCGCAGCTGCCATCATATAATCGCTATGGTGATTTTGCTGGTGTATCTGTGGGCTGGAACCTGGCGAAAGAAAAATTCCTGCATTTACCTGATGCTATTAGCCAATTAAAATTAAAAGCAGGTTACGGTACATTGGGTAACGTAAACGCACTTGCTTTTTATCCATACCAGGCTGTTGTTAATGCAAACGCCAGTTACGTGTTTGGTAATACCCTGGCATCGGGAGCAACCCAAACCCAGGTATTTGACCAAACCAATAAATGGGAGCAAAAACGTACCACTAATATTGGCGTAGATGTTAGTTTGTTTCATGATCAGCTTGCTTTTTCATCAGAGTATTACGTAAATAAAATTATAGGTATCCTTTTACCGGTTCCAATTCCGGTTTCGGTTGGTGCAATAAATACACCGTTGGTTAACGCGGCATCGTTTACCAACAAGGGTATCGAGTTTACAGTTACTTATCGCAGCAGGGATACCGGGCCGTTTAATTATACTATAAGTGCAAACGCATCAACGGTTAAAAACAAAGTGTTATCGTTGGGTAATGGTGGTAATCCTATTTACGGCGCTTACAGTAAAACAGCTGTAGGGGGCGAAGTAGGTGAGCTTTATGCATTTAAAACCGAGGGCATTTTTAAAGATGCAGCCGATGTAACAGCGCATGCTACCCAAACAGGTGCAGCGCCCGGCGATGTTAAGTTTGTGGATACCAATAAAGACGGTGTTATTAACGATGCCGACCGTGTTTACTTAGGTTCGGCGATACCTAAACTATATTATGGCTTTAATTTGAGTGCCAACTACAAAAACATCGATGCCTCCATATTTATACAGGGCAATTACGGCAGTAAAATCGCCAATGGCGTTTACCAGGCGTTAATGACAGGCCAGTACACCAATGCCAGTACCGATGAACTGAATTTCTGGACACCTTCAAACACCAATACCAATGTGCCACGGCCAATAATTGGCGATCCGAATGCTAATAACCGCAACTCAGACAGGTTTATACAGAGCGGTTCATACGCACGTTTGCAAACAGCGCAACTGGGGTATACATTACCGGCAACGTTATTGAACCGTACTCATGTTTTCAGGAGCTTCAGGATATACCTGTCGGGTCAAAACCTGTACACCATAACCAAATACAAAGGTTACGATCCTGATTTTATTAACGATGGTACTATTAACCGCGGTTTTGATTACGGATCGTTCCCTAATCCGCGTACGTTATTAGTTGGTTTACAGGTAGGCTTATAATTATTGGTTCACATTAAACATTAGTATAATGAAAAATATATTCAAAAAAACGGTAGTTACTGGTTTAGTACTGTCGGGTTTTATTATGAGTTGTAAAAAAGGGGATTTAACTACTGTTAACCCCAATGCTCAAACATCACAAACCTTTTGGCAAAACGCCTCTGATGCGGTTAAAGGCGTTAACGCGGCATACGGCAGCCTAATTATAGACGGATCGTATATGCGGTTTTCGCCAATTGTTGAGAATACCAGGGGCGATGATGCCACCAGCTACAGTCCCTGGGACCAGATTTACAACATGGGTAAGTTTAACATGCAAAGTACCGGCGATGGCGTACTGTTTTCATGGACCGCCTACTACCAGGGTATTTTACGCGCCAACGAGGTTTTAAAATATGTGCCTGATATTAATATGGATGCCGAGCTGAAAAAAAGGGTATTAGGCCAGGCTTATTTTCTGCGTGGCTTATATTACTTTCACCTGGCCGATTTTTATAAAAATGTACCGATGCCATTGGCGCCGGCTGCGTCAAGTACCGATTACTTTCAGAAACAACAAACACAGGATGTAGTTTGGGCACAGGTTATCAGCGACTTTAAAGCCGCCGAAGGCATGCTGCCAACTACATACGTAGGTTTATCTGTTGATGGCCAGGTTGGCCGTGCCACAAAAGGTGCCGCCGCTGCATACCTGGGTAAAACATACCTTTTCACCAAGAAATATACCGAAGCTGCCGCTGAATTTAAATCGGTGATAGATATGGGGATTTACAGTTTGGTACCCAATTATTACGATAACTTTTTTGCCAATAACGAGAATAATTCGGAGTCGATATTCGAGGTTCAGTTTTCAAGAGATGCCGGGGGAACAGACCTGGGCTGGGGAGGCGATCCGTCGTCAGGGTGGGGCCGTACATCTGCCAGGGCCATTACTTTTGGCGCTGCAAGCTTTGGCTTTACCGATGTACAGCCAACACCTGCTTTGTATAACGAATACCTGCAGGAAAAAACCATAGCAGGTGGAACAGACCCACGGCTGGATGTAACCATGTACTACAACAAACCGGGCGAAAAATTATATAACCAGAATTTTGCTGATAGATACGCAGGCAGTTCATCGCTGAATGCCTTGTTTTGCCATAAATACGAGAACGGCGATAGCGGCCAGGCTGATGAGTACGACTGGAGATCGGGCATTAACGAAAGATTAATGCGTTATGCCGATGTGTTGCTTATGTACGCCGAGTGCCTGAATGAACTGGGCCAAACCAGCGATGCTTATCCGTTTATTCAGCAGGTTCGCTCACGTGTTGGGTTACCAAACCTGGCTACTGTAAAACCAAACATGAGCCAGGCCGATATGCGCGATCAGATTGGTCACGAACGTTTCCTTGAGTTCTCGTTGGAAGGTCACCGTTTTGATGATATCCGCCGCTGGGGATGGTTACAAAACCCAACCAAACTGGCCTGGTTAAAATCGCGCGATCCGGAATTTAATACCTATACAACAGGGAAAGAGTATTTGCCAATACCGCTTACCGAGGTACAAACCAACGTTGGTTTGCAGCAGAATCCGGGGTATTAGCCCCACCCAACCCTCCCCTTCAGGGGAGGGCTTTTGAAATGTTTTTTATAAAAATGTCATTTCGATAGAGCAGCGGGGAGAAGAGCGGGAGCGCGAAAGAGAAATCTTAAACAAGCGACGAGCGTGTATGCAAAGTTTGCAAAACATAGTGTATAAGATTTCTCTCTATCGTTCGAAATGACATGATTTTATTTAAGGAGATAAGAAGAAAGCTATGAATATGAAAAGAGGTAGAAACTTATGGTTAATAACAAGCTTAGCAACAGTACTATTTTCCTGCTCAAAAAAGGAAACGCCTACACCAACACCAACGGATACCACCAAAACAACACCGGTAACCCCGGCAGCTTTTGATATCAATTCCATAACGGATACCTATGCAGATATCTCGGCTTTTACCTATTACCCAAAATGGACGGTATACAATGTACACGATCCATCCATCAAAAAATTTGGCGATTACTATTATTGCTACAGTACCGATGTTGGCTTTGGGATAGATGTCCGTTCAGGTCTTCAAATTCGCCGGTCTAAGGATTTGGTTCAGTGGGAATTTGTAGGCTGGGTGTTTTCAACATTACCGGGGCAGGGCTCGGCATATATCACAGGTAAAGGAGGTACCCCGTTCAACTCGTTATGGGCACCCTATGTAATGAAGGTGGGATCAGAATACCGGCTGTATTATTCCCTGTCATCGGCCGTAGCGCGGTTAAGTGTTATCGGTATGGCAACTGCCACATCGCCCGAGGGGCCGTGGACAGAAAAGGGGGTAGTGGTAACATCGGCCAATGATGCATCCATCCAAACCAACGCTATCGATCCAACGGTGGTAACTACGACTGCGGGGGAACAGTATATGTATTACGGTTCGGCATGGGATGGTATTTATATTTTAAAGCTGGATGCTTCAACCGGCCTGGCAGCATCGCCCGGCGATAAAGGTAAACGCATTGCCAACCGTGGTTTTACGGGCGGCAAATACAATGGCAACATTGAAGGTGCCGAGGTGATTTACAATCCCGACTTGAAAAAATATTTCCTGTTTATCAGTTACGATTGGCTGCAAACCAAATACAATGTTAGGGTAGGCAGGGGCGATAGCCCAACCGGTCCGTTTTATGATTATAACGGGCAGGATATCAATACCAACGTTGATCATGGGCCAATGGTTTTAGCACCATACCAGTTTAACGGCCATGGTGGCTGGCAGGGAACCGGGCATTGCGCTGTATTTGACGACGGCAGCGGACAATATTTTATGGCTCACCAGGGCAGGCCGGGCGTTAACTCCTATTTCATGGATCTTCATGTTCGCAAAATATCATGGACACCTGATGGCTGGCCGGTAGTATCGCCGGAGCGTTATGCCAATGTTGCCCAAACAGCTATTGCTGCCGCGGATGTTGCAGGTACTTATGAAAAGATAACTTTAGGTTACCACGTTGTTCCGGGTTACGGCACCGAGCAAACCAATCCCGATTTCCAGGTAGCTACTACCTTTAAACTGGATGCCGCCGGTACCATAGATGGCAACGCCACCGATAGCTGGACTTATGCATCGCCATACATCACCCTAAAATACGCTACGGGCGCCACTTACAAATTAAAAGTTGAACGCGAACGCGACTGGGAAAACAAAGTTGCATCAACCTTAATATTTACCGGGCTGGATAATGTAGGTACGGCTGTTTGGGGGAAGAAGAAATAGGTTTTTTTGATAAAGGATTTTGCACAAAAGATAAAGGACAAAATACAAAAGCGAGGCAATGTGCGAATCTCCTCTTGAGAGGGGCGGAGGGGGGTGTTTAGCCAGCGTTTATTGGGAACGCAGGACAACACACCCCGCCATCGCTCAACCCGCAGCGCGCCCCTCTCGAGAGGGGATAAAAAAGAAAAAACCTTCAAAATAATGATTGTGAAAATTACACTTATTAATAATTTTTTGTAGTTTTAGCGTACCAATACAAACCAACAATGATCAGGAAAGCTTTTTTTACTTTTTGCGGTGCAGGCATGCTTTTGTCGGCACAGGCGCAAACGCCCCGGGTTTATACCATACAGGCCGATAAAATTAAAACGCCCATACAAAAAACCATGTACGGTATCTTTTTTGAAGATATTAACCAGGCTGCTGATGGCGGTGTGTATGCCGAATTAATAAAAAACCGGTCGTTTGAGTTTAACATGCCGATGATGGCCTGGGACGATCACAAAAAAGACGGCGGCGAAGGCCGGGTAGAAGTAATTAACCGCGCTACAGAAAGGCCGGAAAATCCGCACTTTATTAAAGCTTATATAACCTCAGAAACCGGGTCGTTCGGTCTGGAAAATGAAGGTTTCCGCGGAGGAACCGGCATTAAGGAGGGCGAAACGTACAGCTTTTCGGTAATGGCAAGGCAAAATGGCGACAGTAACGTAAAACTGAATATAGAGTTGCATGGTGATAACGATGCTATTATAGGCAAAGCCGATTTGAGTGCTCCCGATAAGGAGTGGAACCGCTACAGCGTGAAATTTACTGCATCGGCCACTGCTAAAAAAGCAAAGGTTTATGTTTGGCTAACGGGCAAAGGCGTAATTGACCTGGATATGATCTCGCTGTTTCCTGAACATACCTGGAAAAACAGGCCCGGAGGCTTACGCGCCGACCTGGTACAAAAGCTGGCCGATATTAAACCTGGCTTCCTGCGTTTCCCGGGCGGATGTATTGTAGAAGGCCGCGAGCTGAATACCCGCTACCAGTGGAAAAAAAGTATTGGCGATATTGATAAACGTACCAACATTATTAACCGCTGGAATACCGAATTCGCACATCGCCCGGCGCCCGATTATTATCAAACTTTTGGCTTGGGCTTTATGGAATATTTTATGACAGCCGAAGATATTGGCGCATCGCCGCTGCCAATCCTGAATTGCGGTATGGCCTGCGAGTTTAACACTTCCGAAATGGTTCCGCTGGATCAGCTTGATCCTTATTTGCAGGATGCACTTGACCTGATTGAATTTGCCAATGGCGATGCAAATACCAAATGGGGCAAACTGCGTACTGATCTTGGTCACCCGGCACCTTTTAACCTGAAACTGATTGGTGTGGGTAACGAACAGTGGGGGCCACAGTACATTGACAGGTGGAAAATATTTACTAAAGCCATTAAAGAAAAATATCCCGATGTAAAAATTGTATCGGCCTTAGGTCCGTTCCCTAAAGGGCCGGAGTTTGATCTGCTGAACAAAACTTTCCGCAGCCTGGGCGCCGACATATTGGACGAACATTATTACGCTTCGCCAAAATGGTTTAGGGACAATGCCCGCCGTTATGATAACTACGACCGCAAAGGGCCAAAGATATTTGCCGGCGAATATGCCGCGCAGAGTGTACAAACAGGTAGCCCCCTAAACAAAAATACATGGGAATGCGCCCTTGCCGAAGCAGCCTTTATGACTGGCCTCGAGCGTAATGCCGATGTTGTTAGCATGGCTTCATACGCACCACTTTTTGCTCATGTAGACGGCTGGCAGTGGACACCAGATTTGATCTGGTTTGATAACCTGAAAAGCTACGGTACGCCAAACTATTATGTACAGCAGTTATTCTCGCTTAACAAAGGTACCGATGTAGTACCCCTGATGTTGGGTAACGAGTCGGTTGCAGGGCAGGATGGCTGTTATGCCACCGCCAGTTTGGATAAGAACACCAATGAACTGATCATCAAATTTGTGAACACTGCCGCCACTGCCCAAAATGTGAGCTTTAAAATAGACGGCGGAAACTACCAGAAAAAGGCTAACGTGATAACGCTGCACAGCGAAAAAGGCAGCGACGAAAACTCGTTGGATAACCCAACAGCGATAAGCCCGGTACAAAGTACCATGGCGGTAAGCGGTAAATCGGTAAATGTTAATGTGGAGCCTAATACGTTTAAAATAATCAGGTTGAAGAATAAGTAGAATCGGTTATGATTATGTCACGAATATCCTCAGGAGAAGCCTGAAAACGGAATCTGTAAGGTATAGAAGGAATAACCAAGTCCTAAACTCCCGTCATTGAGGTACGAAGCAATCCTGAACTCTGTGGGACTGAGCATGTAAGGGATTGCTTCGTACCTCGCAATGACGAAGATTTGATATTGATAGCCAATTACTTACAAGTATGTCATTATAAGATGCCTCGCAATGACGTGGATAAAACGCCGGTCAAACAATTGATTTTGAAAAAACTAACCATCGCCATTCTTTTGATAACCTCCTGCATCGTTGCCCATGCGCAGGAGTTAAAAACCGGTATATCGGTGCACGATCCGGTGATCATGAAGCAGGATAGTGCGTATTATATTTTTTGCACAGGCATGGGTATATCCATGTGGTCGTCGGCAGATAAGTTGCATTGGAAGCGCGAACAGCCTGTGTTCGCAAGCGCGCCGCAATGGGCGGTTGATGCTATCCCTGGCTTTAAGGGGCATATCTGGGCGCCGGATATCTCGTATTACAATGGTCTTTACTACTTGTTTTATTCGGTATCGGCGTTTGGCAAAAACACATCGGCTATCGGCGTGGCTACCAATACCACTTTACATCCCAATGATCCGGCTTATAAATGGGTTGATCATGGTAAAGTGATCCAATCTGTCCCCGGTAAAACCAATTGGAATGCTATCGACCCTAATTTAATTACAGATAAAGATGGCACGCCTTACCTGGTATTCGGCTCGTTTTGGGATGGATTGAAATTGGTTAAGCTTAATAACGACAGGTTAAGCGTTGACGAAAATATAGACAATATCCCAACCATTGCAACGCGTAGAAAAGCGGTTAGCGAAAACCTGCCCGCTGTGGATGGTAACCCGGTTGATGCCGGTGGTAACGCCATTGAAGGCCCGTTTATTTACAGGCACGATAAATACTTTTACCTTTTTGCATCAATAGACTACTGCTGCAAAGGACCTAAAAGTACTTATAAAATGATCATTGGCCGCTCAAAAACGTTAAAGGGGCCTTACCTGGATAAAACCGGCCTGGCCATGAACAAAGGTGGCGGCAGCATTTTATTGGAAGGCGATAGTAACTGGTATGGCGTAGGGCATAATGGCGTTGCCCACTTTGACGGCGACGATTACATCATTTATCATGGTTACGACGCAGCAGACAGGGGCATATCCAAACTGCAATTAAAAAAAATGAACTGGGTTAATGGATGGCCGGTGATAGGGGAATAGTAAAAAACGCTAAATAAAAGTCGCGTCATTGCGAGGTACGAGCAATCCCGAACTATCTGGTGCTTAGCATGTAGAGGCCTGCTTCGTGCCTGGCAATGACGGTTCATGTAATACATTATGAAGACATCAAAATACCTGCTCGCATTATCATTAACGCTATGCAGCCTCGCTTCGGCGCAAGCGCAAACCGTAAAATCAGATTCCGTTATCCATACAAATGGTAATCCCATTATCCGCCATGAATACACGGCCGATCCGGCTGCGATGGTATACAAAGGCAAAGTATACCTGTATACCGGGCACGACGAGGCCCCAGCCAACCATAACGGGTACGTAATGCATAACTGGACATGTTTTTCATCTTCGGATATGGTTACCTGGACGGAGCACCCCTCGCCGATGAATGTAAAAGATTTTACCTGGGCGCGGGATGATGCCTGGGCATCGCAGGTAATTGAGCGCAATGGCAAATTTTACTGGTATGTAGCTGTTGAGCACGCCACCATACACGGCAAAGCTATTGGCGTAGGTGTAAGCGACAGCCCAACAGGCCCCTTTAAAGACGCCCGCGGAACGGCCTTGGTTACCAACGATATGACCAAAGCCGTTAAACACTCCTGGGACGATATCGACCCATCGGTTATTATTGATAAAGACGGGCAGGCTTACTTGTTTTGGGGCAACGGCATTTGCTACTACGCCAAACTAAAACCCAACATGACCGAACTGGATGGTGAAATTAAAACCATTACCCTGCCGCATTATACCGAAGCGCCATGGATACATGAACGTAATGGCTGGTATTATCTTTCATACGCCTATGAGTTCCCCGAGAAAATTGCCTACGCCATGAGCCGCAATATCAATGGCCCCTGGGTTTATAAAGGCATCATCAACGAAATTGCCGGCAACTCCAACACCAATCACCAGGCTATCATCAACTTTAAAGGCAAAGATTATTTTATATACCACAATGGCGCCCTGGTGCCCGATGCAGGCAGCTTCCATCGCTCGGTATGTATCGATTATTTGTACTACAATAAAGATGGTACTATAAAAAGAGTGGTGATGACAAGCGAGGGGGTGAATAAGGTTAAGTAGGAGTTCGTTAAAAAAGATCGGAATGTGTGCCGGTGCGCACCAGTTCAAGAAGCATTATTTGTTCATCTTCATCCCAAATAAGCAGCAGATCTGGTTTTACAGGGCATTCCAGTATTCCTTATAATTACCACTAAGCTTATGCGCTTTGTGGTTATAACTACTGAAAAGATAGTGAGATTGTCAAATCGACCCCTTGTAATTTATTAGTACATTTAAGCCACTTTGATCGGCGCTTTAATGTTTATCGTAATTTATTAATTATGTGGGGATCTATACTTTTTACTATTGTAATATTTTTCTATTTCTTTGATAAGATTACAAATAAAAAAATCAAAGTTCAATATAAAGAATTGATTAATTTTCTAATGAATTTTGAAGACGGGGTGAGTTTGATTTCCGAATCTAAAAAATCTGTGCTTTTAAGAAGGCAGGTACCGCAGGGATGGACAAGGTTTTTTATTGAGCGACAAAAAGATCGGCTTGTAATTGAATGGGAAAATAAAGATATTTTTTTAGGAAGATTGTGTAGTAAATGGCAATTTAAATTCACTACAAGTAATAGAGAAATTATCAATGTTATTTCAGCTGATATTTTAAAAATGAACGAACAATTGAAAAATCAAAATAGTTCAAACTGAGATACTATTCTACTACTTGTAATAATTGTAAATCATTAACCGAGTGTTTTTTAAGTAATTTAAGGTCTTTTAAAAAATTGGATGAGGTAACAATTTCAAACATCTATTTATCAAATACTACCGAACAGTTCATCGACACTATTGAATTTTTTTCCTTTGCCGGCTTTAAGTTCCGCCATAGCGGCAAGAGTATCCGCATTTGGAGTGCCAGATTGTTTTTTTACTTTAACAGTCACTCCAAGTTCCTTTAAAAATTGCTTAACAAGACGGGTTTTATTATCAGGTACATTTATTTCAAGTATTTGCATAATAAACTTTTTGCGTCTAATACAAATTTACTTAATTGTAATCAGCTTGAATAGAAACATGTCATATTTTTATAACCCTGATGAGTTTTGCTATTACTTTAGCTTTAGTCGTTATGCTTAAATATGTGTGTTAGTTATTTTTACCTGTATTTTCCTTAAATTTGATAATATTTAATGGCTTAAGTCATGGAAAAAGCGAAGCAATCATTTGATCAGGCCGAAATAGAACTTTTAAAAGAGGGTTTAAAGCGAAGCTATAAAGAGCGTTTTGAAATGGCTACCCGTTTATATAAAATACAGCAAGCTGCCAGCAAAGCTTCAATAACTCATAAACCATTTATCAGTAAATAATTGTGGATGTATTTGATGAGGAAATTGTTAATTTCTGGAAAGCCCTGCAAGATTACCATGTGCAATATATTTTGATAGGTGGCTACGCTATAAATTTCCATGGTTATCAGCGTTTCACAGGTGACCTGGATATTTGGCTTAACGACAATTTAGAAAACAGGCGAGCCTTACGTAAAGCTTTCATAGCCTGTAATATGGGCGACTATCCGACAATAGAAACTATGCAATTTGCACCTGGCTGGACTGAATTTCACCTAAACAACAGTCTCCGGCTTGATATAATCACCGAAATGAAGGGCTTGGAGCAATACAGTTTTGAGGAATGTTTGCAAATGGCTTCTGTAGCCGATATTGAAAATGTAAAAATACCATTCCTGCATATCAATCAACTGATAATCAACAAAAAGCAGGTAAACAGGCCGAAAGATCAAAGTGATGTTTTGGCGCTTGAACAGATACGTAAATTAAGGGATTATATTTAAAGGTTGTTTATTGCCGAAGTAAGGATCAAATCACATTGTATAAATGGGCTAAAGATACTGACACTATGCAGCCTCCTCTTTTAACCCGTATGTTTTAGCCCTTAGTAAAGGCAATAGTTCGTCGTTTTTTTGCTGTGCATGGAAGTCACTGGGCGATATGGGTTTGCCTATGCGTACCCGAAGCACCATTCCTTTTTTGTTAAAAAGTTCGGCGGGTAACATGGCTGTTTGGAGCGAGGGATGGATGTAACGCAGCAGACTGAACCCTAAACCATTATCGCCATGAAAATAAATGGGCAACACAGGTGCGCCGGCTTTGGCGATCAGCTTTCCAACAACGGGGTGCCATTCCCTATCGGTAACACGCTGCGTTTTAAAGTCAAATGCCGAAACTTCGCCTGCCGGGAAAATGGCGACGGGGGTGCCATTGCGTAGTTGTCCCAATGTGTTTTTTAATCCGCTGATGCTGGAGCTGTCTTTGATTTTTTCGAACGGATTAACCGCTATAATATAATCGGCCAGGTTAGGCACCCGTTTAAGCAGAAAGTTACCCATAAACAAAGTATCGGGCCTGCGCGATACCAATAAATTAAGCAACGCCAGTGATTCAACAGCACCATAAGGGTGATTGGCCACGGCGATGAATGCACCCGATGCGGGGATGTTGGCCAGGTCTTCGTCATCAACCTGGATGGTGATGCCTAAAAACTGAAGCGCAAAACTGGTAAATTCAACACCCGTTAAAATACCTGCCTGTTGCATCATATTATTAAAAGCGTCTATTTTCATCAGCCTCATTAAAAGCGATGCTAAGGCAGGAAGCTTAGCGGTGCCGGTTGCTTTTATCACGTCGCTTTTGCTGATTAAACTCATTTGGTAAATATATGCCGGCAATGTAAAGGAATGCCCCGGTTGTTGTTATGCTTTATGCATGTGGATTCGGGTAACGTTTTGAGAGAAAACAGTTGCTTTTGCGGCTTACCGGTATTGCCCAAAAAACAATGTTGGATTACAGCAAAACGCTTTCGAGTTTTTTGAGTGCAATGGCCAGTTGTGCAAACACCGTTTTGTCGGATAGATTAAGGATAGTTGCCACTTCTTTGCAAGATAAACCATCCTGCTTAACCATTTTAAAAATAAGCTTACAGCGCGGTGGCAAGCTATCAACAGCGGTTAAAAGGAAAGCCTGCAACTCTTTACTGATAAGCAGCTGGGCCGGATCAACCGAGAGGTGGAAATAGTAAGCTTCGGCTATGTTTAACTCTTTGAGTTGTTTGGATGTGGTTCCCCTTAAATAATTTAAACAGGCATTTTTTACCGTAACATACAGGTATACCTGGATATTGAGCACCTTGCCCATATCTTTACGGTTTAACCAAACTTTAAGAAACACATCATTAATTATTTCTTCGGCCGCTTCCTTATCTCCTAAAAACGAATAGGCAAACTGAAATAACTTTGCAAACTGCTGTCTGTAAAGCTCATTAAATGCAGATTCATCTTGATTAATCTGGATACGTCTGATCAAATCCTGTATACTCAAACCGGTTAATTTTCTCAGTATGTGAAGTTATGAAATAGCCTGTTTAGCAGTATAAAAGTAAGGTTTTCACAACTGCAATTTTAACAATTTAAGCCGGATACGGGAAAAATCGTTTTCAGTTAATTTTGCCCGCGTAAAAAATTATAGCCGTGCAGGGATAATTACTACAACCACCAGGTACAATTGTGCTTATCAGTAAATGCACAGTTTGTAGGAAAGTAAATCAAAAATCGTGACATTAAATAAAGCATCCGCCACCTAATAATCACGACATTTATCCTATGGAATCAAAAATATTCTCCTACAAGGCAGATGGCATTGTGCTTGAGCCCGTAAACGATCAACTAAAGCTGAGCCCGGTGTTTGATCGTAAAGAACTGGTTGAAAAGATAAAAGATGTTTTAAAAGCAGATGGTTTTAAGGTTGATGAACGCAGCCTGCAGTTTAAAATTGAGGATGGACAGCTTTTTGTACAAGGTCTTGCAGGCAAGGAGCCGGAAGCCCGGTCTATCGGGTTTATGAGCGGGAAGGTTTAAAGCCGGATGTGGTAATTTGGTTATCCCTACAAAATCAGGGGCTCGCAATTTTTCATAAGTTTAGCGCTGTTCTGGTTTTATTTTACCCTTAATGCGTTTAAACAGCCGCTCGCTCTGCCCTTCCTCAATTTCGGTTTCGGTATTAAAAAAGGTGGTCATGGTATTGATAAAAAATGCATCGTCAGGATGAGCTTTTACCAGCTTTTCAAGTGCTAAAAGCTCATCAGCGCTTGCTTCGCCGATGAGCTTTTTGATGATAAGGTTTAGGAGTTGTTTTTGGTGCACTGGGTAAATAGTTGGCCGTTTATTAAAAATCTTTTGAATTATCGCCCATTAAACGGTCTATCAGTTTATTATATGGATCGATGCCTGCGTTTACGGGTTTGCCTTTTACAATCATCGTTATGATGTGCTTGCCGGCGGTAAGCTTGTGCCGTTTAAGGTATAGCGGGTTAGTTACCAACCGGCCTTCTTTGTTGGTGGTATTGGCCCCAAACACCCCGATATCTATATAGTCGTTCATGTTTTTGGCGGCTACATCATTGCCTTTTTTGTCAATCCAAACCTTACCTGCATTTACCGTAAGGGTAACCTTGTATTCATTTTTGTTGCCGGTAGGGGCCGATTTTAAATCGATCAGTTTATTATCGTAAAGCGTTATTTTTTGCCAGGTATCGGTTAAATAATATTGTAACGAATCGGGCACGTGCTTTTGCAGGTAGCGGTACAAATCATTACTGCCGGCATAAGGCGGCTTGCTTTTAAAAGCATAGGCGTTTTTAAATTCGCGCAGTGCGTTGTTCAGGTTGTCTTCGCCCATCAAATCTTTTAGGGTGTACAATACCAGGCCGGCTTTGCCGCCCCATAAAAACCATTCATTAGCCTTTATCAGTGGATGTTCTTTTTCTTCCATCCGGTGCCTGATAAAGGTGTAAAAGCTCACCTGATCATACAATATCCATTTCATATTGTCTTTGCCATACTTTCGCTCAGCCAACAGCAGGGCGCTATAGCTTGCAAGGCCTTCGGGTATTACCAACGAGCCCACTGTGGCATTTGGCGCAACCTGGTAGCGCCACCATTGCTGTGCCAGCTGGCGGCCGGTGTTAAAATATACAAAATCAAACTGGTTGGGGTTTTCAAAATTGGCATTCCAGGAATTGCGTTCGGCATAAGTATCAAGCGTGCTTAATGAGGCATCGTGCGGACCAAAATCACTTGTTTCGGCCAGGCGGATATCATTGAAAGGGTAGGGGCCAAATGCTTTTGAAAAATATTGCAGTCCATCTTTATAAGCCGCCATTATGCGGTTGATATTGGTATTATGCGCCGGGTGGTAATAAATATCAACATTAACCTTATGGTCAAGCTGTACGCTGTCATGCCGGTTTGCATACCTTGCCGATAGGATGGCCAGCGGGCCATAAAAATTACTACCGGTGTAGTGGTAATAGTTGCGGCCATTTTGCTGCCAGTGTTTTTGCAGGTAACCGGGGGCAACAGCGCTTTGATTGGCCGATGTGCTTACCGTAATATCAAGGTTTAGCAAGCCGGATGATTTGCCCGATTTGAGTGTGCTGATACCTACCGGGTCGTTTTGCGCTATTTCGTCCTCGTGCTTCTCGGGCAGCCCGTTTTTTTTGCGCACATAGTTGCTGTTTTCCTCGTCGTCATCATCATACCCCATGCCGGGCAGGCCGCCGTTAAAAAACGTGCCATTATGCAGCAGATTTTTGGCGTACAAGCCGTTTTCGAAGCCTTCGTGTGCTATGTATGAATTAACCTCGAACACGGCCGAATCGCCAGGGGCCAAAGGCTTTTCAAACTGGTATAACCTGAAGTCGGCTGTATCCTGTTTGGGCCTGAACCAATTGAACATACCCCGTTTGTACAGCAGCGGATAGGTAAAGGGCACCGGCTTGCCGGCTATTTTTATACTATAACCGGTAAGCTCATCGCCATCTAACAATAGTTTTTCAATTGGTTTATCGGTGGGGTTAAAAACGGTTACAAAGGCTTTTACAATTTCCTGCTGCTTATCAGGATAAATATCTGCAAACAGCTTTATCCCGGTAACCTTTGGCAATGGCAGGCCGGCGTATTTTTTTAAAGTTTTTTCGTAAATAATGGCCCTGTCTTCATTTTCGCCCTGGGTTAAAAAGTTGTTCAGGTAGCTAATGTTATAGTAATTATAAGCGCCTACAGCCAAAAAAGCGATGCCCACAACCGCGGTGAATAGCTTTGTTTTGGTATCAAACCTTTGGCCCAACAATTGCAGCCGCTCTTTAAATGAGCTGGTAACGCCCCGGTAGTAAAACAAAGCGGCTATAATAATAAGCAGCCCGCCACATAACAGCCAGTACAGGTTAAACCAGTAAACCGGCGCCTGCATGTGGCCGATGCCATCCATATCTGATATGCCGTACCACGGGGTATACGAGTAAATGAGCAGGTTGTAGTTGAATATCCCGGTAGTATTTAAAAAGAAAACCAGCACCCAAATAGCAACCCCAACACCATGCGCCACAAACTTATTATTGATAACAACGTGTACCACATAAGCAAAAATGACCATCTCCAGGAAGCGCGGCATAATTACCGTAAACACATACATTAAAAAAAACGACAGGTTGTATTGATGAAAGCCCTTTACGGTTTGTACAACCAATCCTGTTACCAACGGCACCAGCGATAGGCCGAAACCCAGCACCAGCAAAGCGAGGAGTTTTGAGCCATTAAGCACCCAGTTTGGCGGCGGCAACGAGTCGTTTATGAATGCATAACGTGTAATTTTATCGCGGTGCAGGGTTTCGCCGGTGTAAAATATGATGATGAAGAAGATGAAAAAGGGGAAGACGTCATTGAATATGGCCATTAAAATTACAGTGCGCGGGAAATAGGCAACCCCATAATCATTCATCCCCAACCAGAATACAAAACCCAGGAAGCCCATTCCGGCCAGCAAAATTATCCAGAAATAATTGTCGCGGATGATGTTGGTAAGTTCTACCCGTGCAAGGTTAAACAAGGTTTTGCGGTTGTAGGAGCCGGTAAAACTAATATCGGCCTTTAATACCAATGCCCGTTTTGTTTTTGAAACCACATCGTCAATGGCCGCTTTATCGCGCTTGCCGCTAAAAAATCTTTCGAAGCTGAACCGCACGTAGGTAAATACTAAAATAACCAGGCCAACGCCTGTCCATATCAGCCTGTTGGCCAAAAAAGCCCCGGTAACCGGGAACAGCATCGTGTTTTTATCAGCTGATGTGGTAATGCTTGATACAAAGCGCACCGCACTTAGCCCGAAAGGATCGGCATTGATAATTACTGTGGCGTTACTGGTATGTTGAAGGAAAAAGACGGAAATAAAATAACCTAAAAACAGCAGTATACCACCAGCATAAATCACCTTTACATTCCGTGTAAGCGCTACCAGGCCAAAAAATAACGACGAGGTAAAAAACAGGTTGGGCAATGCCATCACCAAAAACGGGTGCAGGTAATAGATCAGCTTATTAGGCCCATATTCTTTTGCATCTTTCCAGCCCATGGCCGGGCCAAGCTTTGTGCCTATGTAAGCCCCGATAATAATGGAAGTGGCTATAAAAAGCATAAACACAAAGCTGCCCAGGTACCTGCCCCAAAAATAGCCGGCTTTGGTAATAGGGTAGGTGAGGTAATAATCTTTAGTGTTGTTTTCAATATCCCGATAAAGCGGTTCGCCCATGATTGATGAGCTTACCAGCATCATAAACATGGTAATACCCGCGCACCATAATGCCAAAACAAAAGGCGCGTTGATGTGCTCCTTATCGCCCAGCGGTAACGATCCGGTGGCAAATGTCATGATGGTAAATGCAAGGGCGGCGGCAAAATAAAGATAAACCGCGGGCCTTCTGAGGCGGTTTTGCACCTCGAAAATGAATATTTTCCGAAACATAATATTTTGTTTTTAAGCGGGTTAAATGGTGTTTACATCTACGCGGGTGGCAATATTGCTAAAGTATACATCCTCCAGGTTAGGGGTTGCGGCAATAAAGCCGTTGCCCGGTTCGGTATCCTGTATAATGCGGATGTGCAGCTGCCCCGTTTTTAACTGGGTAGAGATAACCGAAAAATCATCTTTGTAAAAATTAAGATCTGTTTTGTTGATGGCTTTGCTGTAGATTTTGCCTTCCAGTTCGTTTACGGCGGTATCGGGCTGGCCGGCATACAGTACTTCGCCCTGGCAAATAATAGCAAAGTTGGCGCACAGGGTGCTCACGTCCTCTACAATATGGGTGCTTAAAATCACAATGGTATTCTCGCCCAGCTGGCTCAGCAGGTTGTAAAAGCGGTTGCGCTCGGCAGGGTCAAGGCCGGCGGTTGGTTCATCAACAATAATGAGTTTGGGGTTGCCTATCAAGGCCTGGGCAATACCAAAACGCTGTTTCATCCCGCCCGAAAAGGTGCCCAGGTGTTTTTTGCGGTCTTTAGATAAGTTCACATTTTCGAGCAGGCTGCCCACCAGTTCTTTACGCTCGGCGGCATTGCCTATGCCCTTAAGCTGTGCAATATGGTCAAGCATGCGCTCGGCCGATATTTTGGGGTATACCCCAAACTCCTGCGGCAGGTAGCCAAGCAGCTGCCTTACCTGGGTTTTGTTTTTAAGCACATCCAGGTCATCTAAAAAAATGCTGCCTTTATCGGCTTCCTGCAAGGTTGCAATGGTGCGCATCAGCGATGATTTGCCGGCGCCATTTGGACCCAATAAACCAAACATACCGTTATTTAATGTGAGGGATACATCCTTTAATGCATGTACCCCGTTGGCGTAAGTTTTTGAAAGGGAATTGATTTGTAATTTCATAAGTTACTATTGTTTAAGGTGGATATAGGGTAACAGGCTGTTTTTGGCAGCTCCGTTTATGATGAGCCGGGTGCTATCGCCGGGGCGATAATCCAGCTGATTTATTTTAGCTTCGTTAAGGTTTAGGGTGCTTTTGTTGAGTACTTGTAGTTTGGCTACATTAAAGTGGTTGCTTTTTAAGATAGTAATGTGCGAGCCGCTGAAAGGGCTTAACCCAACGGTAGCGTTTAACAAGCCGATGTTATTATTGGCCAATACAACCTGGCTGCCATAATCCTGGCTTATGATTAAACTATCCTGTTTAAAGCCATTAATCATTAGTTTGCCATAATTCCAGTTGTCGTTTGTTGTAGTATCAATAACGCGTTGCCTATTGATAATCATGAAGGCATTGGCGGTTACACTTGTAAGGCTGGGACAAGATATGATAATGCGGTAATTTTCATCATTGTAAAACCGGTTGGTGTTGTATTGGATGTTCATTTGCAGCAGCCTGCCCTTTTGGGTAAACTGTACGTAATCAAGAATGTTTGGATCGGCCTTCACACCAAAGGCACCCTGTACCACCTCAACACTGGCTTTATGCGCGGCATTTATTTCCAGTGCATCAAAATCCTTGTATGGCAGCTGGGTAAAGTGCGAATAAAAGTTTTTGTACCGGCCGGTTAAAAATTCTTTTTTCAGCAGCAGGTCGTACCCACCGATGCATAGCACCAGGAACACTAAAGCGGCTATAAATATTTTTGTACTCGTTTTCATTTGTTTTCGTCTGCTTTAGGCTGGGTTAAGCCGGCCGTGTATTCCTTGTACATGTTCTCCAGGTCTTTGATATCGATATCCAGCAGGTATATATTCCTGAAAAAATCTGGCAGTTGCTGCTGAATAAAACGCTGCTTGCGATAGGCCTTCACCTTTTGCGGCCCATCTGGTGCCACAAACAAGCCCAGCCCGCGTTTATTGATCACCACTTCCTGCGATTGCAAAAACTCGTACGACCGGATAACCGTGTTGGGGTTCACCTCCAGTTCAACGGCCAGATCGCGCGTGGAGGGGATCTTTTCTTCGGGCAGCCATTTGCCTAATAATATATTTTCGCTCACATAAGCTGCTATCTGCAGGTATATGGCATCCTTATCTTTAAATTCCATAATGCATTACACCTGTTTTTCCTTGAGGCGAAAGTAAGCAGCCGTCCATAAAATAAATGCCATAATGATATATACCAACTGGCCTGTCCATACAAAGGCCTCTGCATTTACGCCAAAGTATTTCCCATTCTCCATAAAGCCTACCGAGGTAAAAGGAACTACCTGGATAATATCCCTGTGTATCATATGCGCCATAGCTATATTGTTGAAGATGATGAGTATAGCTATCACGATAAAAAACAGCAGCGCAGTTTTTACAAAATGGAGTTTTTTGAAGTAGATAGCCCCCAAAAAGGCGATAGAATGAAACAACGAGTACAAAATAAGGATGATGAACACCACATTGCCGCCAAAACCAAGCACGCGGTAAAAAAGGCTGAATATTTCAAGCGGCGGGCCCGGAAAATGTTTAGCGTGTAATAAAAACAGCATCACCATGTAAAAACAGCCTATTGATACCACCAAAAATACCACGAACGAGTATAGCCAGGCCACCAGGTATTTTTCAAAATGGGTACTTGGTAAGGTTAAGGCACCCAGCGCTTTTTTGTCGTCGCCCAGGTCGGCAAATATGGTGCTGGTAAATATGGTGCCGGTGAACAGTATAACCCAGGCCAATAGTAAAAGCTGCAGCGGCAGCTCCATACGCACATCCATCAAAAACACCAGGAAGCTCCCCCCCAGCAACAGCACACAGGTAAGTACTGTTATTGACATCAGGTAGCTTTTATAATGCTCGGTTGTATGTTTGTAAAACAGCCGGCCAAAACGTTTCAGGTTAAATATCTCGTTCATTTGCTGTTGCTTTTAAGGTTTGTAAAACAGGGTGGTTGCCAGTAATAATGGCATTAAACAGCAGTTCAAGATCTACTTTGCTATACTCGCCGGTAGTGTTTTGCATAATGACGTTTTTGCCGCGCTGGCCTTTTTCTTCGTATAGCACAGGCAAGCCCTCGGTGTCGGCATAGCTGCCAAAGGTTATTTTTTCGGCTACTTCATCCATCGATTGGTTAACCACTATATCGCCTTTATGTAAAATGAGCAGGGTATCAATCAGGCTATCCAGGTCGCGTACCTGGTGGGTAGATATCACAATACACCTGTCTTCGGTTAATACCGAAGCTATCAGCTTACGAAACTGTACTTTTGAGGGAATATCTAATCCGTTGGTGGGCTCATCCATGATCATCAAACCTGTATTGGTGGCAAGCCCGAAAGCAATCATGGCCTTTTTTTGCTGGCCGTAGCTTTGCTTATCCATCACGGCATCCATATCAACATCCAAGGCGGCCAGGTACCGGTAAAAATCGGCCTTGCTGAATTTTGGATAAAAAACCGCGGTGCTTTTAACATACTGGGCGGGTGTAATATCGGGCACAAAAAGTTCTTCGGCCAAAAAGTAAACATCTTCCAAAACAGAAACCGGCCTGCCGAAAACATTTTTGTTGTTATAATAGCAGCTGCCCTTCGCCGGGTAGATAAGGCCTATCATATTTTTGAGCAGGGTTGATTTGCCGGCCCCGTTTTTGCCAAGCAGGCCGTAGATATGACCTTTACTCAGGGAAAGGTTTAGTCCGCTAAAAAGCGGCTTGGTTTTTTGGTACCCGAAATGCAGTTCTTTAATCTCTATCATAATAGGTGCTATAGTTAGATAGTGCACTACAAATGTACATAACTAAATTTGAGATATACAAGCCTCATAAAAAATAATTTTTAATAATATTTCCGGTGGTATATTTCAAAATATAGCAGGCAATCAGTGCAATAAGTTGACGGAAGGCTGTTTAAGAAGGAGGGAGAAAAATAGTAACGAATTTTAAAGAGCCGGTTCATTGCGGGCGTTGTTGCCACACGTGCGTGGAGAGATCAACAGAAGAGGCGAAGGAATGGGCAACCCCCTCCCAGGGCTACGATGCATGTGCACATTAAGCCTGGGTAAGCCATCGAATCATTCTTTACCCCAAGTAATTCACATATTGCTCCTCAAAGGTACCATCGCTATACAGGTCGAGAAGGCCGTAGCCCGGGGCGGTCTGGCGCAGGTTACCTTCCCACCAGGCACCGCTTACCGCGCCGTTGCAAATGTAGGTAACATTGTTGTAAACCACCTTGTCGCGTAGGTGGATGTGGCCGGCCAGGCATAGCTTTACGTTTGGGTATTGGGCAAACAGGTTAATGATGCGGGTGCTATCGGTATGCATATCGCCGCCCAGTATTTCCCACTTGTTAATAATGTTATCGGCTATCAGCACGGTGGCGCTTAGGATAGGTATATGCGACATAACGAGTATGGGCATAGCCGCATCTGTAGTTTTTAGTTCGTTTTCAAGCCAGACAAACTGCTCGTCGCCCAGTTTGCCAATGTACCAGGTACCATCAACATCCAGGTGAACGCTATCAAGTAAAATAAACTTCCAGCCGCCCTGTATAAAGCTGTTATAAGGTTTGACCAACTGCAGCTGATCCATGCTGTATTGTTTGCCGTAAACGGCTTCGCCTTTATTGTTCTCGTTCCACCAAATATCGTGGTTGCCAAGACAAAAATGGGTGGGTATGCTGGTTTCGGCTTTCAGGATGCCTTTCATCAGCTGCCATTGGGTGTTAATAGTGCCCAGGTTTTCCTTGTTCATGTCAAAAACAATATCGCCGCCGTTCAGTACAAGGTCGGGTTTTTGCTGCTGTACATGGTGCAGGCATTTCACAAATTTGGCAGGCGCACCAAACTTGTCTTTCAGGTGAATATCGGTAATATGAGCTACCCTTAACGCACGCCTTTTAGGGTCGATACCCTGGCTTAACCCAATTGACGGCACCAACAACAGGCCGCCAATATTTTTTAATGCTGCTCTTCTTTGCATTGTTAAACGTAAAATATAATCTGATGCTACTGTTAGTCTTTAGCCGAAGTCTTAAGTTCTAAGTCAAAAAGCAAATTCGACTTAGAACTTAAGGCTTAGTACTTTCAACTTAATATTAAACCAACGGATCGCCCCGCTCATCTTGCTCTTCCTTGTCGGGCTTCATCTCCGATTGGATCATATCCTTTTCAAACTTCTTCTCATCTTTGATGTTGCGGCGCACCAGCCAAGCCACCAGCGCGACTGCTATAAGCACTGCTAAACTTACTTCAAGATAATTTATATTGTTCATAAATCAGGTTTTACAAGCGCATGTAGCCAGTGGTGCAGGCTTAATTTCACCAATGTCCGCTGCAAACAGCGTAAATGCCCGATCCCCAAAAGTAACTTTTGATTTCCGGCACCTATTTCTTAACGAGATGTAGGGAAAGGGCTCGAACCTTTCATATGCCGCCGTCCGGCGCCCTACGCAGCGGTATACCTTTGTTCACCTGGTAACCACTGCAAAGTTAAACCACCCAAACCGGAATTTTACCGCTTGGGTATTATTTAACAGAAAGGTAATATAGTGTGGAAAATTGCCCGGAACCGCGGATTAACCACCTTTAAAATCCCGTCGATTCTCTTTTTATGATGGTTGATTTTAGTACCAGTGTTTCGTTTGGTTCAAAATACTTCTTATTCAATATTTTAAATAGAATGCCTGCGGCTTCTTTGCCCATCTCAAAAGCAGGCTGTGTAATGGTACTAAGTGACGGGTTTAAAAGCGGTGCGGTTTTGAGGTTCGAAAAACTGATTATCTTAATGTCGCGGGGGATATTCAAATTAAGGTCTTTGCATACATAGTAAAAAGGCAGGGCCAGGTTCTCGATAGATGTTATAATGCCATCGGGTTTTTCATCAATCAGCAGTTTTTTTATCAGCGCGTAATTCTCATCTTCGTTGTTAGCGTCGTTTATAACTAATGCATCATTTTTGATAATGCTGTTATCGTTTAATGCAGCACAATATCCGGCAAACCGTTTTCTTCCTGTCGATAGGTTATTTAAGGCCATCAGGTAGGCGATTTTCTTGCATCCACGCTCAATTAAATGGCAGGTAGCATTATAAGTGCTTTCGTAATCATCAGTAGTTACTTTTACGGCATCTATATCTTCATTTACCCTGTCGAAAAAAACAACAGGTAACTGGTTAATAATATCCTTAAAATCCTGATCGTTGTTGGTTTCACTGGCAACCGAAATCAGGATCCCGTCAACCCGGCCACTTAGCAAACGGCGCATAAAGGCCATTTCCAAATCGCTGTTTTCGTGCGTTTGATAAATCAAAACATGGTAATCATGCCGGCGTGCTATTTCTTCGATGCCATTAATGGCTTGCGAAAAAAAGTTATTGGTTACTTCGGGAATAATTACAGCAATGGTTTTTGTTTTATGGCTTCTTAAATTACTGGCAGCCGGGTTGGGTTCATAGTTTAGTTGTTTAGCCAGTTCCAAAACCTTCTTTTTGGTTTCGGGGCTTATTTCATGACTGTCCCGTAGCGCCCTTGATACTGTGGCGGTTGATAAATTAAGTGCTAAAGCGAGTTCTTTTAAATTAATGTTACCCATTGCGGATACCTGTTTATAACGGTATAATTTTACTAATATAATGGGGTTTATGCAAACGTTTACGTAAATAAATGGATGCCAATGCCGCAAACTAAACTAAAAGTTTAACAACTTAGGTGCCTGATACAAAAACAAAATCCTGGCTGTACGGCATATGCCTGGATAATAAACCTGCTTAATTTTTCTTTATCGATAGTTTATCATGAAAATATTTTCTTTTTTGGCTTTGCTTGCGATGCCCTTTGCCGGTTATGCGCAGCAAAAAACCTTTAACATAACCGATTACGGCGCGAAGGCCGATGGTATTACCAATAATACTGTAAGCATTCAGAAAGCTATTGACAATGCGAACGCGCAAGGCGGTGGCATAGTGCATGTTCCGGCCGGGAAGTTTTTAACGGGTGTTATCAACCTAAAATCAAACGTTACCCTAAACCTGGCTGCTAATGCCGTACTGCTTGGGAGTGCAAAACGGATTGATTATGGCGAAGGCCATGCATCGCCCCTAATATTTGCTAAAGATCAGCAACACATTGGCATCACCGGGAAAGGAACAATTGACGGCAACGGCGACGAATTGCTGAAAGATCTTTTCGCGATGCTGAAAGCCGGGAAATTGCGGGATTCGTTATGGCAAAAAACGAATCCCTGGGGGCAAATTCAACCCGAAGAGCCAAATCGCCCCAAACTAATTGGCTTTTTTAATTGCATTGGCATCCGGGTAAAAGGTATAACTATTCAAAATGGACTGGTGTGGATACAGGATTACAATAAGTGCAGAGATATGATTATTGACAGCATTAAGGTAGTAAGTAACACTTACTGGAACAATGATGGTATTGACCTGGTGGATTGTAAAAATGTAAAGCTTACAAACAGCTTTTTTAATGCCGATGATGATGGCATCTGCCTGAAATCGAGCGACCGGAATAGCTGCTGCGAAAATATATACATAGCCAACTGTACCACACGTTCAAGCGCCAGTGGTATTAAGTTTGGTACTGCTTCATGGGGGGGCTTTAAAAAAATAACCATAAAGGATATTAAAATTTACGATACCTACCGCTCGGCAATTGCCCTGGAATGCGTTGACGGCGGTGTGATGGAAGATATTGACATCAGTAACATTAACGCCATTAACACGGGCAATGCTATTTTTATACGCCTTGGCCATCGCAATAAAGATACTGCAGTGAGCAGGATTAACGGTATTAGGATAAGCAACGTAACCGTTTATGTGCCCAAAGGTAAGCCCGATAAAGGATACCCAATGGAAGGGCCGGAGGTTAAGGGCTCACACAACCCCTTCCCGTCATCAATTGCCGGTTTACCGGGGCATCCTGTTCAAAACGTAACCCTGCAAAATATCAAAATAGTATATCATGGCGATGCCAGTAAAGCTGTAGCCCTCGTAAGTTTAGATTCATTGAACAAGATACCCGAAAACCCGCATGATTATCCTGAATTTTCGATGTTTGGCGAATTGCCCGCCTGGGGTTTTTATGCCCGCCACGCGGTAGGGGTTAGCTTTAAAAATGTAACACTTAGCTGCGCCGGGCATGATTTTAGGGCTGCCTGTGTGTTTGAAGATATTGACAGGTTAACCCTTAACTCACTTAAAATACCGCAGGTTAAATCGTTACCTGTAATAGCGCTTTTTGGCGTTACTAAATCGTTAATGCAAAATATTATGGTGCCCGGAAGTGCTAAAAATAAGGTACTTACAAAATAGGTAAAGGTTGATGTACGTAATCGTTTACGTAAATAAATACCTCCAATTATGTAAAACCGATGTTTTTTTTAGTGAATTTTAAAACATTATAAAGCTAAACTGTGCCTTTAAGCACAGCTCATTTTAAGACTTATTTATTGGATTGCCGGTTTATAAATAGCCTGCCGGAGTTTTTACTCCAGGGTTTCCGGGGGTAGCGATAAGTATATTTTAGAGTTAAACAGATGATGGCTTTACCAACGTTTAATAATTAATTGTTTGAATGGTTTACGATATGGAAAAGTTAACTGAAAAAGAAATTTCGCCGCTGCCAAGTTTGGATGTTTGGGAGGATGATGTATTAAGCAGGTACCCCGAGCCCGGCACGGCTAAAGCCAAAGATGAGTTCAGGGTTTATAATGATGCCGAAGATAACCCGGTAAGGGAGTTTTACAGGCTTAACCATACTTACCAAACCTATGGTAACGTTTTAGCAAAAAAGGCTAACTTTTTACAGTTTGATAAAATGGAAATGCCGTGGTGGTCGGCAATGGAGTATTTGAATACGCTGGTTGATGAATCAGATCCTGATATTTCGCTCGATCAGTTACAGCATTTATTACAAACATCTGAAGCCATCCGTGCTGATGGGCATCCTGATTGGTTTGTGTTAACCGGCTTTATCCACGATTTGGGCAAGGTGCTTTGCCTTTTTGGCGAACCCCAATGGAACGTTGTCGGCGATTCATTCCCGGTAGGATGCAAGTTTTCGGATAAGATAGTTTACCCTGAGTTTTTTGCCGCCAATCCCGATAGCACTGATGAACGCTATAATACCAAATACGGTGTTTACACCCACCAGTGCGGATTGGATAACGTGCACATGTCATGGGGGCACGATGAATACCTGTACCACATCACCAAAGATTATTTGCCCGAGGAAGCGTTGTATATGATCCGTTACCATTCGTTTTACTCGCAACACCGCGAAAAGGCTTACGATCATTTGCTGAATGCACATGACCAGGAGATGTTTAAATGGGTTGATAAATTTAACCCGTACGACTTGTATTCAAAAAGTCCAAAACCGCCCGTAGTATCGGAGTTAAAGCCTTACTACGAGGATTTGATTGCCAAATATTTGCCGGCTACTGTTAAATTATAATTTTAATGTACCCCTATAACAGCGATTTTTTTTGATTTATTTGATTTTAGCCTGTCACGCTTAATCTGTAAAAATAACACCTTTTGCAGGTTAAGCTTAAAACAGGCCATCTTTAAAAGAACGATTATCATCTTTTAAAGCGATGGCAAAAATCAAGTAAATCATCGGCAAAAACGCTGTAAGGCACATTTATCGATAAATAAATATTTGTACTTTTCACAATTATTCCTGTTTGTTAATTTAAATGATTAAATAGTTACCGGTTGTTATGAATATGGATGCAGATAAAGATTTAGTGTTTCGCTTACACGATGATGACATCGGGGCATTTGATCTGCTTTATCAAAAGTACCACCAGGCCATTTACCGTAATATTTACAAACTCACCAAGGATGATGATATCTCCTGCGATATTTTACAGGATATTTTCATCGCATTATGGGAAAAACGTGCCGAAATTAAGGCCGACCAATCGGTAAGCGGCTGGCTTTTTGTATTGAGCTTTAACAAATCAATATCACATTTACGCAAGAAGCTACGCGAGGCTGCGGTTGTTAATGCCATGCCTTTTGCCGAAATAGAGCAGGATGATAGCAACCTTCACTTAATTGACGACCAGTATTACTTATTGCACCAGGCCATTAACCAGCTATCGCCCCAGCGTAAAAAAGTATTTACCCTTTGCAAGTTAGAAGGGAAAACTTACGAGGAAGCAGCCGAAACGCTAAACATATCTAAACATACCGTTAAAGAGTATCTTGGGCACGCGGTTGCGGCCGTCAAAAACCATATTCACGAACACCAGGCCGAATGGAAAACCGCCGGCGTGTTGCTGGCCTGTTATTGGGTTGGTATCGAGCAATAATTTCGATCTATGCTTATTGTGTGGGGTTAAATTAAGAAAGCTTACTTCACACAAATCAACGCGAATTCCAGATGTCCAATGCGGTGCAAAACAACATAGAAACTGCTTTAATTTGTGGGTAAACACTACAAATTTACACGCTTCTTTTTGTATATCAAAACAGCTATTTATTCATGCACAAACAGGTTAAAATAAGTTAATTAATTTACACTTTTTAACAACAAATGCGCTATTTATTGATACAAAAAGTACATTTTTTGATACAAAAATAAAAAGAAGATTTTTCGCTTAAAAGTTCAAAAAAAACAGCCTCAAAAAACGGGCATCTTAAGCTTTAAAATACCCGTTTGTAATTTTTGATTTTTATTTGAAAATAATTACAAAACCATCCCCCCGTTTTAAACCTCCCGGCGTATTTATATAAAAATTGCTCGTGGAAACCATAGTTCAACGTTTAGAAAGGCTTTATAAAACTGATACCCTGACTCAGGACGACAAGCGCTGGCTTGCCGAATACCTGAAGGGAGATATCTCGGAGTTATACCTTATAGCGCTTGATGGTTTTAGTAAAGATGTACTGGAAAAAAAACTCATCCTTACCGATCAGGCATCCAACGAAATACTCAAAAATATTCATCAACGTATAATTAAGCCTCCTGAACAGGAGTTTCCCACGAGAGGGCTGTGGGTAAAAATGGCAATTGCGGCATCTTTTGCCACTGTTTTTTGTACAGCCTACGTATTCAGAAAACAACTGGATAATTGGATAGATCCTGTTAAATACCAGGAAACAGTAGCGCTAAACGGCGAAATAAAACTAATAAGCTTGTCTGATGGCACCACCATATGCCTTAACTCGGGCAGCCGGCTAAACTATCCTGATAAGTTCAAACAAAATACAAGGGAAGTTACCCTTACCGGCGAAGCTTTTTTTAAAGTAGCGCATAACAGCGCTAAGCCGTTTGTCATCCATTCGGGTAAAATTACAACCACAGTTTTAGGTACCAGCTTTAATGTTAAAGCCTATAACGAAGATAAAGCCATTAAAGTAACCGTGGTAACCGGTAAGGTGGGGATATTAAACACAAAAGTAAAACAGCCCGCCGTTTTGCTTACACCCAATATGCAGCTGGTATATTCCAAAACTGACGAAACACTGGTTGCAAAAAAAATTGACGATGCCCTATCGGTCATTAGCTGGCAGGAGGGCAAGTTGCAATATCATAATACACCATTGTCTGATGTGCTGGCCGATGTTCAGCGCAAATATAATGTGGTGATTAAGGCCGATAAAAATCTGCTCAACTGCACGTTGTATGCCGATTTTAACAACATGCCACTGCAAAAAGTATTAAAGCTGATAGAAGCCCTTATAAACGCCCACTTTAAAAAGGAGGGCAGCGCCTATACCTTAAAAGGCAAGGGCTGTAATTAATATACCAATTATATAAAAACAAATAATGTTTGACCTAATTAAGACGCTATGAATTAAAAAACAGGGAAAGAGAAAAATGATCCTCCAAAATGGCCGGGCCAGTTTTGGAGGAATAAAATGCCAAAGATTTATTAATGGAGCATGCAGGAGGCCTCAAGAACCATAGCACGTTCCAGCTTGACCTATAACACTTTAATATAGCAAAAATATGAAAAAAACCATACCCGAAAGATTCTTTCGAGCCATAACACTCGTTATGAAAATTAATGCGATTATTTTATTAGTTGTCTGCTCGCTATCGTCCATTGCTATGGCCGATAACTCATACGGACAAAGCGTGCTGGAAAAGCCAGTGACCCTTAAGTTGAAAAAAATGCCACTTTCTGATGCGCTTGAACGCATTTCGGCAAACACAGGTGTACGGATAATGTATACCGGGAATAATATTGAAAGTGATGTTAAAGTGACCCTGACGGCGCGAAACGAGAAACTGCAAGCCGTTTTAAAAAAGGTTTTGCTTGACAATCAGTTTACCTACACCGAGGTTGAAGGCAGCTTATTGGTTAAGCCTGCGCCAAAGCCACCGGTTGAGAAAAAAGTGGAGCTTCCTCCCCCTACCATCATTACCGGTACCGTTGTAGACGATAAAGGTTTACCCCTGATAGGTGTTTCTGTTAAAATTGCAGGCCTTGCAACAGGAGCTGTTACCGATTTAGAGGGTAAGTTTAGGGTACAGGTAGCCAATGAAAACGCGGTATTGGTATTCTCCTATATCGGTTTTGATACGCAACGAATAACCGTTGGCACACAAACCGTTATAAAGGTTACGTTGGTGCCTTCGGCCAATTCATTATCTACAGTAGTTGTTGTAGGGTACGGTACCACAACCAAAAAGGAGCTAACCAGCGCCATTGCTACGGTTAAAGCCGAGCAATTTAACGCAGGTGTGGTATCAAGCCCTGCCGATTTGCTGGAAGGTAAAGTAGCAGGTTTAAATATTACCAATGATGGTAACCCCAATGGAAAAGCTTCTGTTACACTCCGTGGGCCATCATCAATAAGAACAGGCGACGCCTCGGTACCATTTTACGTGATAGACGGTGTACCCGGAGCCGATTTTAACTTGCTTGCTCCATCGGATATTGCCTCTATTGATGTGCTAAAGGATGCCTCTGCTGCTGCAATTTACGGAACAAGGGCTACCAATGGTGTAATTATAGTAACTACCAAAAAAGCCAAAGCGGGCCAGATGAGGATGACTTACAATGGTTACGGCGCATTTGAAAAAGTATCTAACCAGTTTGATGTAGCCAGTGCCGATCAGCTTAGGGCCTATGTAAAAGCTAACGGACAAAGTTTTACCCCGGCAAATGATAATGGTGGAAATACCGACTGGCAAAAAGCGGTTGAACGCAACACCGGTTTTTCGCAAAACCATAACCTGTCTTTTGGCGGCGGTACCGATAAAACTACTTATAACGGAAGCTTAAATTATCTTGACAACCAGGGTATTGTAAAAAGCAGCGGTTTAAAGCGTGTTATAGGCAGGCTTAATATTACGCAAAAAGCGCTGAATGATAAATTGAAACTGGATTTTTCGCTAAGCAACGCGGTTACCAACTCAAACCTGTTGGTTAATGATATTCCGTTGTCGACTGCTAATGGCCAAAGCCCCGGATTGTTTAAATCAATAGTTCAGTATTTGCCTACCCGTACCATTTATAATGCTGATGGTACATTTTATAACGACCCAACTTTAAAACTGGGTTATAACCCGGTTGGGCTTATCACCAATGATACCTACAAACAAAAAGTGAGCTTGTTGTTGGGTAATGTGCGCGGTGAGTTGATATTACCTGCCGGCCTGCTTTACAATTTTAATTTAGCTTACCAGGAAACAAATACCGATAACAATACCTATTACAATTCGGCATCGGAGCTTGCTCCCGGCCTTAACGGTAAAGCTATCCGGTCGACTTATACAGATACCAAAAAGCTGTTTGAAAACTATTTAACTTACTCACATAACTGGAATGAAAAGCACACCTTCAAAGCGTTGTTTGGTTATTCAATAGATCAAACCACAAAGGGTGACGGTTTCCAGTCAACTAATCAAAACTTCATTTCTGATGCTACCGGCTACAGTAACCTGGCCTTAGGTACGCCTGCCGCCGGTTACCGGGTTGATTACGGCAGTGTTAACCAGGAAACTTTACGCCTGATATCATTTTACTCCCGCTTAAATTACAGTTACCTGGGTAAATACCTTTTGCAGGCATCATTACGCCGTGACGGATCAAACGCTTTTGGTACCAACAACCGCTGGGGATATTTCCCTGCTGCATCGGCCGCATGGCGTGTAATTGACGAGGGTTTCATGAAATCGCAATCGCTGTTTGATGATTTAAAACTGAGGGTTGGATATGGTAAAACAGGTAATTCATTAGGCTTCTCGCCCTATACACCAATAACGCTTTACGGTACCACAGGTAGTTTTTATTACAACGGTGCATACATAGGTGCTATAGGTGTTATACAAAACCCAAATCCCGATTTGAAGTGGGAAAGTACAGCCACGCTTAACGGTGGTATCGATTTCTCTATACTAAAAGGAAGGTTGGGTGGCTCGGTTGATATCTACAATAAAAAAACAACCGACATGATCACTACCGTTCCGGTATCACTGATCAATAACTTCGTATCCACCAAGGTAGAAAACGTAGGCAGCATGTCTAACAAAGGTGTCGAGATTGCCCTTAACGGTACACCTGTCAAATCAAAAGATTTTACCTGGAGCAGCTACGGCAACATTTCATTCAATAAAAATAAGATTACCTCACTGGCGCCAAATCTTTCTAAAATATATGTGGGTGATCCTGAAGGACCCGGACAAAGCGGTATCAAGGTATCTATTATTGAAGCCGGCTATCCGCTTGGCGAGTTTTATACGCTGAAATACCTTGGCCGTACCAACGGCGTATCCACATTTTTAGGTGCCAACGGTCAGTCAACCACCACACCTACAAGTGCCGATCAAACTTATGCGGGTAATGCACAGCCAACCTATACATTTGGTTTGGGTAACGATTTTACGTATAAAAACTTCAGCCTTAATTTCTTTTTCAGAGGTCAGGGGGGTAACAAAATCATGAATGCATCTTTGGCCAGCTTTAACCAGCCAACCCAGGCTTCGGCACATGGTGTACCTACCTTAACATTAAGCGAGCCTGGTACCGATGTTAACGCCAACTTGTATTCAACACGTTATCTTGAAAGCGGCGCGTTTATCAGGTTAAGTAATGCAACACTTGCTTACAAATTTAATGTTGCAGGTAATTATGTACATGGCATCCGTTTGTATGTTACTGGTACCAACTTATTTATTATCACCAAATACAAAGGGGTTGATCCCGAGTTGAATTTGAACATCGATAACCAGGCAAGCGGCCAGTTTATTGGTGTTGATAGTAATAATTTCTATCCAAAAACAAGGAGCTTCCTTGCAGGTATACAAGTTGATTTATAATAACCATTAACCTAACTGACATGAATAATTTAAAAAGATATATAAAACCTGGCCTTATTGCCATGGTTGTGGGCGCTATTTACCTTTCGGGTTGTACAAAATTAGATATTACGCCTAAATCAGCACTTACCCCATCTATTTTCCCAACTACCCCGGCGCAGTATGTAGCAGCCACCGGGCCTATTTATACCTCGTTTCGCGGGGCGCCGGGCAGGCAGTACTGGTTATTGCAAAATTTAAGTACCGATGAAAACGTGCTGGTAGCGCGTGGCGGTAACTGGCTTGATGGGGGTACCTATTCAACCGTGAACCTGCATACGGTAACACCTGATAACGGCATGACAGAAACCTGCTGGCAGTGGGGTTACGGAACCATAAGTTTATGTAACCAGGTCTTGTCATTGTTTGACGCTACCCCGGCAAGTGATGCTAAAAAGCAAACCGTTGCCGAAATTAAAACCATGCGGGCCTTGTCATACTTTTACTTGATGGATCTGTTTGGCAATGTGCCTATCAGCAAAAAGTTTGGCGATACCACCAACCTTGGCACCCAGCCAAGGGCAACTGTGTTTGCTTTTATCGAAAGCGAATTGCTGGCGCAAATTCCTGATTTGAGTGCTACATCGGGCGTAACTACTTATGGCAGGCCAACCAAAGGTTTAGCTTATGCCATACTTGCAAAAATGTACCTTAATGCGCAATACTATATTGGCACGGCAAGGTACCAGGATGCGGTTACCATGTGCGATAACATTATAAAAGGCGGCCAGTATTCTTTAGATGCCGATTACCTGGGGATGTTTAAACCTAACAACGGTCCGCAAATTAAAGATTTTATTTTTGCCGTTCCTTATGATGGTGTTCAGGCGCAGGGGCAGTATTATTCCCGCTGGACGCTTAACCCTAATTTGAAAAGTAAATATAAAATGCCTTATACACCAGATGGGCCTGTATATACTTACAAAGAGTATTATGCCTTATTTAACGACGCCAATGACATCCGCAAAAAACAATACCTGGTAGGCAAGCAATATAACAATGATGGCACGCCTATAAATATTACAACCACCAACATTGGGCTTGATGCAAGTTATAGTGGCCCTAATCCTAATGCTACAGTTGTACACCAGTTGGAGTTTACACCTGATATTGTTTGGAAAAATAACGCAACTTTTGATATTGGGAATGATGAGCTTGCCAACGAAGAAGGATACAGGAACAACAAATTTTATCCGGACAGCTTAAATACAGATCGTAACCAGGGTAATGATGTGCCGATGTTCAGGTATGCCGATGTGTTGCTGGAGAAAGCCGAAGCCATTTTAAGAGGTGCAACTGCAACCAACGGCGATTCGCCTTTATCCTTGGTTAACCAGGTAAGGGCACGTGCAAAAGCTACCGCATTGGCAGCTGTTACCCTACAGGATATTTTAGATGAACGCGGCCGCGAACTGGCGATGGAAATGTGGCGCCGTAATGACGTTATCCGTTTTGGTCAGTTTGAGAAGCCATGGGGCATCAAAACAGATGCAAATCCCGCAAAACGCATTTTCCCAATACCAAGACCCGAAATGCAGTTGAATCCAAAACTGGTACAAAATCCAGGTTATTAACCAATATTGTTTAACAAATACAGGCCGCACACCGGCCTGTATTTGTTTTTTACCGTCTTTTGTTTTTAATTTAATTGCTTAATATGTTGTTAAACAAATTGCCTGCAAAGCTTTTTTTTGCCCTGCTCGTTATTTTAATTTTTATCCGTGGAGGCGCAAATGCTCAGGTTAACAAGAATGCATCATACGCATTAATTGGCCGCGTTATACCCAAAGCAGCAGCACATTTTAAGGTAGAAGAAATTCCGGCGATAAATGGCAAAGATGCGTTTGAAATAGAAAGCGTTAACAACAAAATTGTATTAAGGGGTAATAATGGTGTCGCAGTAGCATCCGCATTATACTATTACCTAACCGAATACTGCCACTGCCAGGTAACCTGGAATGGCACCAATTTAAACCTGCCTGCAAAATTACCCGCGGTAACCACTAAAATTCATAAAAACACACCCTACCAATACCGGTACTACTTAAACTATTGCACGTACAACTATAGTATGAGCTGGTGGGACTGGAAACGATGGGAAAAAGAAATTGACTGGATGGCCCTGCACGGCGTTGATATGCCGCTTGCATTAACCGGCCAGGAGTATACCTGGTATGAAGTTTATAAGGATATGGGTTTTACAGATAATGATTTGAAATCGTTTTTTTGCGGCCCCGCTTATTTTTCATGGTTTTGGATGGGCAACCTGGATGGCTGGGGCGGCCCGCTGCCCGTTAGCTGGATGACAAGCCACCGCGATTTGCAGCAAAAAATATTAAAGCGCGAAAGAGCGCTTGGCATGAAGCCCGTTTTACAATCATTTACCGGCCATGTACCCGCCGCGTTTACAACACGCTTCCCTAATTCAAAACTGAAAAAGACTAACTGGAACAATGGTTTTGGCGACACCTATATATTGGATACCCACGACCCGATGTTTGACTTAATTGGGCGTAAGTTTTTAGAAACCCAAACCCGTTTATACGGCACCGATCATTTATACTCGGCCGATACCTTTAATGAAAATGAACCGCCAACTGATGATCCTGCGTATTTGTCGGCATTAAGCGCCAGGGTTTACCAGGCCATGAGCAATGCCGACCCGAAAGCCGTATGGGTAATGCAGGGCTGGCTTTTTTACAGCGACCGCAAATTCTGGAAAACTCCGCAGATTAAAGCTTTACTACAGGCTGTTCCGAACGATCATATGATTATGCTTGATTTGGCAACCGAAATTGAACCCGTTTGGAAACGCACAGAAGCGTATTACGGCAAACCCTGGATATGGAACATGCTGCACAATTTTGGCGGCAATATCGGTATGTTTGGCCGGATTGAAGGCGTAGCGACTGGCCCTGCGCTGGCCCTTAAAGATACTGCATCGGGCAAGCTGGCAGGTATTGGCCTTACCATGGAAGGCATTGAACAAAACCCGGTGTTGTATGAACTAATGACAAGTAATACCTGGCAAAGCGAGCCTATTAACCTGGATAACTGGCTTCGGTCGTACATTTTAAACCGCTATGGTAGCGTGAACCAGCATACAATCAAAGCATGGCAGGTATTAAAAGAAACAGTTTATAACGGTAAAGATATCCGTGATGCTTCGGAGTCAATTATAACCGGCAGGCCAACATTTGATTCGGCCGCGGTGTGGACAAGGACTAAATTAAATTATCAGCGTAAAGATTTATTGCCCGCCTGGGACGAACTGATGAAGGCCATCCCCGCATGCAGCAAGAGTGATGGCTTTCAATATGACCTGGTTGATTTATCGAGACAGGTATTGGCAAACTATGCCAGGCCATTGCAGCAAAAATGGGTAAAGGCTTACGATGATAAAAACGTAGCAGACTTTGATAAATACAGCGTTCAGTATCTTCAATTGATTGGCGATATGGATGCGCTTTTGGCAACACGTAAAGATTTTTTATTGGGCCCATGGCTTGCCGATGCCCGTAAATGTGGAACAACGCCAACCGAAAAGGCAATTTATGAACGAAATGCCCGAAACCTGGTTACGCTTTGGGGCGATGAAAAAAGCCCGCTTCATGAATACTCCTGCCGTCAGTGGAGCGGTTTGCTCAACAATTTTTATAAAGTACGGTGGCAAAAGTTTTTTGCAGAGGCCCAGGCCGCGTTGAAAGCCGCCAAGCCAATGGACGCCGCCGCATTTGATAAAAATATAAGCGCCTGGGAGTGGAACTGGGTAAACACACAAAAGCTATACCCGGTAACCACCAAAGGCAATAGCATATTGCTGGCTCAACAACTGTATAAAAAATATCGCACTAAAATAGGGGCAGACTTAAATAACATTAATATTTAAGGCATATGGCCAATGCACCAATTATAACTGATCCTTTTATAAATACCGGCAACAGTAAAAATTCGCCTGTAAAGTTACCACGCCTACTATCGTTAGATGCGCTGCGTGGCTTTGATATGTTTTGGATAATGAGTGGCGAAGGGGTGGTACATGCCCTGGCCAAAGCAACCAACTGGCCGGTTTTATTGTGGATGTCGGGCCAGTTGCACCATACCGATTGGAATGGGATTACATTTTATGACATGATCTTTCCGCTGTTTTTGTTTATAGCCGGTGTGTCTATGCCCTACTCTATGCATAATAAAATGGTAAAGGCGGGGGTAAATGATGCGCAGCTTTTACCCAAAGCCGATAAGCGGAGCATCTATTTATCCATGATTCGCCGTACCCTTATCCTGCTTTTTTTGGGGATGGTTGTTAACGGTCTTTTCAAGTGGAACGGCTACGAGCAAACTCGCTTTGCAAGCGTGTTAGGGCGCATCGGCCTGGCCTGGTTTTTTGCAGGCCTCATTTATTTGAATTTTAATACCCGGCAGCAACTTATCTGGTTTGCTGTATTGCTAATAGGTTACTGGGCAGCCATGATGCTTATCCCGGTGCCGGGTTATGGCGCAGGGGTTTTAACCATGAATGGCAGCCTGGAATCATATGTAGATCGTTTATTACTTCCCGGCCGGTTACATGATAAAATACATGATCCCGAAGGTGTGTTATCAACCATCCCGGCAATTGGTACAGCCATGCTGGGCATCTTTACCGGTCAGTTTTTGAAATACCAATCGGCGAAATGGCCTATGTGGAAAAAGGGTGTGGCATTGTTTGTGGCCGGAGTAATTCTAATTGCCATTGGCTCCGTATGGAATTTAATTTTCCCTATCAATAAACGCCTTTGGACAAGTTCTTTCGTTTTGTTTGTAGGTGGATGGAGCCTGGTTTTCCTGTCTGTATTTTACCTGGTTATTGACGTGGCGGGCTATCGTAAATGGGCTTTCCCTTTTGTGCTTATCGGGGTAAATTCAATCCTTATTTACCTGGCATCCGAAGGTATGATCGATTTTCAGCATACCGCCCATTACTTTTTTGGCGGGCTGATCCAGTACGTGTCGCCGCTATGGCAAGCGGTTTGGCAGGCCATAAGCATAGTGATTGTGCAGCTTGCATTGCTTTATTTTTTATATCGAAACAAAATATTTTTGAAAATATAGCCTTGTGCGTTGCAGAGGCTTAGTGTTAAGTTAATAGTACTAAGTCTTAAATCAAAAGTTATATTTATTCTTTTTTGACTTAGGACTTTCGGCTAAAGACTATTACACGATTAACATTACATTGTATGATATCTTATAAAGGGCTACGTTTATATTTTACTTTACTGCTATTGGCTGCCCCGGCAGCTGCATTTGCGCAGGATGTTGTTAAATATGTACAGCCATTGGCCGGTACCGCTGTTGCCACAACTGCGTCGGCAGTAAAACACGGCTCGGGCTATGCCGCATCACAGGCCAATACTATCCCTGCTGTAACCACGCCATTCGCCATGACGCAGTGGACGCCGGAGACCCAGGCAACAGAAAATAAGTGCGTACCACCGTATCTTTATAAAGATAGCCTGTTTTACGGGCTGCGCGGCTCGCATTGGTTAAGTGGTTCATGTACGCAGGATTATGGCAGCTTTACCATTATGCCTATAACCGGGAAATTAAAAACCAACAATTACCATACCTCATTTAAACACGCCGACGAGTTGTTAACCCCTTATTTATACCAGGTTAATTTAGCCGAATATAGCGTACATGCCGCCGTAACCGCCACCCCACGCTGTGGCATAATGCAGTTTACCATGGATAAGGCCGATAGCCTTTATTTAATGGTTACCCCCAACAGCGACAGGCACGAAGGTTATATACAGGTGGATGCCCAACGAGGGGAAATATACGGTTACAACCCGGCTCATCGCATTTACCAGGGCTGGGGCAAAAGCGCCGGTTTTAACGGCTTTTTTGTAATCCGTTTTGAAAAACAGGCCAATCGCGCGGGGACTTTTACCGAAGGAAAGATTTTATCGGCCACAAGCCTGAAAGACATGCCAGGCTTAGGCGCCTTTGTTGGTTTTAAAATGAACAAGGGCGAAAAGCTGGTGATCCGTATAGGTACATCATTTACCAGCCTGGATGGCGCCCGTAAAAATTTACAGGCAGAAATGCCTGGATTTAATTTCGATAAGGCGGTAGTTAACTGCAAGGAAGTTTGGCAAAAAGCCTTAAGTCAAATTAGCGTTGCTACCGATAACCTGAGGGATAAAAATATTTTTTATACGGCCTATTACCATACCATGCAGCAACCCCGCCTGTTTAGCGATGTGGATGGCAAGTACCCGATGTTTGCAACAGGTTATAAAAATGCAAAGCTGGCAAAGGGTAATTATTACGATGATTTTTCGATGTGGGATATTTACCGGGCCGAAATTCCTTTGTATGAAATACTGAAACCTGCTTTTGTAAATGACCTGGTACGGTCGCTGATCATTAAAGGCAGGCAGGGGGGCTGGATGCCTATATTCCCCTGCTGGAACAATTATACATCAGAAATGATAGGCGACCATACGGCTTCGGTAATTAGCTCGGCCTATCTTAAAGGCATCCGGGATTATGATGTAAACGAAGCTTATGGCTTATTGCGGCACAATGCTTTTGATATACCGGCCAATAAAGCTGATTATGTAGAAGGTAAAGGCCGCCGGGCCCTGGACAGCTATTTAAAATATCACTACATACCGCTGGAAGATAGCGTGCCAGATGCCTTTCATAAAAAAGAGCAGGTGAGCCGTACGATGGAGTATGCTTATGACGATTATGCCCTATCGCAATTTGCGAAACAAATAAATAAAACAGCAGATTATAAATTGCTGATACAACGTGCGGGCTATTATAAAAATGTATTTGACCGGGCAACAGGCATGGTACGTGGCCGTTACGCCAATGGCACTTGGATAACTGATTACAACCCCGATAAAAAAGAAAGCTATATTACCGAGGGTACGCCCCGCCAATACACATTTTATGCTCCGCAGGATATTCCGGGCCTCGCAAAACTAATGGGCGGGCCAGCCAAACTGGAATCGGCATTAGATAGCTTGTTTTTGAAAAAAGAATACTGGCACGGCAATGAGCCGGGGCACCAGATTCCGTTTATGTACAATTATACTGCTGCGCCCTGGAAAACCCAGCAGCAGGTTCGCGAAATACTTGCAACGGAGTATAGTGATGGTCCGGGCGGCCTTGGCGGCAATGATGATGCCGGGCAAATGTCGGCCTGGTATATGTTTGCATCTATGGGTTTGTACCCCGTAAACCCGGTATCGGGCCAATTTGTATTATGTTCGCCAATTTTTGATAAGGTAATATTGAAGCTGCCCAACGGGAAAAGCACAACCATAACCTGCCACAAGAAAAGTAAAAATTCAGCATACATTTACCAGGTTAAGCGGAACGGGAAGCTAAGCCTTCGTAATTATATCCGCTACCAGGAGATCATGAACGGTGGCAGCCTGGAATTTTTTATGCAGGATACACCGGATGCTAAATGGGCAACCCAAGCCCAATATCAGCCTGGCCGGTAAAACTCAATAAGGGGGTAAGGATTATTGTGCCTATTTAAGCCGCAGCTTAAATAGGGTTTGGTTTAATGCCGCCAAGCTGAATTATGCAACAACTTTATTCTTTAATGAAAAGGGCTCTATGATGCTTTGTATGGTTGTTCGATTTCAATTAGCTTTTACATAACTGTTCCTAAGGGCCATAGGCCCGACACATATTGTAGCCACGGGTTTCAACCCGTGGATGAGTGCCTAAAGGGCATCAAAAGTGCCATCGGCACGGCCCATATTTGGGGATAAATCCAGGTATTTTCAATTTTGCTCAAACAATATATACGCATTGCTCATATGGGTCGAACCTACGGCTCTCAATCGTTTTCTTCGTTTCTTTCCCCGGGTTAAAACCCGGGGCTACAAGATTGGCCGAGGCTACGCCTCTGATTCGTGTAGAACAAGCCCGGATGTGTCCACAAAATATATCTTTAGAACTTAATCAGTAACCGCATCTGTGTTACCTATACAATCCGAAATAAAATAATTAAACGGGCAAATTTCAACCCAAAATTTGCCCCTTTTATTGGTGGGATACCCAATTTTTGAATTGCTCTGAAATATACTCCCTGTCGTACCGTCTCGAAAAAGCATCATAATTGAACAGCGAATTGCTTTATAATGGCTCCATGTCTTGCAGACAGAAGGGGACGGTTATCATATCTGCTTAAATTAATTTTGATTAACCATTTATAATCTATCGAATTGCCGGGTTGGCAACCAATGATAAAATATTGTTGAATACGTATTGTTTCGAGTGATTGTAATTGTTTTGGCTTTTAACAACCGGTTATGCCCTTTGTGGTGTGTTTAACCAACAAAGCCTGTTATAACCCATTTGTTTCTGAAGGATAAAGATGAAGTTGGAAAACAAACTATACCAGCATGGCCGCTAACCGGGCTATCCCGGTCTTTGATGGTCAACTTTATATAACCTTTGATAGTAAAAACATTAACCTATATATGAGAATAATCCTTGCCACGACCTGTTTTTTATTAGTATGCAAAATTGGTACAGCACAGGTAACCGCCACCAATCTGTTAACCGAAGATCAGAAAAATCCTATCAGCATTGATGCCCGTAGCCCACGGTTTAGCTGGCAGCTGGCTGCAAATGGCAGCAAGGCCAACAGCCAGGCCGCTTACGAGGTTCAGGTAGATGCTATTGATGCGGAAGGTGGCAAGCCCGTTAGTTTATGGTCAACCGGTAAGGTGTTATCAAGCCAAACGTTGTACGTGCCATACGGAGGCAAAACGTTGCAATCGGGACATAGTTATTCATGGAAGGTAAGGACCTGGGACATCAGCGGCAAACAATCCGCCTGGAGCGAACCTGCCCTGTGGACGATGGGGCTATTATCACCAACCGACTGGCAGGCAAAATGGATAGGCCAATCAACACCAGATGTGGTGAATGGCCCTGTTCCGTTATTAAGGGCCGGGTTTTTGTTAAACAAACAGATTAGCAAGGCAACAGCCTACATCACATCCCATGGCTTTTACGAGGCTCAGATAAACGGCAAAAAGGTGGGGGATGCCTACCTGACACCCGGGTGGACAAGCTATAACAAAAGGCTGCAATACCAGGCTTATGATGTTAAAGATCTTTTAAAATCGGGTGATAACGCTATTGGAGTGGCGCTTGGCAGTGGCTGGTACCGCAGCCCGCTGGGGCCGTACAATCCACGGCCGGATTTTTACGGGAAAAACCTTGCGCTTTTGCTGCAAATTAAAATAGTTTACACCGATGGCACCGAAAAACTAATTGTATCCGACGAAAGCTGGAAGTCATCTACCGGCGCCCTCCGCTTTGCCGAAATTTATGATGGATGTATCCTGGATACCCGGCTTGTCCGGCAGGGTTGGTCGGAGGCCGGTTTTAACGACCGCGACTGGCAGGGCGTAAAAGTACAGACCCTGGATAAAAATAACCTGGTTGCCACCATCAATGAACCGGTAAGGCAGCATGAAACATTCAAACCTGTTAAAATTATCACTACTCCCCGGGGCGAAAAAGTGATCGACTTTGGTCAAAACCTGGTAGGTTGGGTAAAAGTTACCGTTCAGGGCCATGCCGGCGATTCCATTATGATATCGCACGCCGAGGTATTAGATAAGGCCGGTAATTTTTACACCGAAAACCTGCGTGCCGCCAAAGCCCGGAATATTTACATTTTAAAAGATAACAGCAAACAAACTTTCGAGCCGCAGTTTACCTGGCAGGGTTTCAGGTATATTAAAGTAACAGGCATTAAAGGCGAATTAAACCCGGCCGATTTTACCGGCATAGCCTTATATTCAGATATGAAGGTTACGGGGAGTTTTGCATGCTCAAACCCATCGCTTAACCAATTACAACACAATATACAATGGGGGCAAAGGGGCAATTTTTTAGATGTGCCTACTGATTGCCCGCAACGCGATGAACGGCTGGGCTGGACGGGTGATGCGCAGGTTTTTTCGCGCACGGCATCGTACAACATGAATGTGCACAACTTTTTTACCAAGTGGCTTAAAGATGTGGCTGCCGACCAGTACCCCAGCGGAAGTATCCCCTATATCATCCCCGATGTTTTTACTAACGGCAACAATGAAGTTGGCGGTAGTACCGGCTGGGGCGATGTATCAACCATTGTACCGTGGACAGTGTACTCGGCTTATGGCGATAAACAGGTTCTGGAAAATCAGTACGCGAGTATGAAAGCCTGGGTTAAGTTCATTGAAAAGCAAACCAAAAACGACCTTTGGGTTACCGGCAATCATTTTGGCGATTGGCTGTTTTACAGCGTGAACAACGACAGGGACGGTACATCTGCCATCACCAATAAATATTTAATAGCCCAATGTTTCTATGCCCACTCAACACAGATATTACTTAACAGCGCCAAAATCCTGAACAAAAAGGCCGACGAGCAGTATTATACACAATTATTAAAAAGGATAAAAAATGCCTTTGTAAAGGAATACGTTACGCCGAATGGGTTGATATCATCTGATACACAAACAGCCTATGTGTTGGCGCTTGAGTTTGACATGCTGCCTGTAGCCCTAAGGCAACAAGCTGCCGAACGGCTGGTTAAAAATATAAAGCAGTATGATTACCACCTTACAACGGGCTTTTTAGGTACCCCGTACCTTTGCGATGCCCTCAGCAAGTTTGGCCATGCCGATGTGGCTTACAGGTTATTGTTACAGGATACCTATCCATCCTGGTTATACCCCATAAAGGCAGGCGCCACAACCATTTGGGAAAGATGGGATGGCATCAGGACCGATGGCAGCTTCGAGGAATCGTCTATGAACTCCTACAACCATTACGCTTATGGCGCCATTGGCGATTGGATGTATCAAAACATAGCCGGCATACAGGCTGGAGAGGCTGGTTATAAAAAAATAATTATTAAGCCGGCTATAGGCGGAGGCCTAACCTGGGCCGAGGGTAGTTACGATTGCCCGTACGGCCACATCAGCAGTAAGTGGAAAATAGAAGGCGGCAAGCTTGATATGACGGTTACCATCCCACAAAACACAACTGCGGATATTTTTGTGCCCGATGCGTTGGGTAAAACCTATCAAAAAGTTTCGGTTAAGGGCGGCGATTATCATTTTCAACGATAACCGGATTTTAGCTATCCTGTCAAAAGAAGATTTGGTGGCATTTAAGTTTGAAATTAATAGATATTTCGCGACAAGTAGCGTATCACCTAACCCTATAAATGAGTTACAGACGACAATGACAGATAGGGATGGTTTTAATATTTATGTTATGCATTATTGTGTAACCAATAAAAACCATTCCAAATTTTAAACGGATAACGGGTGTAACCAAACCTTGCTTTGCAACTTTAAATGAAAAAAACACTATGAGTTCTTCTCTTGGCCAAACGGATAAAGAGCTTACTGCACTACTCAAAAGTGGGAGTGTTTTGGCATTTACCCAGTTGTATCATAAATACAGCCCTAAGATGTACGTCAACATGTTTAAGATGGTGAAGGACAAGGAGGTTGTAGAAGAGATGATCCAGGTTTTATTTTCACGGATCTGGCATCAGCGCGAAACTATTACTTATGAGCGCGATTTTTCGGGTTATATATATAGGGCAGGCTCGCATTTGGTGTGTGATTTTTATAGAAAGCTGGAAAGCGACCGGAAAATGACGGCCCACTTTAAATCGACTATTACCGAGCATTATTCGCACATAGAAGAAAAAATATTTTTTAAAGAAAGCGAAAATCTGCTGCTACAGGCTTTGGCAGAACTTTCGCCACAACAGCGGCAGGTTTATCAGCTTTGTAAGCTTGATGGATTTAGCTATAAAGAAACTGCCACAAAACTTGGCATATCTCCCCATACCGTAAAGGAATATCTATCTAAAGCAAAAAACGTTGTAAAATCTTACATGGTCAAAAACATGGAAATTGTTACCTTTTTGATGTGTTGTTTTTACATAGTTTTGTCCAATTAATTGGTGCGCAGTTTTTTAATTCGATTGATTGAGCCCCCCATATTTATTTTAATTACGTCTTTAGTAAAATAGTATAACTGCTGATAGATGAACTACAGGGAATTATCACTTCTGTTTGAAAAACTGGTAAAAAATGAATGCACTGAAGAAGAAGCAGATTTGCTGTTAAAGTTGCTGTCAGACAGATCTTACGACGGCATGTTCCGCCAGTTGGCAGAAGAGCAATTGCAGCAAACTGAGCAGGGTGTAAACCCAAACGACGTGTCTGAAGAATCGCTGAACCTTAAATTGGAGGCGATTTTAAATTCGGGTTTGCCAACAAAAAAAATCAACAAAAAAAATGTCCGCCATTTATACAAATGGTATGCTGCTGCTACCATGCTGTTGTTTTTGGCTATTGGCGCCTATGTTTTCAAAAAAAATAAACCGGCAAATTTGGTGTCGAATAAACATCAGCAAAAAATTACGTTTGGCGGCAATAAGGCCGTTTTAACTTTAAGCAACGGTCAAAAAATTAACTTACAGGATGCGGCTAACGGTGCCATAGCTGCCCAATCGAATTTCACTATTACAAAAACAAAGGAAGGGCTGGTGGTTTACCAGGCCAATGCTTCCGGCGAAGGAGGCAGTGCCGCATCGGCAGCGCCTTTATATAACACGATTACAACACCCGATGGCGGCCAATACGAAGTTGTACTTCCCGATGGATCAAAGGTGTGGTTAAATGCTGCATCGTCCATAAAATTCCCGGCGCAGTTTGCGGCAGATAAACGTTTGGTTGAGTTAACCGGCGAAGCATATTTTGAGGTGACGAAAGTTTTTATTCCCCTAAAAAAGGCAAATAAGTTTGAAAAGATGCCCTTTGTTGTTTCGAGCGGCCGCCAACAAATAGAGGTGTTAGGTACCAGGTTCAACGTAAATGATTACAGGGAAGAGAGCAGTGTGAAAACAACCTTGCTTGAAGGATCGGTAAAAGTGAATACGCTTAGCGATGACGGCCAGCAAACATCCCCCTCATCAGCAATGCTCAGGCCGGGGCAACAGGCAAACCTGGATCGTGGTAACATAAAGGTTAGTGCGGCTGATACCGCTTCGGCAACTGCGTGGAAGAACGGCTTTTTTCAATTTGACAACGAAGATATTTATGTGGTAATGCGAAAAATTGCCAGGTGGTATAACATTGATGTGGATTACCGTGGAGACATGCGCGGTAAGGTTTTTTCAGGCGTGATATCAAAATATAGCAACGTAACCGAGGTACTGAAGATGCTGCAGTTAACCGGCAGTGTTTCGTTTGCCATAAAGGAGCGAAAGATTACCGTGTTTTAACATTTTTCACCAATCATTGGTCTACTGTTAAGTCAACAGTACTAAGTCTAATGGTTAATTTTTTCTTTTTTGACTTAGAACTTAGAACTTAAGACTTTGGGCTAAAGACTATCCGTCAATTTATCATTGACATGAAACTACAGCCTTAAATATTAACTATGGCAGCTATAGTTGCTGACCACCTTTTTTTTAGGAAATATTTTCTTTAATCCCAATCTACCTGGTCCGAATGAATCACTTCGATGATCTTATATTACTATGCTTATACTCTATTTATAAGGTTCTGGTTAATATTTAGTGTGCTACTTTATTAATAATAAATTGATCCCCCCCCTTTTATCCGCCACCTCCGTCTTTACAATAACCAATACCTAAATGAGCTGTGTGGCGTGCTGTTTTGTTAAAACAATCACGGTTGTCATGAAGCTATAAATGGGTTTTCAATAAAAGAAAACAATAACCAGCCTAAAAAACGAAAGGAGAAGTACTATGAATTAACCTTACTAAGCCTCAAGGTAAAAACAAAACCAGGGATGCTTGCGACAACCCTGGTCAACGTTGGCCTATTGAAATCATTCCCGTTATAGAAACAACTTTCATTTCATAAACCTAATTCCAAATGTATAAAACTTATACGGCATTTTGTTGCGGCATAAATTCCCGCGTAATGCTCCAATTCATCAAGATAATGAAGCTTACCATTATTTTAATAATTGCCACTCTGCTACAGGTTAGTGCTGCCAGTTACGGGCAAAAAGTAAACCTGGCAGTAAAGGAGGCATCGCTTGAAAATGTTTTAAAGCAGATAAAAGCACAAACCGGCTTTAACCTGCTTTACAATCCCAATGCGCTTAAAGAAACCAAATTGATCAGCCTCGATCTTAAAAACGCTTCTGTTGATTATGTGCTGCAAAAATGTTTCGACGGACAACCCGTTACCTATCTCATCGAGCGAAAAACCATTATTGTTAAAATGAAGCCCCCGACGATAGTGTTTGACGAAGTAAAGGACGAAAATCAAAAAGTTACGGTAACCGGAACAGTGAGGGATTCGCTTGGTACCTTGCCTGGTGTAACCATCAAGATAAAGGGCACCGGTTTAGGAACAAAAACCGATGAGAACGGAAAGTTTGTTCTGGATATACCCAATGATAATGCGGTACTGGTATTTTCTTTTGTTAGCTATATTACGCAGGAAGTGCCTGTAGATGGAAAAACCGTCATCAACGTACTGCTAAAATCAAATAAGAATTCAATAAGCGAGGTGGTTGTAGTGGCCTTTGGTACACAAAAGAAAACCGATTTGGTTGGCTCGGTTACTTCCATTAAACTGTCCGAGCTTAAAATTCCATCAAGCAACCTTACAACAGCGTTGGCAGGCCGCGCCGCAGGGCTTATTGCCTTTCAACGTGGAGGCGAACCCGGCAAGGACAATGCTGATTTCTTTATCCGTGGTGTTACAACATTTGGCTATAAAAACAACCCGTTGATATTGATTGACGGTATGGAATTAAGCACCACTGATCTGGCCCGCTTACAACCAGACGATATTGCCAGTTTCTCTATCCTGAAAGATGCCACATCTACCGCTGTATACGGTGCACGGGGGGCCAACGGTGTAATTTTGGTAACCACCAAGCAAGGTAAAGTAGGTAAAGCACAAATAGCATTCCGGTTAGAAAACTCCATTTCAACTTCGGTACGGGATATCGAAATGGCCGATCCGGTTACTTACATGAAACAATCCAATGAAGCGATATTAACACGTAACCCATTGGGCATAACCCTTTACAGCGACGAGAAGATAGCAAACACTGCGGCCGGGTTAAATCCTATTATCTATCCCGCCAACAACTGGAAGAAGCAGGTTTTTAAAGATTATACCATGAACCAGCGCGCTAACCTGAATGTAAGCGGTGGCGGCGATGTTGCAAAATACTTTGTTTCGGGATCTGTAAACAGGGACAACGGCATGTTGAAGGTTGATCACCGAAACAATTTTAACAATAATATTGATTTAACAAGTTACTCGCTTAGATCAAACATTACCATAAACCTTACTAAAACAACGGAAATGATTGTCCGTTTAAGCGGCAATTTCGACGATTATACCGGCCCTTTAGATGGGGGAGCGGAAATGTACAGAAAGGTTATGCGCTCCAATCCTGTACTATTCCCTCAATATTACCCGGTAGACGCTGATCATGCGTTTGTTAAACACATCATGTACGGCAATTATGACCAGGGCGGCTATACAAATCCCTACGCAGATTTGACCAAGGGGTATATGAACTATTCACGATCACTGATGCTGGCACAGTTAGAAGCCAAGCAGGATCTGTCTGGATTAATCGACGGGCTTTCTTTAAGTGCCATGATGAACATTAACCGTACATCATATTTTGATGTCAGGCGGTCATACAATCCTTATTTTTATTCGCTTACCGGGTATGATCCTGTTGCTAATACCTATTCAATAACAAATATTAACGAACCCACCGCAACAGAATACCTTGACTACAACCAGGGAGGGAAAGATTTGAATTCTACCTTCTACGCGCAATCCATGTTAAGTTATAACCATCAGTTTAAAAAGCACGGCTTTAGTGGTTTGCTGGTATATATGATACAAAATAACATCAGCGCAAACGCTCCTGATCTTCAGCAATCTCTTCCCTTCAGAAACGTAGGGGTATCAGGAAGGGCAACTTACAATTACGATAGCCGCTATTACCTGGAGTATAACTTTGGTTATAACGGATCTGAAAGATTTTCTCAAAAACACAGGTTTGGCTATTTTCCATCTGCCGGTGTTGCCTGGAGTATATTCAATGAAAAATTCTTCGAAAATATTAAGCCCGTTGTTAATAACCTTAGGTTGAGGGCCACTTACGGGTTTATCGGAAACGATGCTATCGGTTCGCCGTCAGATCGTTTCTTTTACCTCTCTAATGTGGATATGAATGCCAATTACCGGGGTGCTACTTTTGGAAACGGCCAGGGAGCAGGCACTTATTTAAACGGTGTAAACATATCCCGCTACGCCAATGACGACATCACCTGGGAAAAATCGACAAAAACAAACCTGGCGCTTGAAATAGGGCTTTTTAATAAGCTGAAGATAAACGCCGAGATATACTCCGAAAAGCGTAAAAACATCCTGATGTCGCGTGCGTCAATTCCGGTTACCATGGGTTTAACTGCCGATGTACGGTCAAACGTGGGCGAGGCTGCAGGAAAAGGAACTGATATTTCGATAGATTACCAGGACAATATAGGGAAGGATTTTTGGTTTTCGGCAACCGGAAACTTCACTTACGCCAGGAGCAAGTATACCGTTTACGAAGAGCCGGTTTATGACGAAAAATATCGCAGCCGTATAGGGAATCCTATTTTTCAGGAATACGGATACATTGCAGAGCGGCTTTTTGTTGACGATGCAGAAGCGCTGAATTCTCCGAAACAAAACTTTGGCCCTTACGGCGGCGGCGATATAAAGTATACCGATGTAAACCGCGATGGTCAAATTACAGATGCAGATCGTGTTCCTATCGGCAATCCACGATTACCGGAAATTGTTTATGGGTTTGGATTTTCTATGGGGTATAAAAACTTTGATTTTTCGGCTTTCTTCCAGGGGTTGGCAAATGAATCATTTTGGATTGATGCCAACAGTACATCACCGTTTAATAACCAGACACAATTATTAAAAGCCTATGCCGATAGTCACTGGTCTGAAGATTCACGTAATGTTTATGCCCTTTGGCCAAGGTTAAGCCCGGATATTAACAATAACAACAACCAAACCAGTACCTGGTTCATGCGCGACGGTTCATTTTTGCGCCTGAAACAGGTTGAACTTGGGTATAAGATCCCTCAAAGTTTACAGAAGAGTTTGCACCTCTCCAACTTCAGGATCTATGTGAACGCAACTAACCTGCTTAATTTCAGCAAGTTTAAATTATGGGATGTAGAAATGGGTGGCGATGGCCTTGGCTATCCTATTCAGCGCGTGTTTAATATTGGTTTAAATGTATCAATAAGGTAAATACCGCATTAGGGCGCAATTAATTTATACCAGTTAAATTCATAAACACACATATTATGAGAAAATATATTGTAACAGGAACTTATGCATTGCTCTTTTTAGCTGCATTAACTTCCTGCAAAAAGTTTTTAGATGTAGTTCCGGATAACGTGGCCACCATAGATAACGCCTTTACCATGCGTACCCAGGCTATGAAGTTTTTATTTACCTGTTACTCCTTTATGCCAAAAAATGGCCAGTTAGGCGATGACCCGGCGATGGTTGGTGGCGATGAGCTATGGGAAATTCCCGAAAGGGGCGCCTATTTAGATATGGCCAAAGGCTTTCAGAGTAAGGTTGGTCCGCTGGGCGATAGGTTTCAGCCAATGTACCAGGCCATCAGGGATTGCAACATTTTCCTTGAAAATATTGGGAAAGTACCCGATATGCAGGAAACAGAAAGAAGACGATGGATTTCGGAAGTGAAATTTCTTAAAGCCTACTATCACTTTATCCTGGTGCGGATGTACGGGCCTATTCCGCTCATCAAAACTAACCTGCCTATTTCGGCAGATGTGAACCAGGTAAAAGTAGTTCGCGATCCTGCAGATTCTTGTTTTAGTTACATCGCAAAGCTGCTTGACGAAGCAGCACCGGGGCTGCCCTTAACAATCATCAGCCCAACTACCGAAGCAGGGCGCATTACACAGCCCATCGCACTATCGTTAAAAGCAAAGGTATTGGTTACCGCGGCCAGCCCGTTATTTAATGGTAACACCGATCAGAGCAGTTTAAAAAACCTGGACGGAACACCGCTATTTAATACCACCTATTCAAAAGTAAAATGGGATTCGGCAGCTACTGCCTGCAAAAGGGCTATAGATGTGTGCGAATCTGCCGGTATAAAACTGTATGTTTATAACCCGGCCTTTCAACAATTTACCCTTACAGATACCATTAAAACGCAGTTAAGCATCAGAAACGCCGTTACCGAGAAATGGAACAGCGAGATCATCTGGGCTAATACCCAATCAAATACGGCTGATTTACAACGGTTGATATCAAGCTGGTGGGATCCATTATACCTTGACGGCGTTATTACAAGGGGAGAACTTTCGCCTCCTTTAAAAATTGCCGAACTGTTTTATACCGCTAATGGTGTACCCCTTGATGAGGATAAAACATGGGATTATAACGGACGTTATGGTTTAAGAACCGCAGGGGATGCCGATAAGTTGTACATACGGAAAGGCTATACCACCGCCGGACTGCATTTTAACAGGGAACCACGGTTTTACGCAGACCTTGGCTTTGATGGCGGAGTATATTATGGCCAGGGCCGCTTTGATGATAAAAAATACATGGACCTGTTTTATCTGGAGGGCAAGTTTAAACAACGGGATGGTAAAGGCAAATACGGTTATAATACGGTAACGGGATACAACCTTAAAAAACTGATAAATTTTCAAAATACAATCAACTCATCTAACGATTACTCGGTTATTGACTATCCTTATCCTATAATGCGTTTATCTGATTTGTATTTGCTTTATTCTGAAGCGTTGAATGAATCAGGAGGGCCGTCGCCTGAGGTAAATAAATACATCGACCTGGTTAGGAAACGCGCCGGTTTAGGTACCGTTGCATCATCATGGACCAACTACTCTACCAATCCGGTAAAGTTCCAGAACCAGGATGGTATGCGTGCTATTATTCACCAGGAGCGCCTTATCGAGCTGTCTTTCGAATCGCAACGCCTGTGGGACCTGCGCCGGTGGAAAGAATCATCCAAAGAGTTAAATAACTCAATTAAAGGCTGGGATCTATCGCAAACAACCCCCATATCCTATTACCGCATCACTGTGCTTTTTAACCAAACGTTTGGGGCAAAAGACTACTTCTGGCCTATTGCAGAAGGTAACATGACCGCTAACAGGAATTTAGTTCAAAACTTAGGTTGGTAAAAATATCATTTACAGGTTGATCACATAAATAAAACAGGAAAAATGAAAAAGATATATTTTATAGGAGGGTTGCTCGTAGCCCTTTTAGGGTACAGTTGTTCAAAAGAAGGAAGATTAGACTTTGTAGATTCAAATGCACCAGCTCCTGCGCAAATAAGCGCGGTAAAGGTTGATGCAACTCCCGGGGGAGGCATACTAACCTATACGCTTCCGGCCGACCCTAACCTGGCTTACGTAAAGGCCGTATATGAAATACAGCCGGGTGTTTTCAGGGAGGCAAAATCATCAAGATATACAGATACATTACGTTTGGTGGGTTTTGGTGATACATTGAAACATGCGGTAAAGGTTTATAGTGTGGGTAACAATGAAAAGGCGTCGGACCCTATTTCAGTTGATGTAACGCCCAAAACACCGCCCGTTAAATCGGTGTTTAAGACCTCGAATTTTTCGGAAACATTTGGCGGCGTAAGCGTCTCGTTTAAAAACCCCGATAAGGCAGATTTGGCTATTGTGGTATTAAGAGATACCACAGGCAATAACAATTGGGTAACCGTGCGCACGTTTTATACCGCCGCCACCGCCGGTAATTTTGCCGCCCGTGGCTTTGAATCAAAACCCCAGAAATTTGCGGTGTTTATACGCGATCGCTGGAATAATAAATCAGACACGTTGGTTAAAACACTGACCCCTAAATTCGAGATTGAAATTCCGAAAAACACCTTTAGTAAATTGGTATTGCCAACCGACCAAACTGAGCTTGCAGATCCGGGTTTTAACATCGAAAATATTTGGAACGGGCTGGCCGACAGGCGAATTTATGCTTCATCAAATGCCTCATCGTTGCCGCAATGGATCACCATTGATTTGGGTAAAAAGGTTTTGATGAGCAGGTTTAAAATGTGGATGGAACCTAATGACCATTGCTACACAGGATCGGGTTTAAAAAACTTTGAACTATGGGGATCAAATTCGCCCGATCCGGATGGCGGATGGACACAGTGGACCTTGCTGGGCAATTTTACAACATTTAAACCATCGGGCTTGCCGCTGGGCCAAAAAACCAACGAGGATATCAATTATGCTACCAACCTGGGTGCCGATTTTAATTTTGATGTGCAGCCCTCTGCAGTACGTTACCTGCGTTTAAAATCGCTGGAAACATACAGTAGTCCGGGCCAGGTGGTAATCATGGAGATGACGTTTTTTGGCCAGATAGTACAATAGGTATTTTACTTAATTAATCGTAAAAATCATATAATGAAAAAGATATTGCATATCGGACTAATAGTATTCATTACTATTTGTGTTTTTGCAGCTTGTACCAAAATGGATGCAACCTACAAACAATTTGTAGTTCCGGGTGGATTAACCTATACCGGGAAAGCTACTGCGCCAAAAGCTTATTCGGGCCTTAACAGGATCAAGATAGCATGGCTAAGGGGATCGGACCCATCGGTAATAAAAGCCAAAATTTTCTGGAATAATTTTAAGGATTCTTTGTCTGTTGATATCCCGCCTGCCGGGGATACCGTAAGCGCGATGATTACCAACCTTGACGAAAAAAGCTATACGTTTGTTATCCGTACCTATGACGGGAAAGGAAATTCGTCCATACCTGTAGAAGTAGTAGGCGGCTCTTATGGTGTTAAATACCAGGCGCAACTGTTAACCAGGCCTGTAAACTCAACCGTTTTAAGTGCCAAGGGCAAGCTTACCATTAATTGGGGTGGCGCCGATGTATCAAACGGGGCTTTTGCATCAGAAGTTAAGTACACAGACGTTGCCGGTAATGTGAAATCGCAGGTGTTTTCGGTGGACCAGAAAACTTCCGAAATAACCGATATTAAACCCAATACAAATTATAAGTTCAGGACGATATTTAAACCTGATTCTTTGAGTATCGACAATTTTTATACCGCTTATTCAGATGGAGGGTTATTTGCATTTGACAAGAAGGACTGGAAGATTATTGACTATTCAACGCAGCACTCAGCAGGAGACAATGCGGTAACCAATTTTATTGACGGTACCGACGCAACACGCTGGCATACCTGCGCCGGCTGTTCAAGCTATCCGCATTATGCAACAATAGATATGGGTATAGAAAGAACAATTACCCAATTTGGTGTTTGGCGCACCACTTTTGAAACCGGAGGTGACGACCGTGGACCTGATAAATTTCAGTTTTTTACCAGCACTGATAATAAAAACTGGGTAAACCAGGGCACGTTTAATTTTAACCGTTTAATTAATGGCGAGCAACGGTATTTGACCCCTAATAATCCAAGGGCAAGATATTTTAAATTTGTTGGCATAAGCGGCCCGCAAAGCTATATGGTAATGGGCGAAATAAGTACCTATGGGTTATAGTTAGCCACTTAAAAAAACACTATAATTTCAAATTTTTAAAAAATTGTTATTGGTTAACAAGGCATGATATGGTTATTTATTGGGAATAACCGCATGCAGGGAAGTAGCAGGAGAAATCCTGCACTTCCTTTTTTAGCGTTAAATACGTTCCAATGCATAGCGTGAAGTTTAAATCAGTCCAATACATCAACATAAATAAACTGAAACTCCCCTGTTATATTTATAAAAAAACTTATGACGATATCTATAAAAAATAGCTTGTCACTCCTCTTCCTTTTTTTCATTACCCAGGTAACCAAAGGTCAAAATGCTCATAGCATTACTCCGCCCAGGTCAGCAAAGTTTGATGCAATTGAAAAAGATTTTAAAATGATTCCGGATTCTATTCAGACCAGTGTTTACTGGTATTGGTTATCGGGTAATGTTTCAAAAACAGGAGTGGTAAAAGACCTGGAAGCCATGAAAAAGGTGGGCATTAACAGGGCATTTTTAGGAGATATTGGTTTAAACGACGTGCCTTATGGGAAGGTTAAATTTCTTTCGGATGAGTGGTGGGATATTTTACATACAGCGCTTAAAACGGCAACACGCTTAAATATTAAAATTGGACTGTTTAACGGACCGGGATGGAGCCAGGCGGGCGGGCCGTGGGTTAAACCGGGGCAAAGTATGCGCTATTTAACATCGTCGGAGGTATTGGTAAAGGGCCCCTTGCTTTATAATAAGCAGCTGCGTGAGCCACAATCAAATTTTCAGGATGTAAGGGTTTTGGCGTATCCGGTTCCGGCTGATTATGGTGCCGATATCAGCGAAGTAAAACCCCGGCTATCATCAGCGCAAGGAATCGACTCATTAAACAACCTGATGGATAATAACCTGGCTACCGGGGTTCATTTTAAACAGGGCCAGCAACTGTCGGTAGATATCAATACGCAAAAGCCGTACACCGTACGCAGCATAACCATCTCAACAACGCATCAGCCGGTTTACCTGGAAGGAGATATACAGGTAAAAACGAAGGATGAATATATTACTGTTAAGCATTTTATTATCGACAGGCGAAGCCCGGCGTTAAACTTTGGCTTTTTGCCCTGGGCCAAATCGGCAATTTCTATACCGGCAACTACGGCTACCGGTTTTAGATTATTGTTCACCAACATCTCTGGTAATTCGGGCATAACAGAATTGAAAATGTCGCCAACGGCGGTGGTTGATAGTTATATGGAAAAAACGCTGGCCAAAGCCTGGCAAACCGAAGACCTTATCTGGAATGCCTATCTCTGGAATCCGCAAGCCAATGAGCAGTCAAAATATATTATAAACCAGGCGCAGGTGATAGATGTTTCAAAATACATGGCTGCCGACGGTACGCTTAACTGGCAGGTGCCTGCCGGCAACTGGATAATTGAGCGCACCGGAATGGTACCCACCAACATGCACAACGTGCCTGCAACGCCCGAGGCCACAGGTTTTGAAACAGACAAAATGAGCAGCCAGCACATTAATGAACATTTTGACAATTATGTGGGGCAGGTATTAAAGCGCATTCCGCCAGAAGATCGTAAAACCCTTACCGTAGTAGTGGCCGATAGTTACGAAACGGGTAGCCAAAACTGGACCGATTTGCTGTTACAGGAATTTAAACAGAAGTACAATTATGATGCTACGCCATTTATGCCGGTTTTACAGGGTAAAGTGGTTGGCAGCGCTACCCTGTCCGACCGTTTTTTGTGGGACCTTAGGCGCCTGATTGCAGATGATGCCGCTTTTAAATACGTGGGCGGCCTTACCAGGAAAAGTCATGAGCATGGACTTACCACCTGGCTTGAACCATACGGTTATTTTGGATTTCCGGCTGAATTTTTACAATACGGAGGCCAGTCGGACGAAGTAGCGGGCGAATTTTGGCTTGACGGGCGTTTGGGTATGTTTGAAAACCGGGCGGCCTCTTCGGTGGCGCACATTTATGGTAAAGTTAAAGTATCTGCCGAATCATTTACTTCGGCGGGGGCTCCCTGGCGCATGTACCCCGGAAATTTGAAGGCACGCGGCGACCGCTTTTTTACTGATGGCATAAACAATACCTTGTTGCATGTTTTTATACACCAGCCCGAGGATGACCCGAAACCGGGCATCAGTGCCTGGTTTGGTACCGAATTTAACCGGGGGAATACATGGTTTTTTGATATGGATGTGTTTGTGAAATATTTAAAGCGGTGCAACTTTATGTTGCAGCAAGGCCAATATGCGGCTGATGCCGCCTACTTTATAGGCGAGGACGCCCCAAGGATAATGGGAGTTACAGATCCTGAACTACCCAGGGGATATTCATTTGATTATATTAATGGTGATGTGATAAAGGGGAGTCTTTCGGTAAAAAATGGAAAGCTTTGCCTACCGAATGGCATAAGCTACAGTATTTTGGTTATGCCTAAGCTTAGCACCATTCGCCCGGAGTTATTGGCTAAGATAAGGGAGTTGGTGCGCAACGGAGCAGTGATATTAGGGCCGAAACCAGAAAGGTCGCCAAGTTTGCAGGGCTATCCACAAGCAGATAAACAGGTAAAGTTAATGGCCGCTGAGTTGTGGGGCAATATTAATGGTACAACAAATAAGGTAAATCATTATGGCAAAGGCCTTGTAATTAGCGGCATGAATATGCAGGAGGCCTTGAACCTGATAGGGGTTGCCCCGGATTTTAAAACAGAAAAGAACGACCCGGTACTGTTTATCCACAGGAAACTAAACAATGGATCGGTTTATTTTATATCGAACCAAAAAAACGAAACGATTAACATTGCCGCGCAGTTTAGGGTAACCGGCAAAAAGCCCGAACTTTGGGATGCCGTGACCGGCACCGTACGCAATTTGCCATCATTCTATTCAACAGCAACCCATACCACCATCCCTTTAAAGCTTGCGGCCAATGAAAGTGCCTTTATTATCTTCAGGAAAGATGGGGCAGGCAGCGATACAACAAAGTCAAATTACCCGGAGCCTAAGCAAAGCATAGCTATAACAACACCATGGGCCGTAACATTTGATAACGCCATGGGCGGGCCGGCAAAACCGGTAACATTCGATACGTTAACCGATTGGTCGCTTAATGCAAATGATAGTGTCAAATACTATTCGGGGGCTGCATACTATCGCAACACCATAAATATAGATAAGATTGAAAGCGGTACAAACTACGTAATTGACCTTGGCCTTGCCCGGGATATAGCCAAAATAACAGTAAACGGTATTGAAATGGGTGGCGCATGGACACCGCCATACCGCCTGGATATTACAAAAGCATTGCGGCCGGGCAAAAATCAGCTGCAAATTAAAATTGTGAATACCTGGGTAAACCGCTTGTTGGGCGATGCCAAATTACCGGCCGATAAAAGGAAAACAGCAGCCCTGTTTGGCCCCGATGCGGGAAAGGGTTTGGAACCATCAGGATTGCTGGGACCGGTAACAGTTAATATGTATACCTATTAATTAGGCGTATATTTACCTGTAAGCAATGCAGAATTACCAAAAATATCTGAATGTCGGACCGGCCGAAAAGAACTGGGGCTTTTATTTGAATACAGTAGGCTCTGCAAAAGTGGGGCCTAATAAAAACTATCCCAACAATCGCGAACATCCGATAGATCACTCCTTTACCTGGGATAAGGGGCGCATACTTAGCGGTTATTACATTGTTTTTATTACAAAGGGCGAAGGTATACTGGAATCGGCAAAAACAAAGGCTTTTGAGGTTAAAGCTGGGATGTGCTTTTTACTATTCCCGGGGATATGGCACAGGTATAAGCCACATCCGCTATCGGGATGGGAAGAATATTGGGTAGGCTTTAACGGCGAATATCCCGACGAGTTAATGCGAAAGGGCGTATTTAAACCCGAGGCCCCTTTTATTGATGTTGGTTTGAATGAAGAGCTACTCCAGCTTTTTCATACATTGATAAAAACTGTTGAACGTGCAGAAATAGGATACAGGCAAATTGTAACTGGCATAACACTTCAAATGTTAGGCCTTTTAAGCGCACTTTCAAAATTTCATGATCAAACCGGAAGCAAAAATGAACGGCTGGTTTCAAAGGCTAAATTTTTGTTGCAGGAATCGGTTGAAAACCCGGTGAGTTTAGAGGATATTGCCAAAGAGCTGCCAATGGGGTATTCTAATTTCAGGAAAACATTTAAGCAGGTTACCGGCCTTTCTCCCAATCAGTATCACCTGGAGTTGAGGCTTGATAAGGCAAAAAATCTGCTTACGTTTACAAATTTAACGGTAAATGAAATTGCTTATCAAACCGGGTTCGAATCGATTTTTTATTTTTCGCGTATGTTTAAAAAAAAGAATGGTTTGGCGCCAAAGCAATTCAGGAGCCAGCTTGCAAACCATCAACAGATGTAATACCCCGATATTTTATATCCGGCTGTACCGTTCTCTTAGCAAATCTTTCATGTAACAGTTAATTTCAAACTGATTGGCCATTGGCTCAACACTAAACGGGGCTTTGGGCATGTACGGTTCGGGGCCAAACTCAGTGGTTATGGGTAATATATCCCGACCGATTTGGGTGTTGTTTAAAACTATCTGGTCCCACCAGGTAAGGAAGTGGTTAAGTGCGTAACCCCACTCCCTTGCCCGCGGATCGGCCACCTGCGGACCTTGTTCAAAACCAACACGGGCATGAATATGATAACTTCGTTTAATAGCTTCGTCAACAATGGGCTTAAAATTTTCAAGCATACTTTCGGTAACACACACCCAGTGCGAGAAATCGGCCGTGATACTAAAACCCGGGCGGGCCGCAAAGAACCCGCTGGTCATTTGGGGCGAGTATCCTAACCTGCCCCTGTGTGTTTCGTGAACTACTTTGATGCCTGTTTTAACGGTAAGTTCCTGGGCGGCATCAACCAGTTCAAGGTTTTGTTCAAAAGTAAAATAGTCCCGGCCCGTATGTGAGTTTATGAGCAAGGGGCAGGGCCCGGCACATTCATAAAGATTTTTAATAAATGAGGCTTTGAATTTTTTTAACGTGCTCCCCTCGGCCCGATGCTGATGGCTCACCATATACATTTCGTGCTTTTGTAAATAATCAAACAAAAGCTTTTTTTCGGTACGGTCGGTTGGTATCCAGGTGTCTATACCGTCGTACCCGGCAAGTTTTATTTTATCAAGAAACCCGCCCAGGGGCAAATGCTCATGTCCCCATTGCGGGCTCAGTATTTTGATTTCCATATTTTAACAAAAAAGGCAATTAGTTGTTGAGTGTAATTACCTTAACAGCAAATGCTTTCATCTCTGTTTCTTCGCCATTGATAGTTGCTACCGGTGCTTCGTTATCGCCAGATTCCATATCTATGGTGCTCACTTTAGCTCCCTTGAAATCTACAGGCAGTTTTACGTTGATTGCCCTGTTCCTTTTGTTTAAAAGCAATACCTTTTTTACCCCTTGCGTTACATAGGCCTGGGCTAAAATATCATCGCCATTATTGTCGTCCAAAACTGTTTTAACCATTTTACTGCCGGGCGTAAAATTGTCTTTAATCAATTTTAATACCCAATACCGCGCGTTGGGCTTATTATTTTGGTAATTTATCATACTCACATCCGGAAACTGTGTTGGGAAACCAACCAATTGCGATTCGCCAATGATATCTATACCTGCTTTTGAGAGTTCGATAAAAAAATAAGCATACACACTTGCCGATAGGTTCCAATAAGCAGGCGTTATTGGTTGGTTGCGCATTTCGTCGCTTACAAAGGTGCCCAGTTCATTAATGTCGGTTTTGGTATTGGGCGCAAGGCGTTTACGAATGTTCTCGATATAACTAACAGTATTCACAAAGCTTTCGGCCTTATCAAAAACAGAATATTCGTAAGCCTCGAATTTTTGCCGGCTATTTGCATTTGCGTAGCAATGGTATGATATTAAATCAATTGGGATACCTGGTTTATGGTTAGCCGGATTAAGGAAATATTCAAACCATCCGGGTTTTACATAGGCAAGGGCCATCCCTACAAATTTTGCTTTGGGCAATACCCCCCTGATGGCTGTAACCATAGCATCATAAATTTTGGTATAAGTTTGCGGCGACATGTTATGCTCAAGGTCGGGTTCATTCAGCACCTCCCAGTAAGGTATTTGATAATGGTAGCCAGATTTGTGGTATTTTCCTAATTCGTCGGTAAATCCGCCTTTGGTGTACCAGCTTATTAACCGTACATAATAATCTGTTAATTCTTTCATTGTTGTATCGCGCAATTGGGTACCGCCGGCATAACCCCAGCCAACCTGGTTAGGGTCGTCAGGATAAGGAACAGGCTGATTGGTTTTAAACATCCACTGTGGGATTGTACTAAAGTTGATGATCACAGGATGACCTTTTGTTGCCTCCAAAAAATCGATGGTCATGGGGTCTATTAAACTAAAATCCCATGAGGTGATTTTTTCCGGGGCCTTTAACTCGGCTACGGCAAGCTTAGGGTAAGGAAACCACGGCACATACCGTACATAATCTGCCCCAAGATTTTTTAGCGCATTAATGGCACCTTCGCGCATGGCTCCCTGGGGGCGTAACATGGGGTTGCCAACAACCTGCAGCGTTGGGGTCGATTTAGATATCATCACATTTTCATCCCATCCAATTCTAAGTGTTTGCGCTTTACAAATTAAGCCACAAAACAAAAGGGCTATACTTACAGTTGCCGTCTTCATTTTACTTTAGTTGTTTTTTATTTTTAGCGTTTGCTATAATAGGGTCAAAAAATATTCCACTCAATACAGGATTGTCACCACGTACAAGGTTGATCCGGAATTTAACCGATTTGTTATATGCGTAGGTGAGGTAAGCACCATTAACACTATTACTAACAAGCTTAACGGGCGCAATAAGTTTTGATGTTGCCGCATCAAACATTTCAACCTCAATTTTTCTCCCCTTTTTGTCCCAGTCGAGAAAATAGAGCGATATTTTATAGTCATGTGTGCCCTTTATGGCAATGGTAGATGTAAAGGTAAAGCCAATCTGGTCTGCATCCATTGCGTATAAGCAGGCGGCTGTTCTGGGCATGCTGTTGGCGCTATCGGGAGCCGGTGCCCTGTGGTCATTAGTGTTTGATTGCCAAACAACAGGATTTGGCTGTCCATTTCCTTTTACCTTGTAATATTCTACATTAGATACATAAGCGGGCAGCGATGTTTTGTCATTACCGTTCCCGTTATAGTTACACAGTACGTAACCGTCTTTTCCATGAACGCCAGCCCAGTCGCCTTTGGTTGTTGAATCAATTCCAAAGTATTTGGCAGCATAATACTCCGCAGGCTCTGCATACCTGGGGGGAGTGCCGCTATAGGCGGCAACCATTTTATAGCTCCCTGGTTCCACACCATGAAGGTAGACAAATTGCGAATCCTCACTTGCACCGCCAAAGCCCTTAACCGGGTGATAAGTGCCGTCCCAAATGAGCATACCATTGACTTTTATACTGCCGATTTTTTTTTCGGCCTTCGGAATACCGATGCGGCCGACGGTGCCGGCAGGTACCGAAAAAGAGCATTGCCCGGTAGTAACATTAAAGCTTGCACTTATATCGCCCTGTAAAGTTGGTGTTTTCCCGGCAACGTTTGTAAGCGTGCGGCCAAGGTGGGGGAGTATATCAAATGTAGCGAAACCGGGTGAGGTTGGTTTTATCCCAAGCACTTCCTCGCTAAGCCATTTGGTTACACCGGCACCCCATGGATGGCACAAACTGGTAAAACCGCATTGGTTGGCTGGCACCTGCCCGTTTTTGCCAACGGCTGCGTTCCACGATGGCCGGTAATCCTCAAAAAAAGTAGTGCCTCCGTATTTTACCTGGCCACCCCAAAGGTCGCGTATCGAGCTCAAAGCATCATCATACTTGTTTAATAATGCAAATGCCTGGATTACGAAATACTGGTTAAAGGGCGAGTAGGAAATGCGGTTTACCCTGTCGGTAAAACTGTTTTCATAAATAGCCTTCTTCTCGGCGGGGTTTAACAGGCCTGTGGTAACGGCGTCGGCACCTGCATGAAGGCCAAAGCTCCCGTACCAGGCGACATCTTTCCGGGTTGCAGCTATTTTTTCAGTAGCATAACGGTTGTATTTATCCCGCAGGTCTGTTCGTCCATATATACCCATGGCCGCCGAGAATTCTTTCCAGGCACGTATGGACAGCATTTTATAAGCATTTTGTGGCTCCGGGATATTTGGATGTTCAAATCCGGCCCCCAAACGCTCGTCCCAGCCGTAAAACTCTAAATTAGGATTGGTTCCAAAAATCTTGTACGCTTCATCCAGCTTTTCGCAGGCATTATCAATATAGGTTTTAACTGTTGCGGTGTCGCCGGTGTATTTATAATAGTCAATCAAACTCAATACCCAATATAGTGCATAACTCTTGATGCCGTTACTTTGCGTTGATGTGTATGCTATGTTTTTTTTCACAAAATCATAATTCCCAAACGCTACCATCGACGCCGCCTGAGCTGGGTGCGCATCCCCGGTCCAGGAAAACCTGTCGCCGCGGTTCATTAAAATAGCGCCTAAATAGTCTTTCAGCAGGTTAAGCTTTACCGTATATGCGCCGGTGTACCATATGCGCGTAAGCAAGGTGTCGCTGCATGAAAAGCTTCCTTTATAATTGGTGGGTTTTATCTGGCAAATGAGCCGCACGCCGGTTATATGCCAGGTTTTAGCAAATGACCGCACTCTAATCCAACCAAACCGAACGCCTTCGTATAAATCGGGGTTCAGTTCAAGCCGGTAGGTATTGCCATGTTTTTTGGGAGATAATGTTTTTGTTGGATAGCTGGAAAAATAATCAGGAGGCTGATTATATTCACTTATAGTCATTTCTACTTTGCCGGTAAGGTCAGGACTATCAAACTCCAGCCAGCCGGCATTTGTTTGCCCAAAATCAAAGCGGATATCGCCGGCACCCTTTACTTCAATAACTCTGTTTTTCTTAAACTCTCCCGTATTGAAGCTTGCCGGGTTAGATACTGTCCAGCTAACCGGTTGTAATTGATAACTTTCTAACCCATCATTTGCACCGGGATTGGCCCAGGTATAATTAATAAGCGGATCTGGAGAATACGGATTTGCTATCCCGTTTTTTTTTGCGGATACAGGTGGGTAGCCGGCAATTTGCGATTGTACCGGCTGGCAGTAACCCAGGTACAATACAAAGACCAAAAAGCTAAAAAAAACACGCTTAAAATGAGCTTTTAAATAAACGCGCAGCACAAAAGCATGTGTTAAATAATTCATAGGGCAATAATTTAAATAGGCGATTTATAACCTGGTTATCCCAACGAAATTACATCCTTATTGATAAATTATATTTGTTGCAAACAGGCTATTGTTTGCACTTTTTGACATCCGGAATGATGGGGAGACAAATTAGGCTTTTTGTTTGTTCGCTGTTCAATTGGCTTTAGTCGGATTTATAATTGAATAAGGCAAGAAACGTGCTTTGTTAATCGCTTCCATGTCAGAAAGTGCAAGGGAGGAAATAGCTCTTCTTGTTATTACCGGCATTTAACACTTGGACTTGTAGCGCTATTAACGCTTACAGGCATTTAAATGCCTGTCTCAGCTAAAGAAAACTCAATTGATTTAGGTTTGATAGAAAATGAATAGCGAGTTTTTGGCTTTTATAAATGAACGGAAAAAACTGAGGCTGTCAAAAAATGCAAACAAATTCAATTTTTGGTAAAATAAATTGGCAGGGCTATTATTTAGGTTTGTTTCAACAATCAGTTTACCTAAATAATAAATTATATGAACACATCGATAGATCAATCGCAGATTGATTTTTACCAGGAAAATGGTTTTGTAGTAATTGAAGATTTCCTGAGTACCGGGGAACTCGAATTATGGAGGGAAGCCGTAACTGAGGCAATTAATGACAGGGGTGGTCAAAAAATTCCGGGCAAAGCCGGTAAAATTGGAGAAGACGATGGGATTAACAAAGACTCGGAGTACCTAAGCAAAGTTTTTGACCAGCTGATTAATCTGTGGCAAACCAATGAAAAAGTTAAAGCGTTGATGTTTAATCCCCAAATTGGCGAGATGGCTGCAAAGCTGGCCGGTGTAGATGGAATTAGAATTTGGCATGACCAGGCCTTGTTTAAAAGGCCATGGGCCAACCCTACATCATGGCACCTGGATACGCCGTTTTGGTCGTTTTCCGATCGCCGGGCATTGTCTATCTGGGTTGCCCTTGATGATGCCACGCTGGAGAACGGATGCCTGTTTTTTATTCCGGGATCGCATCAGGTAACCAGCTTTGAAAATCCTGGTATCGGACGAAACATGGAAATGATATTTAATTTTTATCCGGGCTTAAAACAATCGGCTTCTGTTGCTGCACCAATGAAGGCGGGCAGCTGTTCATTTCATAACGGGCTTACCATTCACGGTGCAAATGCCAACATGACGCCCGGCTTGCGCAGGGCTATGACGTGTGCTTACATGCCCGATGGCGCTACCTTTAATGGCATCCAAAATATTTTAAGTGATGAGCAGTTTAACAAGCTTACCATTGGCGATACTATTGACGACGAACAACAAACCCCTTTGATCTATAGTTCCGTTGCCAAATGAAGCAGATAGAATGCAGTTAAGGTACAGCATATTTGCAAGCCATCAGCCGCTATTTTGAAACTATTGTTTTCGAGAACAAAAAGTGTTTTGATGGTTTGGCATTGTCTTCTACATAATACTCCAATCCATAGGTTCCTTTGGTTGCCCCGGTGCCAATTGTAATCAAATAACGCTTTCCTTTTTGTAGCCGGATTTCCGGGCGAATAAGGGTGTTTTTTGGAGACCAGCTGATACTGTCAGCGCCGATGTCTACCGAGTATAAGCGCTTGCCTGCCGCATTTTTTATCTCAATTAATAAGCCATCACTTGGGTGCTGATTTTTAAAACATGATATGGTCACTTGCCTTAAAATGCCGTCCTTGTTGGCAGTAAAACTCTGGCTGCGCTTAGTTGAACTGTCTATATCGCAAACCGGCGCCAGCTCATTTACCCCGGCATTTTTATGAGTTGCTTTTTTTGCCGATGAATAAATGCTAAATGTTTTGCTGCATTCCATTTTGTTGATAGCTCCATGGGCATCGAATGTTAATGGCGACCAATAATAATTGGCCAACGATTCGTTTTTAGCGCCGTTGTTCCACAGGTCGCTGCCGAAAAGAAAAATCTCGCCCGATTTTAATTTGATAGACGATACAAACGATGGCTGGCCACCGCATGAATTATCGCTGATCCTGATCCCTTCAGACCATGGCCCCATGGGCGATGGGGCGGTACGATAAGATGCACCCGTTCCGGAGCAGTAGCCGCAGTTTGGATCTGAATATACCAGGTAATAGATGCCCTTCCTTTTAAATAAAGATGGTGCTTCCGTTTCGCTCGGCGTGATGGCTTTGGTAACCTTGCCCGTGCCTGTCAGGTAATCGGCACTTAACTGCTCAACGGCAATTGCGCCTTTAGCCCGCCAATCTGTATAAGCCAGGTAAGCGGTACCGTCATCATCTACAAAGGTATCGTGGTCGCCATTGTTTAGGCCGGCAACAGCGGCCTCACTATTTACGGCCAGTTTAGGTTCGGCTTGCTCAATAAAAGGGCCGGTTGGCTTGCTGCTTGTAAATACACGGTAACCCACCCTGTTATCATAAACGTTTATCCATAATACATATTTGGCGGTGCTTTTATTGTAAATAACATGTGGCCGAAAACAACCGTAAGTATTTCCGTCACATCGTGTTTGCCAGATTTTGGTACTCGCATCAAAAAGCTCTCCCTTGTCTCGCCAGGTAACCAAATCTGTTGATGTATATACCTTAAAGCCGCAAAATGGCGCTTCTTTATGTCCCCATTCAAATCCGCAGCCATAACTGGTTCCGTACAAATAATATACTCCGTTAAAGTAGGCTATTTCGCCATCATGAGCGTCAATGGCATCACCAAGCTTGCTGAATTTTGTAACCTGGCCGCCCGCTTTTCCAAAGTTGGTTACCTCTGAAAGTTGTGTGTAACCGCACAACGGTACCAGCAGGCAGCTAATAGCCATGCAGATAAAGGTGGCGACAGGCTTTTTATAAAAATAGTTAAAGAAGTTCATGTTGAGGATTTAATTGGGATTAGTAAATAAGGGTTATCATACAGGCTTGATTATCAATATCGCTGGTTTAAGATTAAGCTTAGCCTGCCGCGCGTTTCCGGTAATCGGTAGGAGACAGGCCGGTTTTTTCTTTAAACAACTTGGCGAAGTAGAAATAAGATTCGAAATTTAATTTGAACGCGATTTCTTTTACAGACATGCCGGGTTCGTTTAGCAACTCCTTTGCCCTGTCAATCTTAAGCTGTATATAATATTGACCGGGTGATAACCCGGTATAATTTTTAAAAACTTTCCTGAACCGCGAATAGCCTATGTTTAATTGGGCGGCAGCTTCCTCCGGAGAAAAAGCTTCAGCGATATTGGCCCGAAATAATAACCGGGCCTGGTTTACCACAACTGCATTTTCTTCCGATTCGATAGCATATTGTTTGGTGATGGAATGACAGTAGCCCAGCAAATGCAGGGCAGCCCCGGATATCAACGGCTGATATCCTGGGCTCTCATTTTTGGTTTTTTCAATTATCGAATTAAAAAGGTTAAATACATTTTCATTAAACCCAATATATACACATGGCGTTTCGGGCTTAAAGAAACCTTTTTTAACAAGTTTATCCAGAATTTCGCCCTTTATCCCTATCCAGTATTCATCCCAACCTGTGTTGTCATCGGGTTTATACCGATGCCTTTCACCAGGAAAAAGAAAAATAAGCGTACCTGCTTTTACATCTTTCATCTTACAATGATCAGATTCAAAAATGCCCTGCCCTTTTGTGATATAAATTACCTGGTATTCATTTAAAATCCGGCCATTTTTCCAGTTGAAATTGTGATGCGCGGGATGCGTCTTTGACGGATAACAGCCGGCCGGTTCCACATGTGTGCAACCTGTGTTCAATACACATAACCCCCAGTTTTCATCGTCCTGGCTAACGGGCAAATACTTGTAATAATTGATCATCTCCCGATAATTAAGCAAATAAATGTAAATTGTAAAAGACTATAAAGTGGACTTGAGGCATACCGCCGGTTTATATGATGTGATAAAATTATCAAGATTTTTATTACATCATCCGTAAATGACAGAAATGGTATATTAAATATCAAAATGTACATAAGCGCCTGTTTGGTTGCCGGTGTAGGGATGTGGGAGTCAAAAACTATATAACATTTATCAAATTATATATTTCCCGGCATCCCAAATCAGATACATTTGAATGCCAGTTAATATCAACCTTGCCCGAAACATAAAAAAACGGTAATTAATAAAATTTCAGGGCATGTCATAACATAACGTGCAGAGTTGGCGACGACTGGTTACTCACAACTAATCGGACTTAAGCTAAAAATATATAGTAAAAAATAAAAAGGATGACTGATAAAAATTACAAACCTGCACTTAAAGTTGGCTTGTTCGGTATAGGCTTGCAGGCATATTGGGAACAATTTGAAGGGCTTGAAAAACGCCTTGCGGGTTACGTTGATTTGGTGGCCGGCAAACTAAAAGGCTACGGTGCCGAAATTGTAAACCTTGGCTTGGTAGATACCCCTGAAAAAGCATTTGAATCGGGCAGCCGTTTTCGGCGCGAGGAAGTGGATTTGATATTTTTATATGTTACCACTTATGCCCTATCATCTACTGTACTTCCTGTTGTAAGCAAGGTTAAAGTGCCGGTTATTGTACTGAACCTGGCCCCCGAGGCAGCCATTGATTATTCAACATTTAACCAAATGAACAACCGGACCGCCATGACAGGCGAGTGGCTTGCCTTTTGTTCGGCTTGCCCGGTGCCCGAAATTGCCAACGTATTCAGGCGGTCAAATATCCCTTTTTACCAGGTTACCGGCATGTTGAACAACGATCCCGGTGTGTGGGATGAAGTAGAAGAATGGATAGCAGCTGCTAAAGTTGCCCATATGATGTACTACAACAGGATGGGGGTAATGGGTAATTATTATAGCGGTATGCTGGATATTTACGCAAACCTCACCTTGCAATGTGCAACGTTTGGCGGCCACATTGAAGTTATCGAGGTTGACGAGTTGTCTGGTTTAAGGCCGGGAGTTACCGAACAGGAGACAAAGGAAAAAATAGAAGAGTTTTACAATAGGTTTGATGTACAGGCAGATTGCCCTGCCGATGAAATAAGCCGGGCTGCCGTAACCGCGGTAGCACTTGATAAACTGGTTGAAAAGCACAGGCTGGGGTCGGTGGCTTATTACCACAAAGGTACAGGCAACGCGCAAAATGAAGATACCATGAGTTCGGTTATCCTGGGAACATCATTGCTTACGGCAAGTGGTATTCCGGTGGCCGGCGAATATGAAATAAAAAATGCGCAGGCCATGAAGATTATGGACTGTTTTGGAGCAGGCGGGTCATTTACGGAATATTATGCCATGGATTTTACCGATGATGTGGTATTAATGGGGCACGATGGCCCTTGCCACCCGGCGATTGCCGAAGGCAGGATAAAAGTGAAGCCCTTGCAGGTTTATCATGGCAAGGTTGGCAGCGGACTATCGGTGGAGATGTCGGTAAAGCATGGCCCTGTTACCTTATTATCTGTTATTGAAACTGTTGACGGGAAGGTGCAGTTACTTATTGCCGAGGCCGAATCTGTTGCCGGCCCAATACTGGAAATTGGTAACACTAACAGCCGCTATAAATTTCCAATTGGGGCCAGGGGATTTGTTGAGGCCTGGAACTCGCATGGCCCTGCACACCATTGTGCCGTTGGCAAAGGGCATATCGCTTCAAAAATTGAAAAATTAGCAAAACTGCTCAACATAAAGGCGGTTAAAGTGTGCTGATGGGTATATTATAACAGCCAATCTCTTATCCAGTAAGTCAATAAGGTTGTGCTGTATCTGGCTGTTGGCCAGTATGATATAATTGACTCTTTTTAGGTTGCCTGTGTAATGTAAAAAATTTTTGAGGCTTTGCTGTGTAATGAGGTGAGCAAGACAGTATAGGACGGTTGTATGCGTGCAGGTATTAATTTTGTGATTGCAACACTATTTTTAAAATAGCTTCCTTCGGCTTTTTTGATTAACGTTTTGCATTGTTGAGTAAAGAAATTACAAGTCCGAATCTTTAATTACTCAACAAATGCCGTAGCAATTAACCAATTATTGATCCAGCTTAAATTGTTATTTCAATCACATAGCCTTATGTTATTTGAACTGCCGGTTTAAAGGATAAACTTTTTATTGAACCAGATACCTATTTTATGCTTAATAAAGATTGTATTCTTTGTTCGGATGATCAGTTACTGAAATTATTGCAGGAAGATAATAGGGGGGCGTTTGACCTTATTTATAAGCGATACTGGGAACCTCTTTTTATATATGTTGCAAAAGTTGTAAAAGACAATGACGAAGCCAAAGATATTGTGCAGGAAGTATTTGTTTCGCTCTGGTTTCGCAGAATGCATTTGAATGATATCAATTCTTTAAGGGCTTATTTATTTACCGCCGCCAGGTACAAGGGTTTATCGTATATAAAAGATAATATCTCCAAAAACAAATATTTAGAATCACTTAAATTGTTTTTTGACCTGGAATGTGATTCAATTGTAAAGCAAGTTGAGGCCAACGAGTTAAGCTTATTTGTTGATAGCGAAATTGCTAAACTTCCTCAAAAAATGAGAGATGTTTTTATTTTAAGCAGGAAGGAACACCTCTCGCATAAATTGATTTCAGAAAAACTAATGATTTCTGATAAAACGGTAAAAAAGCAAATCAATAATGTTTTAAAGCATTTTAGATTAAAGCTGGCGGAAAAATAGCTGGTTTAGCCCCCCCCCACTGTTACTTCTAATTAGGCCGAACGGCCTTTAGTAAATTCATTTCCTAGATTTTATTTTATTGAATTTCAGCTGCTTGTGATTTATTTCATATTTTATCTACTACCAACCACGCATATTTAAGACTTAACCTTAGAACCACAGAGATGACCAGCAAAGAAGCAAAAAAGCTATTGAAACATTACAATGACGGTACCATTACGCCCGAAGAAAAATTCAGGCTGGAGGCATGGTACGAGATGCTTGCAGAGTCGGGTGATTTTGAATGGAATGCAGACGAAAAAGAATTGATAAGCAGCGAGCTGAAAAACGCTATTGATGCCCGGATAGACAAACCCGCCAGGCACATGATCAATTTCAAATCGGTGCTGGTAGCTGCTTCTATGTTGTTGTTTTTAGGCCTGGGCTGGTTTACAATAAAGCACCTGGATGAAGTAAAAAACAAGCTAAGCCCCGAGGTTTATACCGAAACCTATGCCCCGGCCGGCCAAAAAGTAACGCTTACGCTCAGCGACAATTCGACAGTTATTTTGAGTGGCGGTAGCCGCATAAAATATCCTGAAACTTTTAACGGCAAAATCCGTGAGGTTGAATTGATGGAAGGCGAGGCCTACTTTGACATTTACCACGATAAGCATAAACCTTTTATTGTTGATGTAGCCGGTACGCAGATAAACGTGTTGGGGACTGCTTTTAATGTACGTGCCTATAAATTTTTGAAAAATGTTCAAATAACGGTAGTGCGTGGTAAGGTATCTGTACGCGGGCTTGCCAACCTGAAATACGAAAAAGCAAAGCAAGTTGTACTGTTGCCTAATGAGCAGGCCACCATTGGTAAAGTAAACGGCGACATAGCGAAAAGGCTTATCAATGCAACGGATTTTACCGGCTGGATTCAGGGCAAATACAAATTTGACGATGAAACATTGGGCAACGTTGCAGGTATGCTTGAATCCTACTTTAAAGTGAAGGTGCATTTCTCTGCAGAGAGCCTGAAAAATATTCGTTTTAGTTCGGAGTTTGACAGCAAAGACACGCTGGAGGACCTGCTTTTTTCAATTTGTGAGGCTAATAAACTGACCTACAAAATAAAAAAACAAGACATTTTATTAAGTACCAAACCAATAAATAACAAATAAACCGATTATTAAAACTTAAAACGAGAAGCAATATGGGATAAAATTACAAACCAGCGCAAAAAAAAACCGGTGCGAACTTGAATTCACACCGATTGAATTAATTGAAAAAATCAGCTCAGTAACGCCAATCACTCACTGATTTTCAATGCGAATTAGTAAACATTTAAATATTCACTTAATCACATTTCAAAGGTATGGAAAAATATACCAACTACCTCTTGCCGTTAATTTTACGCGTCATGAAATTTACATTCTATATGGTCATGGTTGTTATTTCGGGAACCCAATTACTTTGGGCGAACAATTCATCCGGACAAATATTAGAAAAAACCAGGATAGACATTGCGGCCGATAACAAAAGCCTGAAGTCTATTTTAAAGGATATTGAGGGTAAAACCGATATCCGTTTTACTTACAATGAAAGCCTGATAAAACAATATCAGCATCTAAGTATAAGTGAGGCAGGCCAGTCGGTGGCTTTAATTCTGAAAAATATTTTTGATAACACCGACCTATCCTACATCGAAAAGAAAAATAAGGTAATTATTGTAGAAAGGCGAAAGCCGGAACCTCTTTTATTGGATGGTACGGAAAACGAGGCTGCAACAATAACGGTTAAAGGAAAAGTAAGCGACGATAAGGGAGAAAGCCTGCCCGGGGTGAGCGTGCGGGTTAAGGGCACAACAGTAGGTGCTACCACCAATACGTCAGGCGATTATATGATTAAATTGGTAGATACAACCAGGGCAGTACTTGTGTTTTCATACATAGGTTTTGAAACCCGGGAGGTACCTGTAAGCGGGCGCACAGTTATTAATGTTAGCCTGGCAGCATCTTCAAGTAGTTTAAAAGAAGTAATTGTGGTAAGCTACGGAACGCAGAGTAAGCGTGAAGTCACCGGCGCCATCAGCCAGCTTAATACTTCGGAGGTTAAAGACTTACCTGTAGCCAACATCGGTCAAAAATTACAGGGCAAATTTGCAGGTGTACAAATAAATCAGAACGACGGCCAGCCTGGTGTAGAAATGTCGTTCCGTATCCGCGGTGCTGCATCTATCGGCGCTGGTAACAATCCGCTGATTGTTATTGACGGGTTTCCGACAGAAAGCGGGCTTCAAGCCTTGAGCCCTGACGAAGTGGAAAGTATCACCGTTTTAAAAGATGCTTCTGCTTCCTCATTATATGGCTCGCGGGCAGCTAATGGCGTTATACTTGTTACCACTAAACAAGCTAAGAACGGAAAGCAAAATATTGAGTTCAGTACTTATAATGGCGTACAAACGGTATCTAAAAGGGGCCGGCCGGATTTAATGAATGCGCCCGAATTTGCTGAATTTAAGAAGGAGTATTACGAAGATGCTGCGAAGTATGAAGGCTATACCGGTGGTGTACCTGCTCAATATCAAAATCCTTCGCAATACAAGCCAACCGATGGCACCAATTGGTTTGATGTTTTGTTGAGAAATGCCCGGACACAGAATTATAATTTGTCCCTTTCTACCGGCACAGCAAATTTAAAATCTCTGGTAAACCTTAACTACAACAGGCAAGACGGAGTAATGCTTAATCAATGGGCCGAAAGAGTTACCGCAAGGTCAAATAACATATATACGGCATCCAGCAGGTTAACTTTGGGGCTTAATCTTGGTGTTACTTACCGCAACCAAAATATCACCCCTAATTTGGGCCAGGGGCGTAATATTATCCAGGTTGCCTACCTTACAGATCCAACGCTTAATTATAAAAATGAAGATGGAACTTATCCCATTGGTTTTGCGCCTCCGGGTATGTTTCAAACTCCCAACTATTACAATGTTTTAAATCAAACGGTAAACCTGTATAAAAGGCTATCTCTTATCGGGAATGCGTACGCTACGGTTAAACTTACCGACGATTTGAAATATAAAATTAGCATTAATGTTAATGGGGAAAATGGTATTAATCGTGGTTTTAGCCCATCAACAATACGTGGCGGGGTTCAGCCGGCTACTTCAGCATCAGCCTATTATAACACCAATAATTTTTTATCATGGCTTGCCGAAAATACCTTAACCTATACAAAAACAATTAACAACAAGCACAATATTGAGGCTTTTGTTGGATATACTGCCCAAAAAACCAGTTATGAAAACAGTGGCATATCGGCAACAGATTTTCCGGATGATAATATTCAATGGCTGAATGTAGCTGCAACAAAAACTGCTAACCCGGGTGTGGATGCCTATGATTTTACCATTCTCTCGTACATAGGCAGGTTAAATTATAATTACGAAAATAAATACTTGCTTTCCCTCGCATTCAGAAGAGATGGCTCATCAAGGTTTGGGACGAACACCAAGTATGGTAACTTTCCTTCTGTTTCTGTAGGCTGGGTTGTTTCTGACGAAGATTTCATGAAATCATTCAAAAATATCGACCTCCTGAAACTAAGAGGCAGCTATGGAAAAGTGGGTAATAATAATATAGGGAACTACACCTACCTGTCTGGCGTTGATCAACGTAATTATGTTTTCAATAACCAGGTTACTTCCGGAAGTTCGCTCAATGGTATTGGTAATAATAACCTAACCTGGGAAACAACAGCCGGCTATGATATCGGTTTAGACCTTGGTCTTTTTAGCAACAGGGTTTTATTGACGTATGATTATTACTGGAAGAAAACAGACGGGTTATTATATCAAATTGATATTCCTTCACAATCTGGCTTTAACAGTGTTACTTCAAACATTGGCCGGTTTGATTTTTGGGGTCATGAAATTAGTATAGAAACAAAGAATTCGGTAGGCAAAATTAAATGGAATACCACCTTTAATATTTCTTTCGACCGCAATATTGTTAAACAGCTTGGCACCAGCAATGCACCTATTGGCGGCTACCAGGAATATTGGGATGATAACCGCACCGCGGTAGGCCAACCTATAGGGATGTTTTACGGGTATATAAATACCGGCGTGTACATGACCCAGCACGAGTTTGATACACAGCCGCATGATGCGGCAGCTACGGTTGGTACCGCAAGATTTGCAGATGTAAGCGGCCCCGATGGAAAGCCGGATGGCATTATTGATTACCACGACAGGACCTGGATAGGTAACCCCAACCCTAAGTTTTCATATGGGATGACCAATAGTTTTGGCTACAAGAATTTTGATGCAAGTATAGTGGTAGCTGGTACGGTTGGTAACGACATTGCCGACGATGCCTTTCAATCTACCGAAAACCTGGATGGCGTTTTTAATGTAAGAAAAGGCGTGGCTAACAGGTGGAGATCAGAAGCTAATCCGGGGGACGGAATCTACCCGAGGACAAAATCCGGTACAACGGTCGATTTCCGCAACTTTACTACAAGGCAGGTTTTCAGCGGTACGTACCTGATGGCAAAAAATATAACAGTTGGGTACACTTTCCCCATAAAGCACAACTCCGTTATCAGAAGTGCAAGAATATATTTTAGTGCGCAAAATGCATTCACGTTTACAAAATATCCAGGAATGAACCCGGAAATAAGTCTCTATGGTTTAGATGGTCTTCATCAGGGGCGCGATTTTACAGCATTCCCCATTGCAAAAACTTATTCAGTAGGAGCAAACCTTAACTTTTAAAAATAAACAACATGAAAAATAGGTTATTATATATCATTGTCATGACAATGGTTTTATCATCTTGTAAAAAAGATTTTTTAAACCAGTTGCCTCCAACATATTTGAGTTCTGCCTCGTTTTTTAAAAATAAGACCCAGTTTGATCAGGCGTTAACAGGTGCCTATACATCGCTGCGGGCAGTAGTACACGAAGGGATTTATATGGACGAAATGCGTTCTGATAACGCTTTTTTTACAAGGTATTCTGCCAACAGGGGATTAGAAAGCTTAGAAGTACTGGCGCTGTTTTTGGATGATGCCAATTCCAGCGCAACGCCCAATTCACAAGGAAACCGGTATGCAGATAATTATACGGGAATTGCCAGGGTTAACACCATTTTAACCAGGTTGGCATCATCTACCTTATCACAACCCGAAAAAGACCAGATTTCTGGCGAGGCTTTATTTCTGCGGGCCTTTTATTATTTCGACCTGGTGCAGCACTATGGCGGGGTACCTTTACAGTTGAAGGAGTTAACTTCTGTAGAAGAGGCATTTCAACCAAGAAATACGGCTGACGAAGTGTATAAACAAATCATAGCAGACCTTAAGGCCGCTATTCCTGTACTGCCCGTAGCCGCCAAATTTCCGCAGTCTGGCAGGGCATCTAAAGGTGCCGCCAAAATGTTATTGGCTTACGCATACATGTCGCAGCCAACCAAAGATTTTGCAAGTGCTGAAACAGAATTACGAGACATTACCCAGATGAACTATACCCTGCTACCTAAATATGCTGATGTATTTGATCCGGTTAATAAAAACAATTCCGAATCGATATTTGAAGTGCAGTATAAATCGGATCTGATTAGTGGCCAGCAAAGCAATTTTGCCTGGATTTTTATGCCTAAAACAACTAATTCGGAGTTTCTGACAGGCTACCATGGAGGTTCGATGGATATTTCCAGTGGTTGGAATGTGCCAACAAAGGAAATGGTGGATTCGTACGAGCCCGGTGACTTAAGGTTGCCTGCATCCGTTGCCGTTGTTGAAGGGAAAATTAGCGGGGTAGAAGATTTTACAGCTACCGGCCTAAAAAGCCCCGTTGGTTTTACCCCTACACCAGGATTAACCTACTTTTATATGATAAAAAAATATTTCCATCCTCCATATATAACAGATTTTAACACGCCCGATGATTGGCCGGTATTTAGGTATTCAGGAGCACTTTTGTTATTGGCAGAATGTTTGGTAAATGAAAATAAAAGTGCACAGGCATTACCGTATTTAAACAAGGTACGACAAAGAGCCGGGTTGCCGGATCTGGCGCAGGCAACTGCGGCCAATGTAGCCGATGAAACCCGCCATGAATTAGCGTTTGAAAATCACCGTTGGACAGATTTAATCCGTATCGGAAAAGCCATCGAGGTATCTAACGCAAAAGGGTTACGTTTAAAGGCATTATACGGATGGATATTACCAGCCGCCTTCAACGTAACACAAAACAAACTGATTTTCCCAATTCCGTTCCGCGAACTGCAGATAAACAACAAACTGACCCAAAACCCGGGGTATTGATTTTTTACTGTGCTATAGCGGCATCCCAAACAGGTAAACAAGTGTGCTTAAATGCTTTGTTTACCTGTTTGGGTTGTTATGCCTTTGTATTTAACCTGGTGTTGAATAAACTATTACTAAATTTAGTAAATGAACGGGTGTCTTCGCTGCCAGAACCCCCGTTTAATTACCGGCAAACCAACGCGCGACAGCCTTTCGAAGTTCGCTGTAATCCGGGTTGGTCGCGCAAGCCCAGGCGATAATGCCATCCGGGCGTATCAGCGCGGCGCTTACACCTAATCGCTCTTTTGTGCTGCCTGAAATGTATTTCATCTGGTAACTATATTCACTCGCTAAAGTTTTAAGTGAAATGTTGGCATCAAAATCCAACAGTATCCCCAGGCCATCGTGCATAAGCTCGCCAATTCTCATACCATTCCCCAGCTCAAAGTTGGGAACGCTGTAGCCTGTCAGGGGGTGGTGGCCGTCAAGATCATAGTGGGTAAAAACGCCCCACACGCGTCCTGCAAAATAGGTGGCGCCATCACGCGTATTCATCAAGTCGCGCATAATTGCTTGCAGCGCGCGGGCTCCCGGATTTGGTTTCATGATTGCAACTTGCGCTCGTGACCAATCCAAAACCTGTGCGCCAATTGGGTGCCGTTCAGTATAATAACTGTCCAGCAGGCCATCCGGCGCTTCCTGCCGGATGGTTACAGCAAGCTTCCAGCCCAGGTTCATGGCATCGCCCAGTCCAAGGTTAAGTCCCTGGCCACCTAATGGTGAATGAATGTGTGCGGCATCTCCGGCTAATAACACACGTCCGTTGCGGTAGGTAGTGGCTTGCCGTGCCCGGTCAGTCCAGGTGGTTGCTATATGCAGGGTATTGATGGTAACGTCGGTATCCGAAATACGGCGTAACACCTCCTGCACGTGTTCACGGGTAATTGGCTTTTCTGAGCTATGAAATGCCCCGCCGTCAAAATCCTGCATCATGAGGTAGCCTGGCTGCGATTGCAGGTACATGCCTCCTGGTGTCACGTTTCGGCCCGGGTTTAGCTTCTCAGAATCGGCAATGTCAACCCGGGTAGTGTAGCCGGTAAACTCAGGTTCGGTGCCCGCGAATTCAAAACCGCCTAGCTTGCGAACAACGCTACGGCTTCCATCACAACCTACCAGCCATTTACTCTGAAAAGATTGCTCGCCAGACTGAACGGTTACCCCCTCCGCTGTTTGATGAAAGTTAGTAACGGCAAGCCCGCGCTTGATTTCTACGCCAAGAGTCTCGGCGCGACGGGCCAGCACGGTTTCAAGCTCCGCCATTTCAGAAATCAAGCTGGTGTCGGTTGAGCCGGGCAGGCGATTCGTAAACTGAGTGGTGTCAATATCGCCTTCATGAAACGGAATGCCGGCAAAGTGCCCCACCTGGCGCCGTAACCCTTGCCCTGCATTTTGATGGGGATTTTTAAGGCGCTTGTGTACCTCAAGTTGTTGTAGCAACCCGCGCCGGTACAGCGCTTCTATAGTAGGTGCCGAGAGGCCCCGGATCCCGAAGGGTAGTTGTTTTAGTGGCGCGTGCGGGTTCTCCACTTTTTCCAACATCAGTACCGAACATTTGGCCAGGGCCAGTTCACAGGCCAGGAACAGGCCTACAGGCCCGGCGCCCGAAATGATCACATCGTAGACGGAATTATTTTGTGCAGATTTATCGCTTTTAAGTGTAACTTTCATATGGAATGATTTGATACACAAAATTCAGCAATGCTGCTGTCTCAGGCTTGTACAAACGCGACAAAATCGTTACCTACAGGCGGCTTCCCTTGCTTTGCTTTTCGAGCGAATGCTGCCGGTGTAGTGCCGCTATACCGTTTAAACTCGCGGCTTAAGTGAGATTGATCTGTATAGCCCAATTCGTGGGCTAAGCCCGCAAGGTTGATTTCCGGATAAAGCCACAACTGGTTACGTACCTGCTCAAAACGCATTAAACCGGATACATCTTTAACCGTATGGCCAGACGATTGCTTGAAGTTCCGCTCCAGCGTGCGAACGGTAGCGTGTGCTGCCGACGCAACTTGGCTTACAGGCATGGTACCCCTTGCTTTGCGCATAGCAACTCCTGCTTTAAATAGCATACTGTTGGTTTCAACATCCAACCGGGCATTCATGAAATACCGTTTTACGCAGGCCAGTGCTTCATCTATCCTGCCGGCTTCCATGCAGTTTTTTAGTGTGAGGTGAAGCTGGGCTATAGGATGCTCAAATATGCGTACGCCGCCTTTACCCGCCGGCAGCCCAAGTAAATCGAACACCGTCCAGGGAAAGCACCTGATGCCAATAATTTCCAAACGGTTTTTTGCGTAAAAAACAACAGGTTGGTTTAGCAGCCCCATCATGAACGGTGATGGTAATGACCGCAAGCCGCCATCCCGGGCAATGCTGCAACCGTTCCCGAAATGAAAAATAATTTCGGCATAGCCATCAGGTTGTACTTCAAAATCAGATAGCTGTTCCCCGAAATCTCTGCTGTTGTACCAAAAACATTTTATGGAATCTTGTAGCTCTTCAGGAGGCGCAAATTCTTGGTGCTGCATATTTTCAAAAATATGTAATATAAATCTGGCTGAAGGTTTGGGGAAATAAAATGTAAACGGTGGTATACAATAAAAGTCCCTTTTTAAGGGGCTTTCCGTTTTTGTAGCGGGGAGTGAAAGATTTTCGACCCCGTTTGTGGAAGATTTGGAGCGTTTAAGCCGAATTGATAAACTAATCGAGAATTCGTAAATCTTATGTTTACGTGATATTATACAGGTGAATGTAAATGAAGAAAAACGATTATGAAGGAGGAACGACAATCAATTTTACATCCGTACCATCGTATTTTTTGCTTAAGTCATTTTATAAGCCATGCGTATTCTTCAAATTATTGAGAGGATCGTAAATGAAGCAGACCAGATATTTGCAATCCGGATGGGGATATTCCGGGAGGCTTGACCAGGCCATTCCGTGCGCTTTGGAGCACCAGGTTGTGTAGGCAATTAGGGAAATCGCAATTAGTAATCAACAAATTAATATGATCAAAGTGTTACGGAATCAACTGTTTGCTATTCCGGAACAGGGAGGTCAATGGCTCCGGAATGTCCAGTTGATACGGCCAATCATTCATTTTATCAATGGTACTTTAACCGGTATACCACTAAAAATAAAGTGCAAGGAAAAGGATTGGAAATTTTTGATAGTAAGTTGGCATACAAAAATCACGATTTTAAAGTCTTTTCTTCTAATAGAATACAATTCAGATCAGGAAAAAGAAATTTATGAGAAGCTACTGACATGTAACTACCTGACCGTTAAATATGAATTCCCAGTTAACAGGGATGGTGAATTAAAATATCCCGATTTTACAATTGTCAATCGTATAAATCGAAAGACTTACTATTGGGAGCATTTTGGAATGACTCATGCCAGTAGCTACCTGGATTCAATGACGCAAAAAATTGAATGGTATAAAATCAATGGTTTTAGAACCGTGGAGGAAGGGGGAAACTTAATTTTTACAATTTATTCGGACTTGAAAAAACTTCAAAGAGATATTGATAAATACATAGAAATAATCACACATTAAAATTGTTAGTAAATGGCAATGTAAATTAAGGTACTCTGTTTTATATTAACCATCCAAGGGCAAGTCCTGTATTGATAAAGGCGACAGAGCTAACTCAATACTTAACACAAAATCTTTTCTTTATAACCATCCAAACCTTTCGACCAGTTTTTCCTTTCTGTTTCTTGCCACGGGGATGTTGTCATCATTGTTCATGATGAGGTAATTGCCTTCACCCCGTACATATTTTTTGATTTGATCGAGGTTGACCAAATACTGCCTGTGTACCCTTACAAAATTCCGCTCTTCCAGTACTTCTTGGATATCGCCCAGCGTTTTGCTTACTATGTATTGTTGCCCGCCTGCAACATGAAAACGGGTATAGTTATTATCTGCTTCACAATACAACACATTTTTTATTTCAGTAAATATTACGCCATTCTGGTATGGCAGGGCAATTTTCCCGGGATTGTATTTTTCTCCGCTTTGCAGTTGTTGTTTCATTAACTGTAGCTGTAGCGGATCGGGCCTTTGTAGCAGCGCCTTTTCTACAGCGAGTTTCAGGTCTTTTCCATCAATGGGTTTTAATAAATAATCCAGCGCGTTAAAGCGAAAAGCTTTTACTGCAAACTGGTCGTATGCAGTTACAAAAACAAGACTAAAATTGATGTGGCCAATTTTTTCCAGTAACTGAAACCCATTCATCACCGGCATTTCAATGTCTAAAAAAACAATATCGGGTTGCAGTTCTTTTATCTTCAACAGGCCGCCTTCGCTGGAGGTACATTCTGCCATTACCTGCACATGTGGGCAATACATTTTTAATTGCAGGGCCAGCAGTTTCACACAATCCGGTTCATCATCAATAATAACGGCTTTCAGCATTTGTTGATTTTATAAAGGTATTTCTATAATTACTTTAGTACCTGCTGCATTGCCCCCTGTATCAACCAGGTCGACAATTTTTACTTCCGTTTTTGTCTGGTAAATATGGTTGATGGCATCCAGTCTTTCGGCGGTCATCTTTAATCCAAATGATTTTTGACTGGTGGCCGATTTGCTTTTGTGCTTCTTTGCCATCTCCCTGCCAATGCCATCATCACTAATTTCAATGTGCAATAAATATTCTGAAGGCTGAGCAATATCAATGGTAATATGCCCCCCTGCCTGTTTGTGCATCAGGCCGTGCCAAATGGCGTTTTCTACATAAGGCTGCAACAACAATGGAGGCATCTCAATGTATTGCTGATCGATGTGAGGTCCTACATTTATTTTGTATTGTACTTTGTCCTTAAAGCGCATGGCTTCCAGTTCTATATACAGTTTCAGTGTTTCCAGCTCTTTTTGCAGTGTTACTTTTTCTGATCGTGAATTTTCCAGCACCAGCCGGATCAACCGGGAGAACTTGGTAAGGTATTCAGAGGCTGTTTGTGAATTATTTTCCAGGGTATACAACTTGATCGAATTAAGACAATTAAAAATAAAATGAGGATTCATTTGAGCCCTCAATGCTGTCATTTCTGTTTCAGCAATTTTCATTTCAAAAGCCGTTCGCACCTGATTTATTTTTTGTTCTTGTACTACTTTATTTTGTTCTTCCAGTTCTGTTGTTCTTTTTTCCAGTTCATCCTTCAACTGTACCGTATATTGCTTTTGTAAATTATTCTTTTCAATCAAAACTAATTTACTCCTGTAGGATAAGGCAAAAGAAAAACAAAGTGCTTCAATTGTAAGCCCAAGCAAAAAATAGAATGGAATAAAGATCAGCACATAACTTACCGCATCAGTTCTGAATTTCACATTCGACAAAACCATCAGCGGCATACACCACAATAATAACATGCTCAACAAACCACCAAACATAAACCACTTTACTTTTCCCTTACTCATCACTGTGAGCGTTAGTAAAACGAGGTTCAAAACGGTTACAGGTATCATGGAAACAAAGTATCCATAGTAGTTAACGAATAGAAATTTACCCGTACGTATGGTTGTAAACTCTATCAGCATTTGAACACAGGCCACTACCAGTAAAACTTTTACCAGCATCCAGCCCTTCTTAAATTGCTCAGGTAGTTTCAGCATTGTGCCAATGAATAAACTATACAGCACCGGCACAAAAAACAAGAATATGGAAAAAATAACGTCGTTGAAAAAAGGAGAGAATACACCAAACTGGTGCCGTATGTCAATCCAGAAAAGCCCTGTAAAAGACGCCGATAAAGTATAAGCCATGTACCATACAAAAGCTTTATCCCGATATAAAAAAAACTGGTATGCTGCAAACACTGTTATAAAAAACAAGCAACCGGTTAACATGGCAAGGAATAGAAAAAGCAAGCGGCTGTTCCATATACTTTCAGACCGACTGTTTAAAAGTGTGTACCGGGTTTCCAGGCTTATCCATGCAGGTACAAACTTACCCTGCCTGTCTTCCGTGCGAACCCAATATGTTTGTGTTTCACCCGGAGAAATGGATATAGCAAAACCAGTCCTGTTTACGCCCGATACGCCGGCCTCATAAATACCCGACTTTGCAAGCAAGCCATATGCATTGTACGATTGTATAAAATAATGCCCACCGGGATTTACCCAAAGATGAATGCTATTTTTGAGAGAGCTATTACGGATTGAAAAGCGGAGCCATTCAATTACTAACGGGCGCATAGACGGTTTGTCAAGCCGAAGGCTGTCCGCATAAAAAACAAAATGCTTTTTTTTAACTTCCTCAAAGCTTACCGGCTCATCGTTCCTGTCATGGTAAAAAAAGCAATTATTAAAAATGGGCATTCCTTTCCCCCATTGTGGTTGGCCATTTAACACAATAGTATCCTGTGCTGATACTTTGCCCAACAACAGCACTATCAATGCAACTATAAAAAGGAAACGATACATAACAGGATGTATTAAAATTAAAACAACTATTTGCATTCTCCTAATTCAAATGGTGACAGGTCGCTTTTTTGAGGGAATGGCAAAAAGTTTCGCAATGAAACTCTTTAGCCTGCAAATACTGCTGCTCACTCAAAAAGATAGCTCTTCACCAATAACTGTTTTAAAATGCAAAACAGCATATGCAATTTTATACCATCAAATAGCAATACTGCTTAAACAGAGCAGCCTGCAGTGCCCATTTGATGCCGCCATAATAATTAAACCCGCAAAAAACACAATGATCACATCAAAACGCGCCCAGGACAAACCGGAAAAAAATAGTGGAATAACCAACCGGCTCATTTACTTTTTTATATTTCTGCTGCTCGTTAGTGTTGCCGGCTTTTATAAAACATACCTGGTTAAGTTTCCGGATTTTAATGGCTTTACCTGGGCGCACCATTTTCATGGATTGATCATGGTGATATGGATCTTATTGTTAATTGCCCAACCCGTTTTTATCCGAACCAAAAAATTGGAGTGGCACAGAATAGTTGGCAAAGCGTCTTATTTTATATTTCCATTATTGTTGCTCTCCTTTTTCCTGGTTACCCGGGCAGCTTATTTAAGAAATATTAAAACAACAGGCGAAACGGAAGCTTTAGCAACCATGGGTTTTAGCGGCATTCCCGATATGTTTTACATCAGTATTTTGTATGGCCTGGGCATTTATTACAAAAAGAAAACCACCTATCATCTCCGTTTTTTTGCCTGTATCGGTTTAATGATCCTTGGACCCGGACTGGGGCGTTTTCTGATCGCAACCTGTGGTCTTCCATTTGCAGTCGTTGGGGTGATGGGTGGCGTTATCACTCTTTTTACACTGGGTTGGCTAATTTCGGACATTTTAAAGAAAAGATCTGCATTCCCCATGGCCGTTTTTTTAGGAATTATCGTCATCAGGATTGTTGTCGAGTCTAACAACCATTCGGCCTGGTGGCAGGGTTTTGCCAAAGGGATTGCTACGCATTTATTTTAAAGGGAATTTCAACCAAAGCATTAACAATGATCAGCAAAATTTTAAGAACGCGTGTTTCCATCTTCCTGGTGATATTCCCCGATCAAAGGTAATTTGGTCTATATGGCGATTCGTGGCTCCATATAATCATCCCAAAACTTTGCCATACTTTCAGCAGTCTTAAATAGGACAAACAGCTTTAAAAGTATTAGTTTTCGGCAAGTCCCCACCAAATTCATCGAGCTCATATTTTTTGGCCTCTTCAATAGTCGGTATTAGTTTTTCCCTTCTATCTTTTACCTGTAGGGTAATTATCTTATCCAATTCATCAACGGGCGCATTAATAAGATTATCTACAATTAGTGAAAATCCGGTTACGATAAAGTAGATGCTTTTTACCACCTCCTGTATTAACACTATTAGTGTTCTTATATCAATAATAGAAATACCGTTTGCTTCCCCATCCAATCCATCACGGTCTTGATGCGCAATCAGCTTATTTCTTTGGTTACGTAATTTACTGATCATCTCCATGTTTTCATCTAATTTATTCCCCCATTTATTCAAATCAGCTTCAGTTGCCATTCCTGGAAATCCACCTGCCTTAATGTTTAAGAACAGATTCCTAAGGCTATACTCCTTCTTTTTGCTAAAAAGCTTATACAATTCCAGTATCAGCAATCTCCATGACATTGCCTTTTGAAAATGCCAGTAGACGTTTTTATTCTTAATAAATTTTTTATCCGGATCTGTTTCTACTTTTCGCAAGTAAGCTACAGTTGCTATGTTTTCCTGGGCAATGGATAATCCTGATGGAAAAATATCGAATTATTAAATGACGAGGAGGAAACAAGTCAATTGATTGAAATACAGGCTGCTACAAAGTACTAGTTAATTGCTTTTAAAGAACTTCTTTCTTTAGGTACTGGAGCAGAATCGAACTAATTATTATGTTGAATTTCAGGGTAATAGGAAATTATAGAAAAACAGAAGCCTTGAAATGTGCATTTCAAGGCTTTCTGTTATTAGTAGCGGGGAGCAGGATCGAACTGCCGACCTTAGGGTTATGAATCCTACGCTCTAACCATCTGAGCTACCCCGCCGTTTTTAATTTAATCCTCTTTTTATATGGTTGGTAAAAAGAGTAGCTATGTTTATAAAACAATGTGCTTCCTTAAAAAGGTTTGCAAATATAGCAGAAATTCGTTTTCTTTAGAAAAAATGTTAACATTTACTGCATAACCTGTTTTCAAGTATAAACCCCGATGTCCGAAAAAAAGAAATTTACTATTGAGTATGAGATAAAATCATCTCCAAGAATACTGTTCACTTTCCTAAATGAGCCTAACGGGTTAGCACAATGGTTTGCCGATGATGTAAATGTTCGTGACCAGGTTTTTACTTTTACCTGGGACGATGAGCCGCAAAAAGCAAAACTTATTTTAGTTAAAGAAAATAAGCTGGTTAGGTTCAAATGGCTTGAGGATGAGCCGCAATGCTATTTTGAAATGGAGATTTTGCAAGACGAACTTACCAACGATGTTGCCCTGAGCATCACCGATTTTGCAACGGAAGACCAGATTCCCGAACGAAAACTGATATGGGATAACCAGATTGATTACCTCATAAGCGTACTGGGCGCGTAAGGCCAATTTAATTTTAGCTAATTTTGTATTACCAAACGCTAATTTTGCGTTAATGAAAATTAACCTGCACCGTTGCGCGTTTTTTATCCTGTAAATACAAATTGCCCCTGATGAAAAAGATTCACCTTTTACTGCTTAAGTCATTTATAAGGCCTTTTGTAAGCACGCTTTTCATCGTAATGTTTGTGTTGCTGATGCTGTTTTTGTTTAAATACATCGACGACCTTATAGGCAAAGGCTTTGCCTGGTATATTATCCTGGAGTTGATGATGTACAACTCGGCAACCAATGTGGCCATGGCGCTGCCGTTATCGGTATTACTATCAACCATCATGACTTATGGTGCTCTTGGCGAAAATTATGAACTGGTAGCCATTAAAGCTGCCGGCATTTCGCTACGCAGGGCAATGTATCCCATGATCATTGTTGTATCCATATTAAGTATCGCGGCCTTTTTCTTTTCGGATTATATGCTGCCGATAGCTAACCTGAAATACTATTCCCTTTTATATGATGCCCGAAAGCAGAAATCGGCCGATTTACTGCCCGAAATGATATTCAGTTCCAGCTTTCCAGGCTACACCATCCGTGTAACAAAAAAAGATCCCGACGGGCAAAGGCTTTATGGTATTATTATTTATAAAAAAAACGACGAAACCAATAACACCGAAGTAACCATGGCCCGCGAGGGTACTATGTTCCGTACCATGGGCGATAAGTACCTGGTGCTAAAACTCAAGGAAGGTGTAAACTATGTGGAATCAAAAAGCGACGGCGCTAATTATGATCTGCGGCAACGCTTTACCCGTTTCCGGTTTAAAGAGATGGAGCAAAAATTTTCGCTGGATGGCTTTAAAATTAGCCGTACCGATGAAAATGAGTTTAAATCCGCATCGCAAATGATGAATTTGCGGCAACTTAAATTTTTTGTTGATTCGAGTCAAAAGGCTACGGATGCTGCTGTTGTATTAAATTATAAACTTATTACGCCGTACATCAAGTATTTTAATTTGCCGGCTAAGTCAAAAGTAAAATATATTGCTGCCGATAAAGATGTGTTGAAAAGCATGAAAATTGCAGATCAGCAGATGGCTTTATCAAGCGCTGCATCTGAGGTGCGGTCGGTAAAGGATTTTTTGAAAAATCGCGCCGATAAGTATAATAACGATGCGTCTACCATCCGCCGGTACGACTCGGAAGTGCAAAAGAAATATACTTTATCAGCCGCCTGTATAGCATTGTTTTTAATAGGTGCGCCGCTTGGCGCCATTATTCGTAAAGGGGGGCTGGGGCTGCCTGTGGTAATTTCGGTGATATTTTTCCTCATCTATTACATTATATCAACCATAGGCGAAAAATCTGTAAAGGCAGGTAACGTTAATACTGTATTTGGTATGTGGGTGGCCATTATTGTGCTAACGCCCATCGGGCTTTTCCTTTCCTATAAAGCCGCTACCGATTCAGTGATATTTGACATGGAGGCCTACAAAAGATATTTTAATAAAATCTTTAAACGTAAGGAAGCCTGATACGGCAAACGCCTTCAAAATCATTTTACATAGCACCGACCAGAATCATTTTAATATAGTTTAAATTTGTTTAAACTTTAATACATCATGGCAGCCTTTTAGGTTTGCCATACGTAATACCCACATAATGTTAAATACAATACAAGAAGCTATAGACGATATACGGTCAGGTAAAATGATCATTGTGGTTGATGATGAGGACAGGGAAAATGAAGGTGATTTTTTAACTGCAGCCCGCAACGCCACCCCCGAAGCAATAAATTTTATGGTACGCTATGGCCGCGGCCTGGTTTGCGCGCCTATTACTGTAGATAGAGCCCGCGAACTTGAACTGGAGCCGATGGTGAGCCATAATACCACCTCGCACGAAACTAATTTTACGGTTTCTGTTGATTTACTGGGACACGGCTGCACAACCGGCATATCGGCCACCGACCGTTCAAAAACAACCTTGGCATTAATTGATCCGGCCACTAAGCCCGAAGATTTAGGGAGGCCAGGTCACATATTCCCGCTTATTGCCAAAGATGGAGGCGTTTTGCGCCGCTCGGGCCATACCGAAGCGGCTATTGATTTGGCTGTTTTGGCCGGTTTTGAACCAGCTGGAGTTATATGCGAGATCATGAAAGAAGACGGCGACATGGCCCGCCTGCCCGACCTGCTGGTTATGGCAAAAGAGTTTAACCTGAAAATTGTATCTATCAAAGACCTGATAGCTTACCGCTTAAACGCCGAGACACTGGTTAAAAAAGAAGTATCGGTGAAAATGCCTACCGAGTGGGGCGATTTTGAAATGATAGCTTACACTCAACTGGATACCGGCGAAAATCATTTGGCTTTGGTAAAAGGCACCTGGGAGCCCGGTGAGCCAATTTTAACCCGGGTGCATAGTTCATGCGTTACCGGCGATATTTTTGGATCGTGCCGTTGCGATTGCGGCCCACAGCTGCACAAAGCAATGGAAATGATAAGCAAGGAAGGAAAGGGCGTAGTTGTTTACATGAACCAGGAGGGCCGCGGAATAGGCCTTATCAACAAGTTAAAAGCATACCACTTGCAGGAAAACGGTTATGATACCGTTGAAGCAAACGTTAAACTGGGCTTTAAAATGGATCAGCGTGATTACGGCGTTGGAGCGCAGATATTGCGCAGCCTTGGAATTTCGAAAATGAGGCTGATGACCAACAATCCCAAAAAACGCGCAGGCTTGATTGGCTACGGCCTTGAAGTTGTTGAAAACGTACCTATCGAAATAGCGTCAAACCCTCATAACGAATTATACCTGCGTACCAAACGCGACAAAATGGATCATGCGATTATGCGCGACCATTAAGCTGTTAGATGTGCAGATTACAGATGTGCAGATATGCAGATTTTAAATGTGCAGATGCAGGGAAATCAGATTATAAAAAAGCAGGTTGATTAATGTCAGCCTGCTTTTTTTGTATTAGATATGGCAATCTTCAATCGCTCCAGGTGCATTCATCTGCACATTTGAAATCTGAAATTTGCACATCAATAACTAATCATCGTCGTCCGGTTTGGTAACAATAGGATTGGGGTTTGTTACCGGTAACGGTGTTACCGGGGCCTGGGCACGCTTGCCGCTTCTGAAAAGGTTACGGATAAACTCGCGGAAGGTGTCAAAATCCCGCTGATAAACCAAGCCCAATCCGTTCACATACTGCGGAAGCAACTGGTTATTTAAATTGTTTAGCGTGGTGCTGTTTAAAATTCGGTACGAGTACCTGGCAGTTAAGTTGCCATCTTTCCTGATGCGGTACAAGGCCTCAAAATCTTTGTTAATGGAGTTAAAGCTTTGATTGAAAAGGGTAGTGTTATTGTTGTTAAATAAATCGTTTGAGGCTGTGTTGGTAAACAAACTTCCGTTAAACGAAAGCCTGTCGTTAAAAAAGCGCAACGAGGCGCTGGCCTCATTAAAGGATCGGATGTTTAAATCAAAGTTTTTAATGTTTGATTGTGCTATCAGGTTGTTTAGTTTATTAAAAGCAAATTCGGTAACGGCATCGCCTGCGGTGCTTATAACCTGGTTGGTTAAACTGTTGTTGCTGCCCGACGAAAACTGCCTGCGCACAATGATGCTTAATGCCTGCTGGCTGCGGTTGTTATTGTCTGATAAATAAGTAGCCACGTCATCCTTTACCGAAGGATCGGTTGGGAAGTTAAAGTCGAAGTCGATAACCGGTAGTAACAACGATTTGGTCAGGATCAACTCGGCCTGTACCAATACCTGCTTATTGCCCTGCGGCGATTGCAGGCCCGCGGCGGTATACAACGGCGAACGATCTGTACGTACCTCATATAGCGCTTTCAGGTTTATTTCGGCGTTTGCCGGGTTGCCTGTCCACCTGATGGTACCGCCCTGGCTTACCGTAAAGTTTTTACTGATAAAGTTTTTAGCCGTAAATTCAAATTTGCCCGTGGTTATTAAAAAGTCGCCATACATTTCAAAATCGCCCAGGCTGTTAATATTCAGCTTTAGGTTATTGGCTACCCCGCTGCCTTCCAGCAAGCCATAATCTGTTGCTATCCTTACCACGGTCTTTTCGTCGGCGGTTAAATCAAAATTAAGGGTTACGCCATTAAATGCGCGCTCTTTGGCTACAACTTTGGCGGTATCGCTATGGCTTACAAATTTTATAAAATCATAATCGCTTGCTGTTGATGAGGTGTTAAGCGGGATATTGAAAATTGTGCCTGCCTCGGTGCGCGCAGTTATATCAATTTTCATGTTATCAACCGGGCCTTTGAAACTAAAATTCCCGGTACCGTAAGCGGTGCCGTAATACACGTGGTTGTCTTTAAACGTAGTATTCAGCGCCAGCAGGTTTTTTGCAACCAGGTCAACCTCAATATCCGGGTTAGATGGATTGTTTAAATCTATCGTTCCATTAGCCGTGCCCGTGCCGCCTTTTTTATCTTTTAGCACCATGTTATCTACTTTGATAACGCTATTGGTTACGTTTACTTTGGTATTAACGGTATAAGCTGTTTTTAAATAATTAACGGTTACGCCTGTGTTTACCAGGGTAACATCTCCATTCAGTTGCGGTTTTGATAATGGCCCCGTCAGCTTCAGGTTGGTGGATATGTTGCCTTTAATATCTGATACAAGATCTTTGATAAAGGGTTCAAAAATGATAGCCTCTGTTTGGTTCATTTTTACGTCAAAGTCAAGGTTGTTTTCTGCATCTTTTCCAAAGGCGTATATACCCGATAGGTTCATGGTTTCAAGGCTGCGGTTAACAATGTTTAATTTCATATCGGCCTGCTTGCGGTCGTTATCCAGTGTTGATACCAATTTTACATTACCAATAAGCGTTTTGTTCATGGTAAGCGAATCGATAGATAGTTTTGCGTCAACACCGGGATCTGCAGTAATGGCGGTCATGTTTACATCGCCATTAAGGTAGCCTTTTAAAAATATGCCCGATGTTTTGGTAAGCTGGTTAAGCGTGCGCATATTAAATTGTTCAAACGAGAGCTTTAATACATCAGTAGGATTATCAGATATAAAGCCGTTTATCCTAACCTTTTGTGTTCCATTTGATAACTCAAAGCCTGTTACCTGGGTTTTGCCATTAAGCAGGCGGATGCGTACCTGGTCTTGTATTTTCCATTTTTCGTGCTCCAGGATCACATCCGAGGGTAATAGTTTCAATTTGGCGGTAGTGTCTTTACCAAATTCAACCAGGCCGTAAAGATCCAGCTGGTTTACCGCATTTTTATCGGATAGCTTAACGTTAAAGTTTAAACTATCATTTTTAAGAAAGTTGGTTATGTTAATATCCTTTATAAAAAGGCTGTCGGTTAAGTCAACCTTTTTTAGCGAAACGTTAAGTCCCAGCAAATTGTCGGATGTGCTTTCATCAATAATAAAATCATGAAAAACTATTTTGCCGTATTTAAACGTTTTGATATAGCCCGATAGCGTAGCCGTTTTGTTATTGGAATCGAAATGGCCGGTAAAATTCCCCTGATCTGGTATTTTTAATTCGGGTAAAAATATCGATGTAAGCGGATCGAGTTTTTTGATGGTCAGGTTAAAATCAAACTCTTCTGGCTTGGGTGGTACAATAGTAGTTTGTAACGAGGGGATATACTTTTTAACAATGGTTTTAAAATACGATGGCAGGGTAGCAAGGTCAAAACTGCCTTTAATATTGGCATCGGCAAAGTCAGATTTAAGGGCTATCTCCCTGGCATTGCCGCTGCCATTGGCCGATAGGTAAAGCGAGTCGGCCTGGTAATTATTGCGTGGGTCAACAATCTTTATCGGCGATAGCAAAATATTACCCTGTAAGTTTTTGAGATCATCGCCGCTGAACGTAGTTTTTAGCTGTGTACTAAGGGTGATGGTATCTTTTATCAGTTTTAAGGCGTTTAGTTTGGCATCCTTAATAGTGGCTGCCAAATCATAAGCGGGCAGCTGGCCATTTAAGTTTGCCTTACCTTTCAGGTCGAGCTTTATGTTTTTATCATTGATAGTAATATGCCCGTTAGCAAGTTTTTTTATAAACGAGCCATTGATGGTAAGGTTATTATAAGTGTAATTATTAAAATCGATGTATTTGATTTTGGCATCGCCTTTTTCGCTCAGGGTTTTCAGGTCGTCGCCGCTGCCTTTTATGTTTGATGTAAACGTGGTGCGGCCTAGGCTGCTTTCATCAAGCAGGGTGCCCAGGTCAAAATTAAAGGCATCCAGTTTACCGCTGTAACTGGGGCTACCCTTTTTATCAATCTTTAAATTAATATCCGAATCAAAACGGCCAAGCTTGGTTTTAAAAATACCATAGGCCACAAAATCGTTTTGCAAGCCGCTAAACCTGCCCGTGAAATTGATGTTGCCAAACTTGTTGATAATATCGGGAACTTTTAGGTTGGGCTGGCCCGAGAAATGACTGATGAGATAATCGATATCTTTTTTGTTGGATGCTATCTGGTCAAACCGCAATTCCAGGAAGGTGTTATTCCAATCGGGCAAGCCTCTTAAATTAAAGTCGCCTTTTATAAAGGTAGCCTGGCCACCGGTTATGGTAACCCCCTTTGATTTTAAATTACTAACCGGCCCGTGGGCCCGGCCATCTAAACCAAGATCAAAGCTTACTTTTTCGAGCCCGCTGGTAAAGTAGGCGATGTCTGCCGATGATACCCGCGACGATTTAAAATCGCCATCCATATAAACTTTCGTGTTAAACTCGTTAAAATCGCTAAACGATTTGAATTTCATCCTGAAATAATCTTTCAGATCAGAATGCCCGGTTTTTAAATGGAGGTTTTGTGCCAGTATCTGGTTAGTATCTATAGTGATATTTGATGTTAAATTTTTAACGTAAAACCCGCTTTTTTCTACAAGGGTTAGCTTTTGCACGTTGCCCTTAAAAAGGTGGTTTTTGATATCCATATTTAAAACCACCGTGCTAAAATGTTTTACATCAATATCGTCAAAATTAACCTGGGCCATTGCGGTATCAATCAGCTGGTTTTTATACCGGAAGTGGAAGTTGTTAATGGTAATCTTATCAAAATTCAGCGTCCATGGCTTGCTGGTGGTTTTTGCAGTATCGCCCGAGTTAAAATAATTGATAATAAAATCGAGGTTGGTGGTACTGTCCTTTTGCTTTTTCAGGTAAAACGAGCCGTTATCAAGCTCGATGGCCGAAAAAGTGATAAGCCGTTGTTTGATGCTGTTAAAAATAGAGAACCCATTGATATCTACCGCCAGCTTAGGGGTATTCAGCAGCGTATCCTTCTTTTTATCCAGTACATATAAGCCTTCAATAACTACAGTGCTAAAAGGTCTTATGTAAAGGCTTTTTATGCTTACGGTAGTACGCAACTCGTCCGACAAATATTTGGTCGCTTTTTTAGCGGCCCATGTTTGTACGGGTTTATATTGAAAAGCCAATAAAAGTATGCTCAGTGTCAATAATATCAACAACACCAGCCCGAATACTATTTTGAGTGCTTTTTTAATAACTTTGTGATTAATTAAAAATTCAAAAGTAAAAATTCAAAAAAGCCTTAATGGTTTTCACTTTCTGAATTTAATTTATAATCCGCCAAAAATTAAGTCATTTTGATTTTTAATTTTTGACTTTTGACTTAATAAAGTGCCTGTAATATTAGGAATTGAATCTTCTTGCGATGACACGTCTGCCTCTGTTTGCGTTGATGGGGTTATCCTGAGCAATGTTATTGCTAACCAAAGCATTCACGAGGCATATGGTGGCGTTGTCCCCGAGCTTGCCTCAAGGGTACATCAGCAAAATATTGTTCCTGCCGTTCAACAAGCACTATTGAACGCAAAAGTAAACAAAAATGATATTGATGCGGTAGCTTTTACCCGCGGGCCGGGCCTTTTAGGCTCATTATTAGTTGGCGTATCGTTCGCCAAGGCATTTGCGCTTGCTCAAAACGCGCCATTGGTCGAAATTAATCACATGCAGGCTCATATCCTGGCCCATTTTATTGGCGATCATAAGCCCGTGTTTCCGTTTTTATGCCTTACCGTATCGGGTGGGCACACGCAAATAGTTTTGGTGAAAGATTATTTTGAGATGGAAATTATTGGCCAAACACTGGATGATGCAGCGGGCGAGGCAATGGATAAAACCAGTAAGATATTGGGCTTACCTTATCCGGGTGGCCCGCTTATAGATAAATATGCGCGGCAGGGTAACCCGGATGCTTACAAGTTCCCCGAGCCGCAGATCGCAGGCTTTGATTTTAGTTTTAGCGGATTAAAAACGTCGATATTGTATTTTATTCGCGATAACGTGGCTAAGAACCCCGATTTTATCAGCGAAAATATGGACGATATTTGCGCCTCGGTTGAAAAACGGATAGCAACTATATTGCTAAATAAATTTGAAAAGGCCGCAAAACAGTATGGCATTAAACAATTGGCTTTGGCCGGCGGTGTATCGGCCAATACAGGTTTAAGATTGGGCCTGCAAGCGCTTTGCGAAAAAAATGGCTGGGAAAGCTTTATTCCGGCTATGCAGTATTGTACAGATAACGCCGCCATGATTGCAATTGCCGGTTACTATAAATATTTAAAAGGTGAATTTGTAGGGCAGGAAATTGCACCTATGGCAAGGATGATTTTTTAGGCCCCCTAACCCCCTGAAGGGGGAACAAGAGGGCATTAACTTTATTAATAATTTAAAACTCCCCCTTTAGGGGGGGCGGGGGGCTTCTTATGAACATTCCATCATTAATATTCTGGGCAGTTTTTGTGCTGCCGCTGGTTGCATTTTTAGTATGGCTAATGCGCCAGGATAAAAAAAAAGGCGTTACCGGGCTTATTGTATTGGCAATTACCGTTATCGGCGGTATTATTTACATGTACGTTAAAACGGGTGGTAAATAATTAGGTGAGTGGTTGAATGAGTTAACGATTTAGCATCTTGCTTGTGGTTTTTATGAAACTGGAAAATAATTGGCGCTACAAGTCACTACAAAACCTGGAAAATATAGCCGTTGAAGATCCGGCAACGGCGCCAACACAACTTGTACGACGCAGCCTGGAGCTATTAAAAGTCCAGCTAAATGAATTTACTACCGAGGATCTGCGTTTAATGATAGGTCAGGGGTTTAGCTTGCCGTATCTTGTGCCACTGGCCATCGAAAAACTTACAGAAGATCTTTTCGCCGGGGGGCGATTACTACCCTGGCGACTTATTAGCGGTTGTGCTAAAAATCAAAGTTCCTTTTTGGCAGGATAATCAACAATTATATCGTGCCGTGGCTGCTTTGATAGCCAGTAGGCACAAAGAAATTCAGGAAGCCAGAATTCGCCTGGGATCTTTCGCCACCTAAACTCTTTTGCTTGTTTTAAACCGGCGCGGTCAATCCTTTATGAAAAGTTTGAGCATAGCCCGCAATGGTTGCGGCCTGGTCAAGGCCGTTAATTATTTTGCGGGCGTTTACCCAGTCGGTTAAGTCGGCTGTAAAATATTTGCCAAGGCCCTTGCCCGTAAATAGCCCGCCAACCATCCCTTTAACCATGATGTTTGCAGCTATGGTTGGATCTAAGGCCAGTTCTGGATTTCCGAGCAGGTCAACGTGTAATAAATGGCCCATACTCTCATAATTCTCATACCAGGTTAGCTGTACGTAGCCCCTGCCATAATATAATTTATCGGGCGTGGTATAAGGTACCCGGTGACCAGAGCCAGCCCCCATTTTTAATTTTTTGCCATAGTCATGGCCGGCGCCCTTGCCAAATTCGGCTATCGGCTGCATTTTTTTGGCGCATTCATGAAACACTGTAGCCAGCATATACGCTGTTTTGCGGTTATCGGTTATGCCAGCTGCTGCAATAACGGTTAAAATTGTTTCGATGCCATCAATCTGGCTTTGAGAGAAATGTCCGCCAAACAATGGGCGGATGGTGTCGTAAAATGCTTTGCTTCCTGGCATAGTATTGTAAGTTTAGGTATGTTAATGATTGAGCCGACGTTACCCGGGTAGAAAAATTTACGCGATATCTTTGGGTAAGATGTTGGATGTTAATCAAATATAACGATTTAGGAACGAAGTAGCAAATCTTTTTATGGATTTTAAAATAGTGCTACCGGGAATATCCGGAGATAAAAAAACGGCTATGCTGTTATAAAGCGTAGCCGTTTTTTTTGAAATTTAAATTATCTATCGGGTAGCCCTGAATATCTTATTGGAACCGGTGTTGGTATACGCGCTGATGTAATAATAAGATGGAGTGATTACGATGCCTCCTAAAGTATATCCCGTTGGTATAGTGTATTTTGTAAATGTATCACCATTATTTAAGGATAGATTAAGGTAAGCAGTTCCGTAGGCTACAATATCTCCGGCTGTTTTTATTACGCTGCATGCTTCGCTGCCTATGTCTTCCCATGTTGCGCCCTGGTTTACAGAGCGGTATACGCGGGTGCTGCCAAGGCTTTGTCCCGAGCCTTTATAGCTAAAGGAACAAAATACGTTGTATGACGATGTTGTTAAAAAATCGCGCTCGCCCAGGTTATAATTGTAAATACCTGTTACGCCGCTGGTTTCTCGCCAGGTGCGGCCCTGGTCCATCGACTGGTAAAAAATTTTTTCTTCTTTCGAAGTAAAGTTCTTGCTGGTATCAACGGCAAACATGTACTTTTCATTCGCAAAACTGCTGATGTAATTGAGCGTTCCCGGACCGGAAATATCGGCACTTGACCAGGTTGAGCCGCCATCCGGCGACTTATAAACCTTTTTACCTGCCAACAAAGTAATTTTATCCTGGTTAACAGTAATTCCCGTAAAACTCCTGTTGGGCGATGTAGCATCCGGAACTATTTTTACCCAGTTAGTACCATTTGTAGATTTTGCAATGCCCAGGCTTGTGGTAACGTAGTAGTTGTTGTTATCGGCTTTGATAATGTTGATAGATGGTTTTTGCCCCTGGGCAAACGGTAAATTATTATAAACGTCGGTATATGATTTGCCGTCTGCACTAAAATACAGGTAACCCTGTTGCGGGCCCCCGGTAATAAGCACACTGCCTCCTGTACTTACCATCTGATTACTTTGCTGCAAATTGACTGATGTGAAAACCTCTGTCCAGGCCAGCGAAGTTTTTGGCGGGTTTACAGTAAAAATTAATGCTTCATTGGCACTGTTCCCATCAACACTTAAAATTATCTTTCCGGTAGTAGCGCTGGCCGGGACTTTAACAGTAAGCTTAGTTGCGGTAGCCGTTAGTACCGATGCACGGACTCCATTAAAGAAAACAATATTTGTGGCCGGAGTGGTACTAAAGTTGGTACCAGTAAAAGTGATAACATCGCCCGGGTTGCCTTGCGCAGGCGATATACTTTGCAAAACGGGTTTGTTAGTATAAGTAAACACCGGCCCTGTAATGGTTGTGCGGGCATGATTAACATTTACAGTTATTGCACCTGTTGACCCGCCGGCTGGTACCCGTACTGTTAATTTTGTACTGGTAGCGGTTAACATTATGCCGATAGCTGTTTTAAAAAACACTGTGTTTTCTGCCAACACTGTACTGAAGTTTGTACCGGTAATAGTTACGGTATCGTTTGTTTTTCCACTCGCCGGGCTAATTCCGGTTATCGTTGCCGGTAATAAATACGTGAATACAGGGCCGGTTACAGCAGTGCCGTTCTTTATGCTGACTATAATGCTTCCCGTGCTTGCCGTGGCGGGCGCGATAACAACCAGTTGGGTAGTTGTTGCCGAGCTGACAAATGCCTTAGTGCCATTAAAGCTAACCTCGTTATCGGTTTTTACTGCACTAAAATTTGTACCGGTAATTCTTACGGTATCTAAAGCAAACCCTTTTTGCGGACTAATACTTTCTATAGTCGGTTTATCACTTACAGGTGTGGGGTCAACTATATCAGTTTTTGGTTTAATATTGGCCTGGAAATTAGTAAGATCGAATGAGCCTGATGAATTAAACGAACGGGCTTTGGCGTCGGTAAATTTAATATCCCACTTAACCGTTGCTGTACCATTACTTTTTATAACAACAGTTATAATGCCCGATACCGCATAATAAGTATTGCCATCTTTAATGTACTGCACATAGGTTTGTACAGGAGTGGGGGTTACTACCGCATTAACCTTTATATGGGGATTACCCGGATTTAAAGATGTTCCGGCTTTTTTGCTTAACTCAATGGTGCCATCTTTGAAATCGTTTATAAAAAATACAATCTTATTTCCTGTTGTATTTAACCGGCCTGTAGCTTTCAGTGCTTTTACGTCATCTCCATCCGTACTATAATAAGTTGAGGTAATAGCCGCGGCATCCAGGTTATAATCGGTGCTGTCTATTTTTGCTGTAAGCGAAGGTTTGGTAATTGGCGAAGGATCAGATGAATCGTTTTTGCCTTTCGAGCATGAATAACCTACAATTAGCAATAATACTAATGCAGTTGATTCAGATAGATTTTTTAACGACATGTTCATTATGATGATAAGGAATAGAGTTATTGTTGCATTTTTTAATTTAAACGTAAAATAACCGGATAAGGTTAACCATAATTTCGTTAATAGTAATAACGGTGTAATGCAACCGGCGTGTGGACGATCAAAAACAGGTCAACAGTCCCTACGTTAAAGCGCGCAATTTTTTGTAACCGTGGTTTAGGATTGGGTTATGCAGGCACAAATAAAACTTAATAGTAAATAAGAAAGACCCCAATTACGAAGCCTTTCTTATTTTAATAGGTAACGGTTACTTCCCAAACCGTTCTTTTAAATAATGCCCGGTGTGTGACTTTTTTTCTTTGATGAGGCTTTCGGGTACGCCTTCAAATACTACTTTACCGCCACGGTCGCCGCCTTCGGGGCCAATGTCAATCACCCAATCGGCGCATTTAATAACATCCATGTTATGTTCAATAACAATAATGGTATTGCCGTGTTCAAGCAAGGCATCAAATGATTTCAGCAGCTTTTTAATATCGGCAAAATGCAGCCCGGTAGTTGGCTCATCAAAAATAAATAGCGTTTTGTGCGTATTGTTACCTTTAACCAGGAACGATGCCAGCTTAATACGCTGCGCTTCGCCGCCCGATAGTGTATTTGATGATTGGCCCAGTTGTACATAACCTAAACCAACATCAACCAAGGGTTTTATTTTTGAGATGATCTTTGGCTCCTTGGCAAAAAACTGCAAAGCTTCGTCAATGGTCATGTGCAATACTTCGGCTACATTCTTTTCGTTGTAGGTAATATCCAGTATGTGCTGTTTAAAGCGGTTGCCGCCGCAGGTTTCGCAGGTAAGGAAAATATCGGCCATAAACTGCATCTCAATCTTCACTTCACCCTCGCCCTGGCAAACATCGCAGCGGCCACCCTCTACGTTAAACGAGAATGCGGATGGTTTTAAGCCGGCCGCTTTGGCTGCCGGTTGTGCGGCGTACAGGTTGCGGATCTCGTCCCAGGCTTTTACGTAGGTAACCGGGTTTGAGCGTGATGAACGGCCAATAGGGTTTTGGTCAACCATTTCTACCTGTTCTATCTTAGCGTAATCGCCCTCGATGCTATCGTATGATCCGGTTTGCTCGCCCGAGTAATTGCCCAGCGTTTTTTGCAGGGCAGGTGCCAGTATGCGTTTTACCAAACTGGTTTTACCAGATCCGGACACGCCGGTAACCACGGCAAGTACACCTAAAGGGAACTTAGCATTTACGTGCTGCAGGTTGTTTTCGCGGCCGCCTTTTATCTCGATAAAATCGTGCCATTTACGGCGGGTGGCTGGTATAGCTATCTCGTCTTTACCGCTCAGGTAGCGGCCGGTTAAGCTGTTATCATCTTTTATAATCTCGTCATAAGTTCCGGTAAAAATCAATTCACCGCCATGAGTACCGGCTTCGGGGCCAATATCAATAATATGGTCGGCCGCCTTCATAATCTCTTCCTCGTGTTCAACCACCAAAACAGTGTTGCCCACATCGCGCAGGGATTTTAATACGCCAATTAGGCGCTGGGTATCCCGCGGGTGGAGGCCTATGCTTGGCTCATCCAATACATATATCGAGCCTACTAAGCTGCTGCCCAATGAGGTAGCGAGGTTAATTCGCTGCGATTCGCCGCCCGATAGCGTGTTTGATAAACGATTTAGCGTTAAATAGCTTAAGCCTACATCGTTCAGGAAAACCAAACGATTGGTTATTTCCATTAACAAACGTTTACCAATTTTGGCGTCGGTTTCGTTCAGTTCCAGGCCCTGGAAAAACTCCTGCGCTTTATCCAGCGGCATTAAAACCACATCGGTAATGGAACGTTCGTTGATTTTTACATATGATGCATCCTGGCGCAAACGGCTGCCCTTACACTCGGGGCAAGTGGTTTTGCCCCTGTATCGCGATAGCAAAACACGGTACTGGATTTTGTAGGTTTGCTCTTCCATCTCCTTGAAAAATTCATCAAGGCCGCGGAAAAATTTATTACCTGTCCACAATAACTTTTGTTCCTTAGCGGTAAGCTGGTTATACTGGCGATGGATAGGGAAATCAAACTTCAGGGCATGCCTCACCAGGTTGTCATTCCACTCGCGCATCTTTTCGCCGCGCCACGGGGCAATGGCCCCTTCATATATCGATTTACTTTTATCAGGAATAACCAAATCTTCATCAATACCAATTACCTTACCATAGCCCTCGCATTTTTTGCAGGCGCCGTAAGGGTTATTAAAGCTGAAAAAGTTGGGGGTAGGCTCTTCAAATTTAATACCGTCCAGCTCAAAACGGTCGCAAAAAAAGCGTTCGGTTTCCTGCTCCGCGCCAGCCTCCTGGTAACGCACGTAGCAATCGCCTTTACCTTCAAAAAACGCTGTCTGAACAGAATCGCCTAAGCGGCTTACTGTTTCATCTTCTTCGTTTTTGCTGATACGGTCGATAACGATGCGTACAGCTGAGTAGGATGTAAGGGATGACTGATGCGTAGTAAGGTTTATGGTTTCGATATCGCTTTCAGCCTTTTGCTTTTTGCCTTTCGCCTTTAAGCTTTCGCCTTTCACCTCTTCCACCAGCCATGACCCATCATCAACAATACTGGCGTCCTCTAACAATGCCTCTATTTTTGATAGCTTTCCCTGGTATTCTACGCGTACAAAACCTTTTTGCATCAGTACGGCCAACTCTTCTTTTAGGCTGCGGTTATTGTGCGGATATAAAGGAGCCAATATGGTTATCTGGCTTTCGTTGGGCAGGCTGAGTACAAAGTTTACCACATCGGTAACCGAATCTTTTTTCACCGGCAGGCCGGATATAGGCGAAATGGTTTTACCAATGCGCGAGAAAAGCAGCTTCAGGTAATCATAAATTTCTGTTGAGGTGCCCACAGTTGAGCGCGGGTTTGATGTGATTACTTTTTGCTCAATGGCTATTGCCGGGGCTATACCTTTTATATAATCAACATCGGGCTTGTTCATGCGGCCCAGGAACTGGCGGGCGTATGATGAAAGGCTTTCTACATAGCGGCGCTGGCCCTCGGCATATAAGGTATCAAAAGCAAGCGACGATTTGCCCGAGCCCGACATGCCTGTTACAACAACCAGCTTGTTTTTGGGGATGGCCACATCCATATTTTTAAGGTTGTGTACACGCGCCCCTTTTATAATAATATGTTTTGATGGATCTTTTTCTGCTTCTTTGCTCATATATTGTTGGTAGTCCATGGTTCATAGACCATAGCAAAAACCATACAATCACTATGGCCTATGGACTATCGACTATGGTCTTTTTTCTAAAATGCAAAAATCCTAAAATATTTAGCATAATCCAAATCGCTTTCACTTTGTTTAGATGATTATTGCAATTAAATACCCGAGTTTACAGTTTGTTGACTTTTAATTGTTTAGAGAGGATTTTTTGGGTTGGTGGTGAGCGGAATTACTTTAGCGTAAACACGTGAAGGAGTTGGGGTTTTTAAGAGTTGGATTTAACGGTTACCTGTATATTGGCGTAATAATGCTTTTAAAAGCTGGTATCATTTTGTAATTTTAAAATATAATCTAATATAATGACTACGCTGACTGTAAGTATTGAGGATAAAAAAACCGAGAAAGCCATCAAATCTGTATTGGGCGCTTTTGGCCTGGATTATAATGTTGCAAAAGACAACAATAAGCGCCCGTTATCTAAGTCGGAACAGGTGATGTATACCCGGCTAAAACGATCTGTAAAGGAAATAAATCTTTATAAGGAAGGGAAAATTGAACTTCAGGATGCAAGAGAATTTTTAAATGAGCTATAGAGTTATCACTACTATTAGTCTATGTTAACACCGGCAACATTTAATATTTAACATTTTTTAACATCTTGCCGGGCAATAAGTTGATGCCTTTTAATAAATTTACAGTACAAAATATTTGTAACGGATTTAATACAATTTAACAGTACCTTATTTTTTTATCAATTCAATTTTAAAAATTTATTTTGGTACCCATTAAACCTTTGGTAGTGTAATTTAGTCTAATATTATTGTTGCCAAATAATAAATTGTTTTGTTGCTAATTAACCCGATGAATATTTAAAAAATGACTGGTTGAAAAAATTTTATTTGTTTTTTATCCGGGAATTTGTTTTATTTGAAGTAACAATTTTTTTACCCTAACAAAAACGCTATAGGAAATACTTTACTTTTCAAGAGTTTAACTAAAAATTAAGTTTAAAGTAGTACTTTCTATGGATTTTCAATTGAAGAGTGATCAGGATCTAATCCATCTATACATTGCCGGTGATGAAGCGGGGCTTGTAGAATTGATCAGGCGTTACCAATCAAAAATATACACCTCTGTTTACCTGCTGGTAAAAGATGAATACCTTGCCGAGGATATTTTTCAGGATACTTTTATAAAAGTAATAAATACCCTTAAAGCCGGAAAGTACAACGAAGAAGGCAAGTTTTTGCCCTGGGTTACCCGTATTGCACATAATTTGGTTATCGACCATTTTCGCCGCGAAAAGCGTGCGCCTATGGTGAGCAATGGCGACGACTTTGATATCTTTGAGGTGCTGGGTAACTACGATGAAAGCACTGAAGATAAGATGGTTAGGGAGCAAACTTATAAAGACCTTAAAGGCTTAATACAGCTTTTGCCATCTGAGCAAAAAGAGGTGCTGATTATGCGTCACTTTGGCGATATGAGCTTTAAAGAGATTGCCGATATTACCGACGTAAGCATCAACACCGCTCTTGGCCGTATGCGCTATGCGCTCAATAACCTGCGCAAAATGATGCAGGGCAGGGAGTTAAGCCTTAAAAATTAGTCGTTAAGCATTAATTAATAAGTTATTTTAATATTGAATCCGGTTGTTGATTAATTATCAATTAACCGAATTTTTTGCGCAAGTAACTTTATTAATCACATTTCCAGTTAATTAAATAATCAGGAAAAATTAATTAATAAAAAATATTTCATTTAATTTTCATCTAACAAAATATTATCTTTAAGCCACCGTTATAAATCGTATAAAAATTACAGTAATAAAGCTTATGGATGAAACCTTTACAAGAACGTTGAATGCTAATGCTAACCAAGCTGAAATGAACGATAATGTACATTTAAACCTGGACGCAGACGAGTTGATTTTTTACAATTCAATTCGCGCCGATTTGGACCTTTTGGCTAAGAAGCCCAAAGTGCAAACCATACACCAGATACTTGACTATTCGAAGAGCCTGCGTTAAGCATTGCACCCCCTCACTGGTTCATAGATCATAAATTGTTGATTACGGTACCCGATGTGAATCGATCCTGCCAAAAATCCGATAAATGATTTATGAACCTTTCTATTTTTATTAGTTCATTGGTTCATTGTCGCTGCGCTTGTTCATTAGTTCATTGGTGAATAGTTCAATAAATTTATATTTAGTGGTTTGCCAATTGCAATTTATTGAGCATAATTGCAGTATATTGGTTACAATATTTAATAAGCGCCGACACTAATAAATCGTGCAGCTACCAATGAACTAATGAACCATGTTAAAAGCCGACCGCTACAAACACTTTGTTGAATACTTTTCTAAAAATCAGCCTAACCCTGTTACCGAGTTACATTATGAAAACCCGTTCCAGTTATTGGTGGCGGTTATTCTGTCGGCGCAATGCACCGATAAACGCATTAACCAGGTAACGCCGGCGCTGTTTGAACGTTTCCCTACGCCTGAAGCATTGGCCGCATCAACACCCGAGGAGGTTTTTATTTATATCCGCAGTGTAAGCTATCCTAATAATAAGGCAAAGCACCTGGTGGGCATGGCCAAAATATTGGTAGATGTGTTTAACAGCGAGGTGCCATCGGGCATAGACAACCTGCAGAAGATGCCGGGCGTTGGCCGTAAAACCGCTAATGTTATTGCATCTGTAGTATTTGAAGAGCCGGCAATGGCGGTAGATACGCATGTTTTTAGAGTAGCCAACCGCATAGGTTTAACCAATAACGCAACTACGCCGCTGGCTGTTGAAAAGCAATTGATACAACACATTCCTAAAGAGCATATTGCCGTTGCCCATCACTGGCTAATATTGCATGGCAGGTACATTTGCGTAGCCCGCAGCCCCAAATGCGATATTTGCCCGCTCACCTGGTTTTGCAGGTATTATGAGCGAAACAATACAGAAACCGCTTTATTAAAAGCCGAGGCCGCAAAGATTAAAAAAGCCAAAGAAGCTAAGAAAAAGACCGCACTTAATAAGATCAGTAAGGAATTAAAGAAAAGGAGTGTGGAGAAAAGTTGAATAAGTTAGATTGAGTTGATTCAGTGAGTAGGTTTTGTTTCGATATATTTGATGTGGCTTAACGAGTTAAAACTTAATCAACCTAATCCAACTCAATCAACCACTCATCAATAAAAAATAATTACTAAAAAAATTAGTAATTCTAAATAATACATTTATATTTGCTAAAGATAATTTGAAGATGGCTAACACAGATAAAAATAACTCAGACAAATTAAAGGCATTACAGCTTACGCTGGATAAGCTTGAAAAATCATACGGAAAAGGCACCATCATGAAGTTGGGCGATTCTGTTATTGAGCCTACAGAGGTAATATCAACCGGCTCTTTGGGGCTCGACATCGCCCTGGGCGTTGGCGGCTTGCCTAAAGGCAGGGTTATTGAAATATATGGGCCGGAATCATCCGGTAAAACAACTTTGGCTATCCACGCCATTGCCGAGTCGCAAAAGAAAGGTGGCATAGCTGCATTTATTGATGCAGAGCATGCCTTTGATCGTTTCTACGCCAAAAAACTGGGTGTGGATGTAGAGAACCTGCTAATCTCGCAGCCGGATAACGGCGAGCAGGCATTGGAAATTGCCGATAACCTGATCCGTTCAGGCGCCATTGATATCCTGGTTATTGACTCTGTTGCCGCGTTGGTGCCAAAGGCCGAGATTGAAGGCGAAATGGGCGACTCAAAAATGGGCTTGCATGCACGTTTAATGTCGCAAGCCCTGCGTAAATTAACCGGTACCATCAGCAAAACAGGATGCTGCTGTATTTTCATCAACCAGCTGCGCGATAAAATAGGCGTAATGTTTGGTAACCCCGAAACTACTACCGGTGGTAACGCCTTGAAGTTTTATGCTTCGGTTCGTTTGGATGTACGCCGTATATCACAAATTAAGGATACCGATGAAGTTTCCGGTAACCGCGTAAAGGTGAAGATTGTTAAAAATAAAGTTGCGCCTCCGTTCCGTATTGCCGAGTTTGATATTATGTTTGGTGAAGGTATTTCTAAAGCCGGCGAAATTATCGACCTGGGTGTTGAATACAACATCATTAAAAAAGCAGGCTCGTGGTTTAGCTATGGCGATACCCGCTTAGGCCAGGGTCGCGATGCGGTTAAACAATTAATATTGGATAACCCCGAGCTGATGGAAGAACTGGAAACAAAAATTAAAGAAACAGTTACCGGCGAACATTTAGCTGAAGTTTAATTTTTGATTTCGGATTACGGAATTTCGATTTCGGATTTGACAGATATAAAAAGGCCTTCCATTTTGGAGGGCTTTTTTTTGGATTTTATTTAAACTGACAAGGGTGCCTTAACAAGCAGATTAAAACCACTCACCTAATCCAACTACTCACTATTTAAAAACTTCATCTTTAAGTAATAAATCACTAACTCCCCAAGTCGCTAATTCAATAATTATTACATTAGCTTTTGATGAATAAACTGGTCTTATTGCTGTTTTTGGGATTGATGATCCAGCTTTCTGCTTGCTCTTCAAAATCTGCAAATTCGCATAAAACAGTTTTCAATATCAACCTGGAGGAAGGCCTCACCTCGCTCGATCCTGCTTTTTGCCGTAACCACTATACCATTTGGATGGATAACCAGGTTTTTAACGGGCTGGTGCAGGTTAACGACAGTTTAAAAGTTACGCCGTGCATTGCAAAAAGCTGGGATGTGTCTGCTGATGGATTGCTGTATACATTTCACCTGCGCAATGATGTTTATTTTCACGATGATCCGCATTTTAAAAACGGAGTAGGCCGAAGGGCTCTGGCATCTGATTTTGTTTACAGTTTCGGCAGATTGATAGATCCTAAAGTTGCCTCATCGGGCTCCTGGATTTTTAGCGATAAAGTAAAGGGCTGCGATGCCTTTACAGCGCCTAATGATAGTACGTTCCAGATCAGGCTGAAGCAGCCTTTCGCGCCTTTTTTAAGCATGCTTACCGCGCAATATTGCTCGGTTGTACCTAAGGAGGTTGTTGAGTTTTATGGCAAAGATTTCAGGAGCCACCCTATAGGCACCGGCCCATTCAGGTTTAAGTATTGGAAAGAGGGGGAGGTACTTGTACTGCTTAAAAACGATAAGTATTGGGAAATGGATAAAAATGGCAGGCATCTGCCGTACCTGGATGCCGTAAGGGCTACATTTATTGCCGATAAACAAACATCATTTTTAGAGTTTGTAAAAAAGAAGCTCGATTTTTTGAATGATATCGACGGTAGCTATCGCGATGATATCCTTACCAAATCGGGCGCGGTAACACAAAAGTATAAAGGTAAATTCATTTTAAATACGGCACCCTACCTAAATACCATGTACCTCGGTATTTTGGTCGACAGTAATTTGGCCATCGTCAAAAAATCGCCGCTGAAAATATTGAAAGTGAGGCAGGCGATAAACTACGCTATTGACCGCCAAAAGATGATTAAATACCTGCGCAATAGCATGGGAACCCCCGGTTATGCAGGCTTTATCCCCCAGGGTATGCCGGGTTTTGATGGTAAATGTGTTAAGGGGTACTCTTACGATCCTGATAAAGCGCGGCGACTATTAGCCGAAGCTGGTTTTCCCGACGGTAAGGGGTTGCCCGAAATATCATTGGCTACTACCGTAGGCTATCGCAGCCTGATTGAATATGTGCAAGGTCAGCTGGATAGGATAGGCATTAAAACCAGCGTAGAAATTACCCAGGGCGCCAGCCTGCGGGAGCTGGTGTCAAAAAATGGCATCAACTTTTTTTACGGCCAATGGATAGCAGATTATCCGGATGGTGAAAATTATCTGTCGGTTTTTTATTCAAAAAATAAAATTCCTTTTGGCCCCAACTATACCGGCTTTAACAATAAAAAATTTGATGCATTGTTTGAGCAAACCTACCAGGTAAAAAATGATTCGGCCCGCTATGCCATTTACCAGCAAATGGATAACCTGGTAATGGAGCAATCGCCTGTGGTGGTTTTGTACTATGATAAATTGGTAAACCTTTACCAGAATAATATATCTGGCTTTAGTTTAAACGGGCAAAACTTGTTGGTGTTGAAGAGGGTGGTGAAAGCCCCCTAACCCCCTGAAGGGGGAACACCTGTTTTACTTATCTGTATACTTCAACGCATCGGCAGTTACGATAGCTGCTTGCGAGTCTTTTGAATTATCAGTCCCCAAAATAACTACGGCATCGGCACCTACAGTTTTTGCGTAATCAGAGAGCTTGCGTTTTACTTCCTCCTGGTCAAGAAAGTTTTGACAGGTTAAATGACCTATAACCTTGTATACGTGCTTAACGTCGTGGGCAGAATAATAGATCTCTATTGATGTTGTTGGTGGAAGCCTGTCACCAAAATAGGTAACGGGGATAATTGCACAAGATGAAATTAGCAGCAAAATAACTGCAATAAGTAAAACATGATTTTTCATAGCCGGATTGTTTAGATGTACGACTAATGTAGCTCCTGCCGGTTTATTCCATATTAAGTAAAAGTGATATTACAATAAAGATTAAAACAAAAAAGCCTCCCCAAAGGGAGGCTCATATAATTAGCTTTCAGCTTTAACCTTTCGGCTTTTAGTCTTATTAAGATGTCATTTGTTTACGAATGATGTTTAACGCGCCACCTGCTTTAAACCACTCAATTTGCTGAGCGTTGTAAGTATGGTTAACCGGGAACGATTCAACCGAGCCATCTTTGTGGTTTAACACAACGGTTAACTGTTTGCCAGGGGCAAATTCTGTTAAGCCGGTGATGTCGATAGTGTCATCTTCCTGAATCTTGTCGTAATCGTTATTATCAGCAAAGGTGATACCCAGCATACCTTGTTTTTTAAGGTTGGTTTCGTGGATACGGGCAAATGATTTTACCAATATAGCACGTACACCAAGGTGACGTGGCTCCATAGCAGCGTGCTCACGTGATGAACCTTCGCCATAGTTTTCGTCGCCTACTACTATGGATCCAATACCGTTTGCTTTGTAATCACGTTGAGTAGCTGGTACTGGTCCGTACTCGCCAGTCAGTTCGTTTTTAACGCTATCGGCGGTGTTGTTAAAATAATTGATAGCGCCAATCAACATATTGTTTGATATGTTATCCAGGTGGCCACGGAATTTTAACCATGGGCCAGCCATCGAGATATGGTCGGTAGTACATTTGCCTTTGGCTTTAATCAGCAATTTAAGGCCTTTAAGGTCTGTACCTTCCCATGCGGCAAACGGCTCCAATAACTGTAAACGAGCTGATTTTGGATCAACCAAAACCTGTACCTGGCTGCCATCTTCGGCAGGGGCCTGGTAGCCGGCATCTTCAACAGCGTAACCCTTAACCGGCATTTCTATACCCAGCGGCTCATCAAGTTTAACTTGCTCGCCATTAATGTTGGTTAAAGTATCGGTAAGTGGGTTAAAAGTTAAATCGCCTGCAATAGCCAAAGCTGTTACAATTTCTGGCGATGCTACAAACGCGTGGGTGTTAGGGTTGCCATCCTGGCGTTTAGCAAAGTTGCGGTTAAACGATGTGATGATGGAGTTTTTGCGTGTTGGATCGTCGGTATGACGGGCCCATTGACCAATACATGGTCCACAAGCGTTTGCCAATACCACACCGCCCATTTGTGCAAAGGTATCAAGGTAACCGTCACGGTCAACCGTATAACGCACAAGCTCCGATCCCGGGGTGATAGTAAATTCGGCTTTGGTAGTAAGGTGTTTATCGATAGCCTGTTTTGCAATAGATGCAGAACGGGTAATATCTTCGTAAGATGAATTGGTACATGAGCCAATTAAGCCAACTTCTAATTTTGCAGGCCAGTTGTTTTCTTTAACAGCCGTAGCAAATTTAGATATAGGCCATGCCAAATCCGGGGTGAAGGGGCCGTTAATATGTGGCTCCAACTCCGAAAGGTTAATTTCGATAACCTGGTCAAAGTATTGCTCAGGATTAGCGTATACCTCGTCATCGCCGGTTAAGTGTTCGGCAATGGCGTTAGCTAACTCAGCAATGTCGCCACGTTTTGTACCTGTTAAATAGGTAGCGATTTTTTCATCGTAACCAAAAACCGAGGTGGTTGCACCAATTTCGGCACCCATGTTGCAGATGGTACCTTTACCTGTTGCAGAAAGTGAACGTGCACCTTCGCCAAAATATTCAACAATAGCACCGGTACCACCTTTTACAGTAAGGATACCTGCTACTTTTAATATAACGTCTTTAGCTGATGACCAGCCAGATAATTTACCGGTTAATTTAACACCAATCAGTTTAGGGAATTTAAGCTCCCATGGTAAACCTGCCATAACATCGCAGGCATCGGCACCGCCAACACCAATAGCTATCATACCTAAACCACCCGCGTTTGGCGTGTGCGAATCGGTACCAATCATCATACCACCGGGGAACGCGTAGTTTTCTAACACTACCTGGTGAATGATACCGGCTCCGGCCTTCCAGAAACCAATACCATATTTGTCAGATACTGAAGCCAGGAAATCATAAACCTCGCGGTTAATGTCAACGGCGGTATGTAAATCGGCAACGGCGCCAACTTTTGCTTGTATAAGGTGATCGCAATGTACGGTAGATGGAACAGCAACCTGCGGACGGCCGGCCTGCATAAACTGCAATAAAGCCATTTGCGCTGTTGCATCCTGCATAGCCACGCGGTCTGGTGCAAAATCAACGTAATCCACACCGCGGCCAAACGCTGTTTTGGCGTCGCCTTCTGAAAGGTGGGCGTATAAAATTTTCTCGGTTAAAGTAAGATGTTTACCAGTCGCTTTGCGGGCAGCATCCACGCGGGTGCTGTAGCGGTCGTAAACTTTTTTGATCATATCTAAATCAAAAGCCATTTGTATTTGATTTTTAGGTGAAAAGTAAAAGAAATTGACACTAAAATTGATTGTCAGAAACTTAGTGCGGCGAATTTACAAAATATAACATCTAATTAATAATCAAGGTTTCGTCAATTCTTATTTGGATAGGTTCTAAATAGGTTGGCGGTTGATTGGGTTGGATTGGGTTGGATTGGGTTGGATTGAGTTGATTGGGTTGGAATAAGTTGATTGAGTTGGTTCGGGTTGGTTGATTGGGTTGGATTGCTTAGGTTAAATGAAAATGAATCTACAACCTAATCAACTTAATCAACCACTCAACTTAACTCGTCATTCTTTTTCTTTTTGATGAAAAAGATGTAGCCGTTTAATAATTTAAGACATTGATCGTAGTCATTTTGAAACGATTTAAATACCGCGTCATCAATGTAGTTTTCATCTCTTGCAATAATCATGTGATCAAGCGTTTCTGAAAGTGAGCCACGGGCGATGATGCAAAAACGGATATTATCCTGAAAATGGAAACGTCCATGGCCTTCGGCAATGTTATTACCTATTGATCTCGAACATCGAATTATTTGATCGGTTAATCTGAATTTTTCCTCATTTGGAAAACTTTTGACAAGGTTAGAAATCAGCATCCGTATTTTTCGGGCCTGCTTCCAAGTTTCCAGTTCAGTAAATGATGCCATTTAATTAATGTTTTGTTTTTGTACAACCACTTCTTTATAGTTAATTTTCAACCTATTCAACCTATTCAACCTATTCAACCTATTCAACCTATTCAACCTATTCAACCTATTCAACCTATTCAACCTATTCAACCTATTCAACCTAGTCAACTCAATCCAACCCAATCAACTCAAAACTATACCCTTCCTTACTCCAAATTTCCATCGCCCTTGGTAAAACATATTCCAACCTATCAAAGGCCTTCAAACTATCATGAAATACAACTATTGAACCCGCTTCGGTATACTTCATAACGTTCTTTAGGCAATCCTCCGGCTTTAGTTTGATGTCAAAATCGCCACTCAGCACATCCCACATGACGATTTTGATGTCGGGCTTAACAGATTTTAAATCTTTTACCTGTTGTTTTTTGATGCGGCCGTAAGGTGGCCGAAATAAATTAGTGTGGAGTATTTTATCTGCCGAGAGAAAATTATCAAGGTAAGTTTTGTTATCAGTTTTCCATCCTTTAAGGTGGTTGTAGGTATGGTTGCCAATAGCATGCCCATCGTTGATAACCTGCTTAAAAATATCAGGATGTTTGCCTACATTGTCGCCAATACAAAAGAACGTTGCTTTGGCATTGTACTGTTTTAAAATATTTAAAACAAATGGTGTAACAATAGGTATGGGTCCATCGTCAAAAGTGAGATAAATACAACGGTTAGTTTGGTTTACATTCCAAATAAGCTCGGGGTAAAGCTTTTTTAGCAGCCAGGGAGTTTTAACCAGGTACATATTCAAAACAAAAGTTAATGTTAAATTTTCCGGTAGATAGAAAACAACACCGCAAGGTAGTAATCAGTTGCTTACCATTGTATAGAAAAACCTTATGAAACTAAAATTTATACCATCTTTTAAAGCTACTGTAATTTGCGCCATCCTGTTTTCGTCGTTAAGCTTCCGGGCTAATGCGCAGGAGGTAATATCGTTGCAAAAGGCTGTTGATCTGGCCCTGGAGCGTAACCTTACCATCAAACAATCGCAGTTTACCGAGGCTTTGGATGATGAGACTTTAAAACAGTCGAAATATAATCAGCTCCCAAATCTTACGGCAGGTCCGCAGGCATCATTTAACTTCGGCCGTAACATCGACCCCTCTACCAACCAGTTCATCAATCAGCGCATTTTTGCATTGAATGGTACCATACAAACGCAGGTAACCTTGTTTCAGGGTGGCCAGTTGCGCAATACTATCATTCAGAACCGTTTATTGCTTGATGCTGATAAAACCGCTACTGCAAAAGTACGGAACGACCTTATTTTAAATGTGGTTACAACTTATTTACAGGTATTAACCAACCAGGATTTGGTAAAAGCCGCTCAGCAGCAAATAGATGTATCTAAAATTACTTTAGACAGGGCACAAAAGAACTTTGATGTTGGCAACCAAACACTGGCAGATTTATCGCAGGCCAAAGCAACCGTGTCTACAGCCGATTTGAATTATACCAATGCTCAAAATGCCTATGAAATTTCGTTGCTTACTTTAAAGCAATACATGGAAATGACTCCGCAAACGGATATCGTAGTTGAGAAACCGGATATCAGCAAACTGACAGACATTCAAACATTATATAACGCGGAAGAAGTTTTAAAAACCGCCGAATTGGTTAACCCGGATTTATTGCTTGCCGAGCAACGGGAGAAAGCCACCCAGCAGGGAATAAAAATAGCCCAGGGTAATTATTATCCAAGCGTGGTGTTGTTTGGCCAGTTAGGCTCAAATTATTCAGACGCGCGTACTTTATTGGGAGGGATAACACCTACCGGCAGGATAGATACAATCGGTTTTGTTAATGGCAACCGTAACCAACCGGCTACACTACCACAATATGCCGCTGTATATAATAAGTATCCGTTTTTTAAACAGCTGAGCGATAACTTTAACCAATCGGTAGGGGTTAGCTTACAGATACCCATTTTTAACCGTTTTAGCTCACGTACGTCGGTACGCAAAGCAAAAATACAATATGAAAACGCTAAGGTAACCACACAGCTTGCCCGTAATAACCTGAGCAAGATTATTTACCAGGCGGTATTGGATGTAAAAGCTGCCGAAAAATCATACCTGTCATATACGCAAACATACCAGGCCAATAAAGAAGCCTTTAATATTATACAACAGCGTTATAATGTTGGTTTGGTAAATTCGCTTGACTATAATACATCATTAACCAACCTCAATAAATCGCAGTTTGACATGATCAACGCGCAATATATGGTTGTGTTTAGGGCGAAAGTGATTGATTACTACCTGGGCAAACAAATATCATTGTAAATAAAAAAACTAAAACCGTAAATATCCAAACTCATAATCATGGGAAAAACTACTAAATATATTCTGATAGGACTTGGCTCGCTGATTGTTCTGCTGATCATTGCCAAAGCAACCGGCCTTATTGGTAAGCCGCCTTTAACGCAGGTTGCTACCGAAAAAGCTGATACACGCGTTATTAACGAAACCGTATCTGCCAGCGGTAAAATAAAACCGCATATCGAAGTTAAAATAAGCCCCGAAGTATCTGGTGAGGTTGTTGAATTACCTATCAAAGAAGGTGATGTGGTGAAAAAAGGGCAATTACTTTGTAAAATCCGTCCTGATATATTAAAGTCGGGTTATGATAGGGCTATTGCATCATACAATACTCAGAAAGCCAGTGTAGGTAACTCTGGCCAGATGTTGAAACAGGCAGAGGCCACCTTTAACAACCAGGCAGGTATTTTTAAACGCAGCGAAGAGCTTTATAAAAACAAAGTGCTTACCGTATCTGAATATGAAAATGCTAAAGCTGCATTCGAAGGCGCTAAAGCTTCGTATGAAGCCGCCAAACAAAATGTTATCGGCTCGCAATATGGTTTGGCACAGTCATCGGCTTCGGTAAAAGAAGCGCAGGATAACCTGGCTAAAACAACCATTTACTCGCCGGTTGATGGCGTAGTATCAAAACTGTCTATTGAGTTGGGCGAGCGTGTTTTAGGTACCCAGCAATTTGCAGGTACCGAGATCATGACGATATCTGACCTAAGCAAAATGGATGTTAACGTTGATGTGAACGAAAACGATATTAATCGCATTTCGTTAGGCGATTCATCAAATATCGAGATTGACGCGTTTTTGGGTAAGAAATTTACCGGTGTTGTATCTGAAATAGGAAGCTCGGCCAATGTGGTTGGTACCACTGCCGACCAGGTGACTAACTTTACCGTTAAAGTACGCATCAATGCAGATTCATACATGTCGTTATTGAAAAAAACGGCAGATAACCCTTCACCTTTCCGCCCCGGATTAACAGCTACAGTTGATATCAATACCAACCAGGTAAAATCATTATCGGTACCTATTCAATCGGTAACCACCCGCGAGGAGAAAAAAGACCAGAACGGGCCGCCTAAAAAAGACGACGACAAGAGTAAGCCATCAATTACACAACCATCAAAAGAATATGTTTTTGTGTTAACTGCGGGTAACAAACTAAAACAAGTACAGGTTACTACAGGTATCCAGAATGATTCTTATATCCAGATATTGAGCGGGCTTAAAGGTGGCGAGGAAGTAGTATCAGCCCCTTATGCTGCCATCACTAAAACGCTGGCCGATGGGATGATTATTGAAAAAGTTGATAAAGCGAAGTTGTTTAATGCTGATAACAGCAAGAGCAACTAAGCAGAAGATATTTGATATTAACAAAGCCGCAGGACCATTAGGTTGCGGCTTTGTTGTTTTTATGGGACTTCGGATTTTTAATTATGTGGCGTTGACCCATAACCGGTTTGAAAACTATTCCGGCTATCATTCTGCATGAGAACTCTTTAAAGGAATTATCGTGCCATTACTACGAAAATACAAACACTACAACCCCTGCAAACTCAATACAGCCTGATCTAAAAAGTTAGGGATCAGCGTCTGTTGGGTGTGGCTAATTTTGTCAGGGTCGGCAAGGTGGCTTAGCATTTCCTTGTATTTTACGTCGCCATGCTCATTAATTACTTCATCTTTTTTGTCTTCCTTTAAAAGCAGGTTTTTCATGCCATTGGCATCCGCTTCGGGATGAAACTGGGTAGCAAGGGAGTACTCGTCAAAACGAATGGCCATCATGGCCCGTTGCAAATCAATATGCGGGCGCTCTTTTTCGATAGCCACCAGCTGCATATTCAATTCTTTAAACCGGTTTTCGTTCGGATTGATCACCTGCCAGCTTCTGGAGTCAACTGCGTAAAATGGTTCGGCAAGGCCTTCAAACAAGGGTTCGGTTAAACCAGCCCCGGTTTTATTTACCGGCAACACACCAAATGATGGCGAACGGCGGGTATTGATATCCCCCAGCTCGTATTTACGACACATCAATTGGAAAGAGTGACAAACATAAAAAGCATGCTTTTTATCGGTAGTGTTGGATAAGTTATGATCTTCGAGCCTGTCTGTCAGCCTGAAATATTTCTTTTCCCATTCTGTGCCTTCATGTAAAGGGCTGCCGGGCCCCCCGCTTGATATGTAAATATCAAAATCAAGCCCCGGCACCTCGCATCCCCTGCGAACGTCAAAGATTTTATAGGTGATATTTAAATCGTGTTGTGCTTTATATCTTTTTAAAATATCCTGGAAACCGCGCATCCCCTCATTCGCTATCCCATCATACAAATCAAGTATGGCTACCTTTATTTCCGGTTTCGTTGTCATTCTGTCGTTATAGTCCCTTTAGTGTTTGCGAGGTGATGTAATCAACCACATCCGCAAAGTTATTATTTTGCTGGTAAATGGCCAGCTGCCTGTCGGCCCCGGTACCGGTTTCCAGTATTTTGTGTACATATTGCAGGTCATCGCGCGAACCTAAATCGTCAACTACATCGTCCACAAAATCTAAAAGCTCCAAAACTAACGACCGGGTGTTTACCTCCATCTCCTTACCAAAATCAATCATTTTGCCATCGATGCCGTAACGGGCGGCCCGCCATTTATTTTCATTAATAAGTGCCCGCGAGTAGGTTATAAACTTCATATTTTGCTGACGCAGCTTATATAATTTGGCACACAACGCCTGGAAAAGTGCTGCGAATGCAATAGTTTCATCAACAAGCATAGGGCAATCGCAAATACGGAATTCGATGGTTTCGAAGAATGGGTGAACCCGGATATCCCACCAGATTTTTTTAGCGTTATCGATGCAGTTGGTTTTTACCAATAGCTTGATATAATTGTCATACTCTTCGATACTGCTGAAATAATCGGGAATACCGGTACGCGGAAATTTATCAAATACCTTGGTACGAAACGATTTGAACCCGGTATTACGCCCTTCCCAAAAAGGCGAATTGGTTGATAAGGCATACACGTGCGGTAAAAAATACCGCACCTGGTTGGCAATGTGGATAGCCATATCCCGCGATTGGATGCCCACATGCACGTGTAAACCAAAAATAAGGTTGGAGCGGGCAGCCTCCTGCATCTCATCTACAATCTCGAAATAACGTGGATGATCTGTGATGAGCTGATGTTGCCAGTGCGAAAACGGGTGCGTTCCCGCTGCACCAATGCGCAAGCCAATATCGCCGGCAAGCATGGCCACGGTTGTGCGCAGTTTGCTTACCTCTTTGCGGGCTTCGGTGGTATTATGGCAAATATGCGTGCCTACCTCCACAACCGCCTGGTGCATTTCGGCCTTGACCTGGTCTTCGTGGATTTTTTGCGCGCTGTCCACAATTCTCTGCTCATGCGATTTTAGCTCCCTGGTTACGGGGTCAATCACCATAAATTCTTCTTCAACACCTAAGGTAAACTTGTTCATAATTGGTTAGGTTAAATACATTCAGTTTCTATGCTGAATGTTTCCGTGTATTCGCTTCTATACTAATAAACAAATTGTCATTTCGAACGAACAAGGGCTGGCCGCGAGCATTAGCGTGAGGAGAAATCTTACACGCTATGCAATTCACGGAGCACCGTTGTATAGCGTATAAGATTTCTCCTCGTACCTCGTCGAAATGACAAACGTTATTTTTTGGCTTTCTTGGGCTCTTCTACTTTCTTCGCCTTCACCACCCTCTCCTTCTTCACTTTCCCCTCAGCCTCAATAGCATGTTCAACTACACCCACGGATACATCCACTTTAGCCGGTTTTACTTTCGCACCTACCAGTGGTGTTTTGGCGGCCGATGTTTTTACAAACTCGCCCCAGGTAAGGTTGTCTAAACCGTCCTTTTGTTTTTTTGCGCGTTCAATGGCGTAATCAGCGGCGGTTTCAACCACCCATTCAAAGTTGTCCTGGCCTACGCTGGTCACTTCGGCATCAGGGGCCGGGTTACAAAAATCAATAGCGTAAGGGATGCCGTCGCGAATGGCAAATTCCACGGTATTAAAATCATAACCTAAAAACTGGTTAAGTTTTATTACATAATCCTTAACGGTATCCAACAGTTTTTTTGCTGCCGGGGCTTTGCCGTGCTCGTAACGCAAGTGATGCGGGTTGCGCGGCTCGTATTGCATAATGCGTACGTGCTTGCCGCCAATGCAGTAACAGCGAAAGTAATCGTCAAAAACAACCTCTTCCTGCAACATCATTACATACTGCTTGGTTTTGTTGTACTTATCAAAAAAATCCTCTTTATCGTCCAGCTTATAAACCTCTTTCCAGCCGCCGCCATCAAAGGGTTTCATGTAGGCCGGGAAACCAACATAGTTAAAAATACCATTCCAATCCAACGGGTAGGCCAGGTTGCGGAACGATTTGTCGGTAGTGTCATCTGGTAAATCTTTTGAAGGCAATATCACTGTTTTTGGCACCGGCACACCAATTTTTACAGCCAGCGCGTTATTAAAAAACTTTTCATCGGCGCTCCACCAAAATGGGTTGTTAATAACGGCAGTGCCGCAAATGGCCGCGTTTTTTAATGCAGCCCGATAAAAAGGAACATCCTGCGAAATGCGGTCGATAATTACAGCATAGTCCAATGGTTCGGCCTGCATTACTTTATCAATGCGGACAAACTCCGCCGATATATTTTTTTCAGCTTTCTGGTTTATCCTATCCACAAAAGCCTGTGGGAACGAATTTTCCTGTCCGAATAAGATGCCTATTTTTTTCATAGTGTTTTGTTTTCGGTTGCCGGTTGCGAGTTGCCGGGTTCCGGATGTTTTTATGTAGATTTTAAGTTTTAGATAGTATTGTTTTTCTGTCTTGATTCCTGACTCTTAATTCTTGATTCTACTTTATTGTTGACAAATAATGCGGAAACATCTCCTTCCAAATTGGCCAGTCGTGGCTGGCATTCGGGCGGATATCTAACCAATGGTTAATACCTTTTTTGTTTAATATGTTTGATAGCTGTATATTATAATCTTTACAAATGTCGTGCTCAGATGTGCCCAGGATGATGTTGATGTTCCATAGGTCGCCCGCGTTGCTGCCTGGCAAATAATCTACCGGGTTGTTGTAAAAAATATCATCGTTATAAAAGCCGTCGGTAAACATTTTAATGTCAAAGGCGCCGCCCATGGTAAAAAGGTGTGCCACTTTCTCGGGGTGTTTAAATGCAAAGTTTGCTGCATGGTAACCGCCAAAACTGCATCCGGCAACTGCTACTTTACCAATGCCGGTTTCGTGCATGGCCCAGGGCGCCAGCTCATGTAAAAGCATTTTATCGTACCAACTGTAATTACGGGCACGGTCGGCCGGGTGGATGCCTTTATCATACCATGTTCTGTCGTCCAATGTATCGGGGCAGTAAATCTTTACCAGGCCCTGGTCTACAAACCATTTTACGCTATCAATCAGGCCAAAATCCTTGTTTTGGTGATAGCGGCCCTTGGTAGTAGGGAATAGTATAACAGGAAATCCGCGATCGCCAAATACCAGCATTTCTACATGCAGGTTTAGGTTTGGCGAGTACCAGCGATGATATTTTTCTATCAAAATGGGCAGTTTAAGTTTTAATTGATGTAAGTTAAGTGGTTTAACTGAAAAAGGCAACTAACTGATAAATTAATACGTTAGCGTAATAATTTGAAAACATAGCGTACTTTTGTGCCCTTTAAAATTAACATAAGATGAATTGGGGCTGGGTCGAAACTGAAATGACGATAATAGAAAAAACGATAACGATAAATTCTGCCCTGCTCAAAAGAGAGGTATTATGTACACTATTAATACCCGATGAACAGGAAATTGCAGAGCCGTTAAACCTGTTATTGCTGAACGATGGACAGGAGCTGGAAAACCTGGCACTTAACCAAACACTTGAGCAACTATATAACACCAACCGCATAAAACCATTGTTGGTGGCAGCCATACATGCCGGTGAAGACCGCCTGCAGGAATATGGCGTAGCCAGCCGGCCCGATTTTAAAAAGCGGGGCGCTAAAGCTGATATTTATACTCAATTTATTATAACTGAATTACTGCCGCAGATAAAAACCGAAACAGGTATTTACGAATTTGAAAGTGCAGCCTTTGCCGGTTTTTCTTTAGGCGGATTATCGGCATTTGATATCTGCTGGAATAACGCCGATACCTTTGATAAGGTAGGGGTATTTTCAGGTTCGTTTTGGTGGAGAAGTAAGGACTTGGCTAAAGGGTACACAGATAGCGACCGGATTGCGCATGCTTTAATCAGAGAAACCGAAGGTAAACCCTGTTTAAAGTTCTGGTTGCAAACAGGCACCAAAGATGAAACCAGCGACAGGAACAAAAATGGCATTATTGATGCTATTGACGATACTATAGACCTGGTTAAGGAACTGGAGGCAAAAGGCTACTCGCGTCCTGCGGATATTCAGTATGTTGAAGTTGTTGGAGGTACCCATAACACCGAAACCTGGGGTAGGGTAATGGGTAAGTTTTTGTGCTGGGCGTTTGGTAGGTGAATTTGCAGTAATTAACTGCTTAATATAATGGATGCAAAGTAATCGGCTGTTAGATTTGTAGTCGTGTTGTTTTTTATGATGGTTGATAGGCTGTACATTTTGTTGCCAATCAAAATCATAAATATGGTGTATTTGTTATTTAAATTATCTGTTCCCGATGTGGTATAACTGGTGAAGCCTTTCCATGTGCCTATCTTAAAGTCTTCCAGATTTACGTTCGGCAAACTTTTACTCATTCCTTCCTTAAGTTGTGCGGCAAATTGAGGCGTGGCTTTAAACGGAGCCAGGGCTGTAGAGTCAATATGGGCCACTTCTTCAAAATCAACAATGGTGAATACAAATACATTGCTGCTATCTTTAAGTGTGGCGCCGTAAGTGCCTTTAATTAGTTCTTTAGGTTCAGTAGGAAATTTTACAGAGATACGGTTATCAGCTTTGTGGGTTATCCAGTTGGTTTGCGCTTTTAGCATATTTCCAATAAGCATTATTGGAAATAGCAGGAATATAATTTTTTTCATTCGTGTTCCAAATGTCAGTAAAAAATAATTAAATACCCAATAACTTGACTGCGTTTTAAAATCTCATATATTAAACGTACCTTTGCGCCAAATTTATAGGGGCATATTTCATGCAAAAAATAAGAAACATTGCGATCATCGCACACGTTGACCACGGTAAAACTACATTGGTTGACAAAATTTTACACAGTTGCGCCATCTTTCGTGATGGTCAGGAAACTGGTGAATTAATATTGGACAACAATGACCTGGAACGTGAGCGAGGTATCACCATCGTATCAAAAAACGTTTCGGTAAGGTATAAAGACGTTAAGATAAACATTATCGATACTCCTGGTCACGCCGATTTTGGTGGCGAGGTTGAGCGTGTATTGAAAATGGCGGATGGTGTATTACTACTTTGCGATGCTTTTGAAGGCGCTATGCCTCAAACCCGCTTTGTAACCCAAAAGGCTTTGGCTTTAGGCTTAAAACCAATTGTGGTTGTAAACAAAGTAGATAAAGAAAACTGCCGTCCTGAAGAAGTTTACGAACAGATCTTCGAATTATTCTTCAACCTTGAAGCAACTGAAGATCAACTGGATTTCCCGGTTATCTACGGTTCGTCAAAACAAGGCTGGATGAGCACCGATTGGAAAACACCTACCGAGGATATTTTTCCGTTAATGGATGCCATATTGGCTAACATTCCTCCCGCGCCTATTGCCGACGGTACCTTACAAATGCAGATCACCTCTTTGGATTATTCTTCATTTGTAGGCCGTATCGCTATCGGTCGTGTGGCACGTGGTACCATCAAAGAAAACCAGCCGGTATCTTTGGTAAAACGCGATGGCACCATCCAAAAATCAAGAATTAAAGAACTGTATACTTTTGAAGGTTTAGGTAAAGTACGTGCAACAGAAGTTAGCTCGGGCGATATCTGCGCTGTAGTTGGTATCGAAGGTTTTGATATTGGCGATACCATTGCCGATTTTGAAAAACCAGAGCAACTGGCAGTTATCAAAATTGATGAGCCAACCATGAACATGTTGTTCACCATCAATACTTCACCTTTCTTTGGTAAAGAGGGTAAATTTGTTACATCGCGCCACTTACGCGACCGTTTGTACAAAGAGATGGAAAAAAACCTGGCGCTTAAGGTTGTTGAAACCGAATCGCCTGACTCATACCTGGTGTATGGTCGTGGTATTCTCCATTTATCAGTACTTATCGAGACCATGCGTCGCGAAGGTTACGAATTGCAGGTAGGTCAGCCACAGGTTATCGTTAAAGAAATTGACGGTGTTAAATGCGAGCCGGTTGAAACCCTTATTGTTGATGTACCGGGCGATGTTGCCGGTAAAGTAATTGAATTGGTAACGCAACGCAAAGGCGACCTGTTGGTGATGGAACCTAAAGGCGATTTACAACACCTTGAATTTGATATCCCGGCACGTGGTATCATTGGCTTACGTAACAACGTATTAACTGCTACGGGTGGCGAGGCTATTATGGCACACCGCTTTAAAGCATACGAGCCATGGAAGGGTACTATTCCTGGCCGTTTAAATGGTGTATTGGTATCTATGGATACAGGTAAAACCACTGCTTTCGCAATTGATAAATTACAGGATCGTGGCAGGTTCCACGTTGATCCGGGAGTTGATATTTACGAAGGACAGGTATTAGGCGAGCACATTCGCGATAACGATTTGGTTATTAACTTAACCAAAGGCAAGCAGTTAACCAACATGCGTGCATCAGGTAGCGATACCAACGTGAGGATTGCACCAGCCATTAAATTCTCGTTAGAAGAATCAATGGAGTACATTCAGGCCGATGAGTACATCGAAGTAACGCCGCAAAGCATCCGTTTACGTAAAATCTATCTGAACGAAAACGAGCGTAAAATTAACGCCAAGAAATTTACAAGCCAATAATCAGGTAAGTAAATTACAATATAGAGCCCTTCGGTAATTCCGGAGGGCTTTTTTATTGCGATAGTAATATATTTTGCCGATAGCCGATTATTATTTATTTTTAGACAATAAAAATTAACTAAATAAATTACTACTTACCCAAACCTTATTATGAAAAGACTTTACTTTTTATTAATACCATTATTTGCTGTGCTTTACAGCAGTTGTACAAAAATTCAAGACGACGGGCCGGCACCAGATCCGCTTCAGGGCTTATTGTTAACCGATACCCTTACTATGTATACCGGCAATGTTGTAAAACTGAATGTTACGGTTACCCCTACATCGTATGATACTACCAAACTGGTATGGAAATCATCAGATACCTCTGTAATTTCTGTTACTAATCGGGGTGTTATCACAGCAAAAAACGAAGGGACGTCGCAGATCTCGTTGAGTAATGTGGCGGAAACCAAAAGCGTAAGCTGTTTGGTAACTGTTAAGGATAGTTTAAAGGTGGGGTTAATTGCTTATTATCCGTTTAATAATAGTGCTAATGATTTCTCGGGGCATAATTATAATGGAACAGCGCACGATATTACCAGTGTTGCTGACAGATTTGGAAAACCAAACTCAGCTTATAACTTTAACGGTATCAGCAGTTATATAACAGTTGCTGATAAACAGGCTTTAAGGCTTAACAGTACGAATTTTACAATTAATTATTGGATTAACTTGGATAATTACAGTTCTTCATATGGTACTACGGTATTCAGCAAACGCGCGGTAGGTAATCAGCAAGGATGGATAACCGGTGTTGGCGGTGTTTTAAATGCAGGTTCAATAGTAGGCAAATCAGGTACTATAACTTATAATGTATCGGGCGGTGGTGATCCGTTTGCTTATGGTCAGTTGGTATGTGGTATAAGTGCGTGGCACATGCTTACAGTAGTATATAATTATGATTCAAGCCAGGTTGCTTTATATGTGGATGGTGTTTTTGACAGGATATCTGAAAATATCCCTACACCAAATGCTGACATTAACACTAATCTGTATATAGGGGCTGATAGCCAGGGATTAGGCAATCCAAGTAGTCAGGCTTATCTTATGAAAGGTGGTTTAGACGATATGAGGATTTACAAAAGGGTTTTAAATGCTCATGAGATCCATAAGCTATTCGTGGCAACTAAATAATTGCCAAACCGCGATATAAAAACAGGTCTGTGTTAGGATAAACACAGGCCTGTTTTATTTTATAAAGCTTACGGGGCAGTAATACAGGCCGGTCTTAATGTTTACATTAACGTATTAAAATAAAAAAATTAAATTTGCGGTTATGAATAGCAATAGCCGGCTTAATCCCACCTTGTTTTCTACCAGATATGTTCATTTAACAAAGTTGCGTGATGCCACTTTAAAGATAATGCAGGAATTAACTGCCGGTAGCAATAAACTGCAACTTATTGATTTTGGCTGTGGCGACATGCCGTACCGCTCAGTTATAGAGCCAATGGTAGGTAAATACATTGGTGTGGACCTCGATCTAAACCCTTTGGCAGATTATCATATTGATTATGATAGCAAAACAACTTTGCCCGATAATTATTGCGATATCATTTTATCTAACCAGGTATTGGAGCATGTTGATTCTCCCCACAGTTATCTTTCTGAGGCTTTGCGCCTTTTAAAACCCGGTGGGAAAATTATCCTTACTACCCACGGGTATTGGTATTATCACCCCACACCGTATGATTACTGGAGGTGGACAAGTGCCGGATTAAGGAAGACAATCGAAGCCGAAGGTTTTGAGGTGGAGTCTTTCCATGGTATAATGGGCCTTGCTGCAAGCGGTATTCAGCTTTTTCAGGATGCCATCCTTTTAAAGTTACCTAAGTTTTTGGTGCCGCCTTTTGCGTTTGTGATGCAAAGCTTTATTCGGCTGTTTGATAAAATACACTCGCAGGCGCAACGCGACCGTGATGCCTCCCTATATGTAGTTGTAGCTCAAAAAAGCAAGGGTGCCGTGTAATGGATGCATTTAATCTTTGTATTATAAAGCCGAACAAAGACGCTTTTTCTGAAACATTCGTACAGGAACACATTGACAGATTGCCTGGTAATAAAAAAGTGTTGTACGGAGGTGCTTTTCCTGTTTATGACCACGAAGGAAAGTTTCTTATCCGGTCCAAACTTGGATTGTTAAGTTATTTAATACAAAAAAGGTTATTTAAAAAAAAGAGTATCCGGGTGCGTACGATAGCCTTGGTTAACTACCTGAAAAAGGAAAAAATCGATGCCGTATTTGCGGAATATGGAATGGTAGGGGCTATGGTGACCGAAGCTTGTAAACTTGCGAATGTACCATTAACTACGCATTTTCATGGTGCCGATGTTTACCACAGGGAAACGGTAAAAAGCTACCGCAAGCTTTATAATAAATTGTTTGAATACGGAAGTGCGTTTATATCCGTATCTGCAGATATGGTGATTGATTTAATCAATCTGGGGGCACCCGCAGGTAAAATAACCAATGCTTCCTGTGGAGTTGATACCATTAAGTTTCCTCAACTAAATATTGCCGGAACAAAAAGGAATTTTTTGGCTGTTGGGCGCTTTGTAGAAAAGAAATCGCCTCAATCGGTAGTGAGGGCTTTTAAATTGGTGGCTGACAAATTTCCCGACGCGAAACTTTGGATGGTTGGCCAGGGCCCCTTGTTTGAGGAAACCCAATCATTAGTAAAAGAATTGGGGCTTGAGGAGCAAATATCACTAACCGGGGTGTTGAAAACCGACCAGATCAAAGCGTTAATACAGCAGTCACGATGTTTTGTTCAACACTCGGTAACAGCTGCTAACGGCGATAAAGAAGGTACTCCGGTAACTATTTTAGAAGCGGGTTCTTCTGGTTTGGCTATTGTAAGTACACAGCATACCGGCATAAAGGAAGCGGTTATTAACGGGGAAACAGGCTTTCTGATTGCTGAACATGATATAGAAGGGATGGCTACCTGCATGATGAGAATTGCAGAAGATATTGAACTTGCAGCCTCGCTTGGGGCAAAGGAGGCAACCCATATCCGCAATAATTATGATATTAGGGACAGAATAAAAACACTTACCGGAATAATAAAGCAATCAATAAAAAAAGACTAACATGTTAAAAAAACTGATGCACAAGGTTATCAATAATTTAGGCTACGACCTGGTAAAGCCGGATAAACGCCTTGTTGTTAACGGCCTGCCTGCCGATTTTGAAAAAGCAACACTTGATACATACTACAAGGTAAAAACGTACACCATGACCACGCCGGAGCGGATTGCTTCGTTATGCAATGCTGTAAACTACCTTGTTAAAAATAATATACAAGGCGATTTTGTGGAATGCGGCGTATGGCGGGGCGGCAGTACCATGGCGGCAATAGATACCTTAATGAAAGCGGGAGATACCACGAGGAATATCTATTTGTATGATACTTTTGAAGGTATGTCTGAACCCACCGAGGCGGACAAAATAACTACTGGTACAGGAGCAGACGAATTATTAAAAACAAGCGATAAAGACGATCCAACATCTGTTTGGTGCTACTCGGCATTAGAGGAAGTACAAAAGAATGTAGGCACGCTCAATTATCCAGCGGCAAAGGTGCATTATGTAAAAGGCAAGGTTGAAGATAGCATCCCGCAAACTATGCCCGGGAAAATAGCCTTGCTAAGGCTCGACACCGATTGGTATGAATCCACCGCTCATGAGTTGGAGCATTTATACCCCTTACTGGTGCCCGGTGGCGTTATCATTATCGACGATTATGGCCATTGGGAAGGCGCGCGCAAAGCAGTTGATGAGTATATTGAAGCCCAAAAATTACCGTTGCTGTTAAACAGGATAGATTATACCGGCCGTATTGGTATTAAATATTAATTGCTGGCATGGGTATAGTAAAAAAGCAGGTTTATAAAAATACCATCCTCTCGTATGCGGGCATGGGGGTAGCTTATATAAACACTGTTTTGCTTTTTCCGTTTTTTACCAATGCCGGGCAATACGGTTTTTATAATCTGATTATCAGCGTATCGGTTTTATATTCATTGGTGGCCAGTATGGGGGCCCCAAGTATTATAGCCAAATACTTTCCTTTTTATCGTACCGAAGATAATAAACATAACGGTTTTATGCACTGGGTGGCAGGTTTAACTCTTGCCGGATTAGTGTTAGCCACTGTATTGTACGTTGCGCTTAGGCCGGTAATATTGGGCGCTTATACCGGTAATTCGGTATTTTTTGCCAAATATTACTATTACCTTATTCCGCTTTCGTTATTTATAGTGGTGTTCAACTACCTGGAAATGACCGGCCGGGTAGTTTATCAAACTATTTATTCCAATTTTTTGCAAAATGTTTTGCTGCGGTTGCTTACTACGGTTTATTTATTGATGATAGCCATCAAATGGATAAACTTTGAAGATTTTATATTCTTGTACATCGGTAGCAATGGTTTAATTTCTTTATTACTGCTTTTAAGCATCATGAGCACCGGTAAATTTGCTTACGGGGTAAATGATGGCAGTTTTAAAATCATAAAAAAGAAAGAGATTGTAAATTTTGGCCTGTTTACTTTAGTTGCAAGTGCGGTGTATGTGCTACTGCAAAAAGTAGATACTTTGATGCTAAGTTCAATGGCGGGGGATAGTGTGCAGGGTATTTACAGTTGGTATTTTAATATCGCGTTATTGATAAGTGTGCCGGCCACTGCTTTGAGCAGAACAACCTATGCCATCGTTGCCGATGCATGGAAATCAAAAAACATGGAGAATATTGCCGATGTGTATGCTAAAACCTCTATCATTCAAATGGTATTTGGATGCCTGTTGTTTATCGGTATAATTATTAACCGCGAAAACTTGTATGCTGTTGCCCGTAATAAGGAGTTTACCGATCCTAAATATTTTACGCTTTTTCTGGTGATAGGCCTCGGATTTTTGGTTGATATAACCGGCGGGTTAAATACCTATATCATTACTACTTCGCATAAGTATAAACTCATTACCATATTGGTTTTGTTGGCCAGTATTTTTTGTATTGTTTTAAACTATATCCTGATCCCTAAAATTGGAGGAATGGGGGCGGCTATAGCTTATTTAATCACTATGACAGGTTTAAACTTCTGCACCTGGTTTTACATTAAATACCGCTTTAAAATGCAGCCATTTAATTACAGGCACCTGCTGGTGTTGGTAGTATCGGCGGTGAGCTTTTTGGCTGGTAAATATTTTTGGCGCATGCCTAATTTATACCTGGATATAGTGCTACGTAGCGGAGTAACAACGTTGGTTTATATCCTGATGACCTATCTGTTTAAGATCTCGGAAGATGTGAACGAGAAAATAAATTCCACCTGGCGCAAGCTTAAAGCCATTATTAAATAATAATTCGCTTAAAACAGAAGAGATAATTAAAGCTATAATTTTACCTTCGTAAATAATGCAGGAATCAATTATTGGCGGTGACTATAAAACCGCTTACGATCAATTTTACGAAAAGCACGATGAAGCCTGGCGAATGCTGGGAGCAAAATACAAAGCGCAGCATATTATAGATGTATGCCGGGGGCTTACTTTTGCCAGGGTATTGGAAGTGGGGGCCGGCGACGGCAGTATCTTAAAAATTTTGTCCCAAAATAACTTTGCACTTGAGTATCATGCTGTCGAGATCTCTGAAAGCGGGGTAGGCTATATACAATCGCGCCATATACCCAATCTAAAATCGGTTCAGGTATTTGATGGTTATAAATTGCCTTTTGCCGATGATAGCTTTGATCTGATCATTCTGTCGCATGTGCTGGAGCATGTGGAGCATGAGCGCATTTTATTGCGCGAGATAAAGCGTGTTGCAAAACGTTGTGTTATTGAGGTTCCGCGCGATTATAAAACAGGTGTTGATACGCGGATTAAACATTTTTTGGCTTACGGCCATATCAACGTTTATACGCCAACCTCGCTCCGGTACTTGTTAAGTACCGAAGGTTTTGAGCTGGAGAATGACCTTACATCGATGATTGAACCTGAGGTTACCAGGTTTAATACCTACGTTAATCAAAAGAAACCGAAGAGCTTACTGAAAAATTTGAAAATAGCAGCCGAATATTCAGTTAAGCAAACCTTAAGTAAATTGATGGGAAAAAAGGTGCGCGAACAATTTGCCAACGCTTATACCGTTTTGTGTAAAAAAGCCGACCATCAACCCGAATTATTCTGACTTTTACCTGATCAATGCAAAAACTTGCCCCTATAGCTCTGTTTGTATACAACCGGCCCGATCATATGCGCCGTACCATCATCCATTTGCAAAAAAATGTATTGGCAGATGAATCCCGTTTATATATTTTTTGTGATGGTCCCAAAACCGAAACCGACCGGGCCAAATGCGATGAGGTAAGGCAGGTTGCTAAAGAAACGTCCGGCTTTAAATCGGTAAAAGTTATCCTGCGCGATAATAACCTGGGTTTGGCAGAGTCTATCATCAGCGGTGTTACCCAGCTGGTGTATGAATATGGTAAAGTAATTGTTTTTGAAGATGATCTGTTATCATCGCCGTATACCCTGCAATACTTTAACGAGGCATTAACCCGTTACGCAAACGATGATAAAGTGATGCATATTGGGGCCTATATGTATAACCTGAAAGAGAAAGACCTGCCCGATGCCTTCTTCTATCGCGCAGCCAGCAGTTGGGGCTGGGCAACCTGGGCACGTGCCTGGGATAGCTTTGAACCCGATATTGATAAACTGATAGCCCAGTTTGATGCAGTTAGGGTACTTAAGTTTTCCATCGAAGGTAAAATGAATTTCTGGAAACAGATTAAGGAGTTTAAGGCCGGTAAAAACAATTCATGGGCTATTCGCTGGTATGCTTCTATATTTTTAAAAGGCGGCCTTACCCTAAATCCGGCCAAATCGCTTATCAACAACATAGGGCACGATGGCACGGGTTTTCATAGCAATAAAGAGAATATGTACGATGTGCATATTTCGCAGCAACCGGTAAAAAAATTCCCTGATGTAGTAGAGGAAAATGAAAAAGCATACAAGGCAATTAAGCACTTCCTGGCACATCGTAAAGGTACTTTACTGCAGCGTGCCGTAAGGTTTGTTAAACAAAGAGTAGGCTGACAGGGCAAACGCATCTAAATGGCCAACGGCGATAAGTTGTTATTAGCTAACGTAATAAGCTTATGGCGTCGGGAAGATATAAGCATCAAACGATACCCTTTATTTATTGCTTATCCTGGTTAGATGATCGCGGTACCCAAGGACTTGTATTGGTCAACAACAGGCACAATATTTGGATGCGCCTAAATTGCGCTATCGATTTAGTGTTAACCATGATAAAATATAAAGTATTTATTACCAAGTACTTGTAGGTATTTTATCTAAAATGTGTTAAGTTATGTTAACCCAATTGGACGGGTTTGCCCCGGGGTGGGTTGATTGCATAATTCATATTGTGGTGTGAATAACCTTATTTTTGGAATATGTTAAAAGTAGTGCATCTGAATACCTATGATGGCAACGGCGGCGCAGGTCGCGGCTGCATGCGTCTTAACCGGGCATTAATAAGCCAGGGTGTAGCATCAAAAATGCTGGTGCATTATAAATTTGGCAGCAACCCACAAATAGGTACGTTCAATTCCAACAAAATCCAAAAATCATACACTGCCTTTACTATTATATTGGAGCGGATTTTGGCCAAACGTTTTTTAAAACCGCTGATGAAAACACCGTTTTCATTTGCCTGGTTTGGCCGTTCTGTCATCCATCACCCGGATGTTAAGAATGCCGATATTATTCACCTGCACTGGATCAATCATGGTTTTCTTGACCCGAAGCATATTGCCGGGATTACCAAACTTAATAAGCCAGTTGTATGGACCTTTCACGATAGCAATGCCTTTACAGGTGGTTGCCACGTACGTTATGCCTGCGATCATTTTATGCGCGAATGTGGTAACTGCCCATTGCTGGTCAAGCCTTCGGATACCGATATTTCGCACCAGATATGGGAGCAAAAAAAGGAGGCTTATGAGGTGTTGGATTTTGCCATAGCTGCCCCAAGCTTGTGGATGCAGCAATCAATAGCCGCAAGCAGCCTGATGCAAGGTAAAGCGGTTCATCATATACCCAACACCCTCGAAACAGATATTTTTAAGCCCGTTGACAAACATGAGGCAAAAGAAAAGGCGGGATTACCAACCGACAAATTCATTTTTTTAAGCGGGTTTATGCCGTCGCGTAAAGATTTACATAAAGGCACCCAATATCTGCTGGACAGCATGGAATTGCTGAAGCAGCGTTTGGGCGTAGATGCCGGAAAAATAGAACTGGTTGTTTTTGGCAATCGTGGAACGGAAGGCCTGCCCGATTTTCCATTTAAAACCAGCTTTTTAGGCACGATAAATAACGACGAACAGCTGGCATTGTATTATGCCGCTGCCGATGCATTCCTGATTCCTTCCCTTGAAGATAACCTGCCTTATACCGTTATGGAAAGCCTGGCTTGCGGAACGCCCGTAATAGCCTTTACAACGGGCGGCATACCCGATATGGTTAAGCATGAATATAACGGCTACCTGGCCACCTATCGTTCGGCAGGGAGCTTTACAGATGGTATGGAGTGGGTTATTAAACATCCGCAACCACAGTTGCTGCAAAAGCAGGCCCGGGATACGGTAATGGAAACGTTTTCTGAAGAGGTGATTGCCAAAAAGCACATCGAACTTTATCAAAGCTTGTTAAAGGATACAGGAGGTGATGATGTTTAATCCTAAGCTTAGCGTTATCACGATAGTATACAATAACGTACGCGATATCGAACGTACCATCTTGTCTGTTTTAAATCAAACCTACAACAATATCGAATACATTATTGCAGATGGCCTTTCTACTGATGGAACTTTACAGGTAATTTCGAAATACCAGGATAGTGTAAGCAAATTTATAAGCGAGAAGGATAATGGCATTTATGATGCCATGAATAAAGGATTAGCTTTGGCATCTGGTGACTATGTTATCTTCATGAATTCCGGAGATGAGTTTTTTGATGCAGATACCGTGGCCGATGTTTTTGCCGCTACCGATGATGCCGATATTTATTACGGCGAAACCGAAATGATAGCAGACAGTGGCGAAAGTTTAGGCCAGCGCCGTCATAAGGCCCCCGAACAGTTTACCTGGCGCGGGTTCAAATACGGTATGAGTATCAGTCACCAGGCTATTTACGTAAGGCGGGCATTAGCCGAACCCTTTGATAGGCAGTATCAATTAAGTGCAGATATTGAATGGATTATCCGGGCTGCAAAAAAAGCGAAAAAGATAGTCAATGTAAACAGGTATGTTGCCAAATACCTGGTAGGAGGGATGTCCAAAAAAAAGCATCGCCAGAGTTTACAGGAACGTTTTGATATTATGAGGCGATATTATGGTTTGATTCCAACAGTATTAAATCATTTTGTGATAGCTTTTAATCTTGGCTGGTACTGGCTGAAGAATAAGCGGACAAATGATTAACATAAACAAAAGAGCGATGAACTTTCGCCCATCGCTCTTTGTCAGATAATTTTAATCCACCAATATCAGGCTTTTTTTGCAACCGGCTTAGCTGCCGGCTTTTTCTTAGTTTCAGTATAAGCTGCACCACCTAAAGCCAATACCAGCAGAATAGATCCCGCTAAAGAGATGTTTTCACCTGCATAATAAGATGTGGGATGGAAATCGAACTTGATGGTGTGATTACCAATAGGGATCACCGCAGCTCTTAACAAATAATCGGCACGGAAGTAAGGTGATTCTTTACCATCAATAGTCATGCTCCAACCTTTATCGTAATAAATTTCTGAAAACACGGCCACCTGTGCTACCGGGCTGCTGCTTTCATAAGTCAGGTGCTCCGGCTCATATTTGGTTAATTTTATAGTGGTGGTTGGAGCTTGATCGGCACCCACCGATTTTCCATCAATCATGCCTTTATATTGCTTATCGACAATGGCTTCGTCTTTTGGCGAGAAGCTGCTGATGGCCTGCATCTCCTGGTCGGCGTTTTCGGCAAATTTTACGCTTTTTACAAACCATACGTTGCCGCAGGCTGTTTGGTTAGCTTGCATACCGGCATTGCCCGATTTAGGATCAACAGTAATGATGTACTTAGTATTCAGCATATCCAGTACATCGTGGTTAACGCTTTTGGTAAATTGGTTTTGAATCAATTCATCAAACCTTCTCAACCTTGCTGAATGGAAACCGCCTACAGTTTTATAAAAATAAGATGAGTGTGAGTCATGAAAAGGATCGCCCGATGTCATATCAAATACGCGGAAATTAGGATCGGTATCCTTGAGAATAAACTGATCAACCTCGCGCGGCGTGTACTGTTGCTCCAGGTCAGATTTGGCTACAAAGTTTGCATCCTTCAGGTAGCGTTTATCAACTCCCCACATGTCAATTATAACAATTACAGCCAGCACTAAGGCAGCAATATTTGCTTTTATTTTTTGTTTGATAATTAACCACAACAGGCCTGCCGTTAACACAACGAAAATTAGCGAGCGGATAGCGTCGGCACGTTCAAGGCTTTCCCTGTCATCTATTATTGCGTTGGCAACAGAATTTGCAGTGCCGGTATCGCCTTTAAATATTTGGGTAAGATTGGCCACAAATGCCGCATGCTCATCAGCCCTGAAACTCAACAATATTTGCGGAACCCCTATCATAATTAATAATAGGCCGCCTGTAATATAAAACGCAATTTTGGCACGTTTGAAAATAAATGCCTTATCGGTATTGGTAATAACCTCGTTAACAGCAAGCAGTGCCAATATAGGGAAGCAAAATGCCGCGATGACCAGCGTTGATTCAACCGCCCTGAACTTGTTGTACATGGGTACGTAATTGAAAAAGAAATCGGACAGGAAAGGTAAGTTTTTACCGAATGATAACAGCATGCTTAACAACACTGCTCCTAAAACCCACCATTTAATACGGTTTTTAACAATAAGCAGGCCTAAAATGAAAAGGAAGCATATGGCTGCGCCAAAATACCAGGGGCCAAATGTACTTGGCTTATTGCCGTAATACAATGATTGCGAAACAAACCCCTGCGCCTGGCCTGCATCAACACCCTTATCGGTTAATATTTTTACCGCCTTAGAGTCATCGTCGGCAACGGTGCTGCTGCCACCTCCGTAAGCGTTCGGAATTAAAAACGTAAGGCACTCACCAACGCTTTGACTCCAGGTGTAAGCATAATCCTTATCTAACCCGTGGTTAGGACCTTCAGTGCCTTTGGCAGTTAAGTTTGCTTTGCCTCTGATAGTGTATTGGCTGTATTCATAAGTTGTCCATAAGGTACCTGCATTTACCGCGATAGCCAGCACTATGCCTGCCGCCAAAAAGCCCATCGATTTTAAAAATGGCTTGGTTTGCTTGTCTTTTATAGCATGGTAAAGCTCGATACCCAATAATATAGCTATAGATAACAGCAGGTAATAAGTCATTTGTACGTGATTACTGCGGATTTCCATTGCCAGGAAAAACGCTGTAAGCGAAGCACCTAAAAGGTACCGGCCACGTAACGTTAAAATAATGCCCGCAAGCAAAGGCGCAAAAAATGCAATAGCATAAGCCTGGTTACTATGGCCCGCGGTGATATAAATAAAATTGTATGACGAAAACGCAAAAGCTATTGCCCCCGCAGCTGCCAGCCAGGGCGAAAGTCGCAATACGCTGAATAACAGGTATGCACCTAATAAATAAAGCAGTATGGTATCAACCGGGTTAGGGAATACAATCTTTAAAATATCAATAACATGTGAGGTAATGTTTGAGGGGAACGAAGCCCAGATTTGGTAAGCAGGCATGCCCCCAAACATTTGATTAGTCCATAATGGTGCTTTACCTGTAGCGGCCTTAACATCATTGATCTCTTTTTGCATGGACTGCGCCTGAGATACATCACTTTGAAATAATACTTTACCCTGTGTTAGTGGAGTAATGAAGTAAGCAAAGGAAATTGCTATAAAAATTGCTACAATAATGAGATGGACACTATTGCGCTTGAACCAGTTATTCATTTAAGTTTTTTGAAATGGATATTAATTCCTCAAAAATAGAAAATTGAACGGGAATAGGAATTATTAGTTGTAAAGGAATTACTTAACAGGCTTACTAGCGGCTGCGCATTACAAAAAAGAAAATAACCATGATAATCAAGCTTAAAATATAAGCTATTACCTGTGCTTTGTTGTAATCTTCCCGGTACTTACGGATGTTGAAAAAGTTATAAACCGCTAATGCGGCAACTACCACCCAAAAAAACGTATGGATCTTGGTAGCAGATACAAACAACTGTGTAGCCACGGCAAACACAATAAAATTGGCAATAATCAATGTTATCGATTCAGGTGTGTTGTTGTGGTTGGGGCGTCGTTTGTATACTTCGTCGGGCAGCATAAAAGGCTTATTTTACTTCTTCATAATCAACAAATTCACCTTCGGTATCGGGTAATTTGCCTTTTTTTCCTTCGGGAATGTAGTCAACTTTTATGGCGCCTTCGGGTTTTCTTTGCTGATAGTTTTGCTGCTGCTGAGCCTGTTGCTGCGCTTTATTGATGACGCTTTGGAACAAAGCAGGTATCAGGTACCGCATTAAACTGCGGATAATGTATAAAACACAAATTGATATGATCAGGAAACGAATAAGTAACATCTGATTAATTTTAAGCTTACAAATATAAGTATATAACGGAGAAATTGTTTTTAGATGTATGGATAGATGTGCAAATGTGCAGATTTCAGATGTGCAGATGGTTTTTAGGAATGCGGACGGACAAATCTTGCAATCATTTTACAAACATTACATTATCGTGGGTGTTTAAGTTCCTCATCTGCATATCTGCACATTCAAAATCTGCACATCTAATTAAAACTTCTCCTCCATCATCTTCTCCAACGCAAACATTTCATCGCGCAGTTTGGCTGCCAATAAAAAGTCCATATTTTTGGCGGCGGCAAGCATTTCTTTTTTGGTATTGTCGATTGATTTTTTCAAATCGGGCTTGGTCATATACTGAACAATAGGGTCGGCTGCTAACGTTGCCATATCAGCTTCTACATAAGCCTTTTGTACCCCGCCTTTAAAGTCGACAACGGATGTTTGCTCCATAATCTCTTCGCGGGATTTACCTACCGTGGTTGGTGTAATGCCATGCGCGGTATTGTATGCAATTTGGATTTCTCGCCTGCGATTTGTCTCATCCATTGTTATCTGCATCGAGTCGGTGATTTTATCGGCATACATGATAACCCGGCCACGATCATTACGTGCGGCACGACCAATAGTCTGGATTAATGAACGTTCCGACCGTAAAAAACCTTCCTTATCAGCATCCAGGATGGCTACCAACGATACCTCCGGTAAATCCAATCCCTCGCGTAATAAGTTAATCCCTATCAGTACATCAAACTCGCCAAGGCGCAATCCTCTCAAAATTTCTACCCTTTGCAGTGTTTTTACTTCGGAGTGGATGTAACGGCATTTAATGCCCAGTCTGTCCATATATTTAGCCAATTCTTCGGCCATGCGTTTGGTGAGGGTAGTTACCAGGATGCGGTCGCCCATTTTTATAGTGCGGTCAACCTCGTCTAACAAATCGTCTACCTGGTTTATTACCGGTCGTATTTCAATGATTGGATCGAGCAACCCAGTGGGGCGTATAACCTGTTGTACTACTACACCTTCCGATTTTTCCAATTCAAAATCACCGGGCGTTGCGCTTACATAAACCGTTTGCGGCGCCAGTTTTTCAAACTCATGGAAGTTAAGGGGGCGGTTATCCAACGCAGCCGGCAGCCTAAAGCCATAATCGACCAACGACATCTTGCGCGACCTATCGCCACCATACATCGCCCTGATCTGGGGTACAGTTACGTGGCTTTCATCTATAACCATCAGGTAATCATCCGGGAAATAATCCAATAAACAGAAGGGCCTCGCTCCCGGTAAACGGCCGTCAAAAAAGCGCGAATAATTCTCGATACCAGAGCAGTAGCCCAATTCGCGAATCATCTCCAGGTCGTAATTAACCCTTTCTTCCAGGCGTTTGGCTTCCAGGAAACGGCCATCGTTTATGAATTGCTTTTTGCGGGTTTCCAGTTCTTCCTGTATAGCCCAGATGGATTGCACAAAGCGTTCACGCGGGGCTACATACAGGTTGGCGGGATAAACCACCATATGTGTCATTTTTTCGATGGTTTTGCCGGTGCTTACATCAAAGGTCGTCAGTTCCTCAATATCATCGCCAAAAAAGGAAATACGGTAAGCGTGGTCCATATAGGCCGGAAAAATATCAACTGTATCGCCCTTAACTCTGAAGGTACCGCGCTTAAAATCGGCGGTGGTGCGGGCGTATAATATCTCGACCAACCGGTGTAAAAAAGCATTCCTGCTGATGCGGGTGCCCACCGCGAATTTGAATACCGATTGTGCAAAATCCTCCGGATTACCCATACCGTAAATACACGATATCGAGGACACCACGATCACGTCCCTGCGGCCCGACATCAGGGCCGAGGTTGTGCGCAGGCGCAGCTTTTCAATCTCCTCGTTTATCTGTAAGTCCTTCTCAATGTAGGTGTTAGTGGTGGGTATAAAAGCTTCGGGCTGGTAATAATCGTAATAGGATACAAAGTAATTAACCGCGTTCTCGGGAAAAAACTGCTTAAACTCGCCATAAAGCTGGGCCGCAAGGGTCTTATTGTGGCTGAGTATCAGTGTGGGCTTTTGCGTTTGCTGGATAACATTGGCCACCGTAAACGTTTTGCCCGACCCTGTAACACCCAAAAGTGTCTGGAACGGATCGCCGTTGTTTACGCCCTCAACCAGTTGCCTGATGGCTTCAGGCTGATCGCCGGTGGGGAAGTATTGGGAAGTTAAATTAAAATCCATGTGTAATGTAAAAATACAAATAATCCCGCAATAGGGTTTATAGATCAAAATAAGCAGGCAATAATGACAACAGTATGTCAACAGCGATTGATACCGATCTTTTATATTTATTTACAACAGGTACTCCCGGTTTATGTTCGACCTGGACGGTGTTAAAACGATCAACCCATTTGCTTCCCCTCATTCTTTAACCGTTGCGCCCGGGCGAAAAAGCTTTGCAGGCCTATTTGCTCTTCTACTTCGTCAATGGCTTTCATAATGTTGTTTTGCGTATCGGTAAGTTCGGCGGCGGCGGCTTTGATGATGGTCCAAATGGGGTGCATTCGCTCCACCAGTTCCTGGCCTTTGGCGGTGAGCAGCACGAGGCGTTTGCGCTCATCGGCCTTGTCTTTTTTCGAACGGATAAGTTTTTCTTTTTCCAACTCCTTCAGCAGGCTGATGGTGGAGGGGTGGGTGTACCCAATTTCGTTAGCCAGCTCAACAACGCTTAGCACGGATTTAAAATGCAGGGTATAAATAACCGGAAACCACTTGGGCTCAAAATCAATATTATTGGCTTTGTAAATGAGCACTCCATCCTTGCGCAGGGTGTCGGCAAGGCGCTGCAGCCGGGTACTAATGGCTAAAATGCCCGATTCATCAATTACATTCATCCGCTTGTGGTTAATTGTTCAAATGTAACTCATAAAAAATATTATCGGCACCCATCAGCGGGAATGATGGCGGCAAGTCCTGTTTAGCCAATTGGGCAAAGCCGTTTTTTTCGTAAAAGCGGTGTGCCGCTTTCAACAAATCTACTGTACCCAGGTATATGGCGGTAATATCCTGCTGGCGGCAATAAGCAATTAATTCATCCAGCAAACGCTGCGCAATGCCCAGTTCTTTGCCCCGGTACTCTTTACGTACAAACATTTTGCGCAATGCCCCGGCCTTACCGTCGATGGCTATTAAGGCTATGGTGCCAACCAATTCGCCATTAATTTTGGCACCCCAAAAGTTGCCGCCGGTTTGGTGGTAATTGGTTTCAATATCCAGCAAATCGGGTTGCCCCTCCAGCGTTACGGGCACATTAAATTCTATTTGCTGTATGGGTAATATGATATCGATGATCTGCTCACAGTAAGCATTGTTTAAGGGGGTAATTTCAAGTGAAGTATTCATAATAATTAATTTATGTACAAATCTACGTAGTTAACTACATATATTGCAAGTGAAAACAAAATTGAAATACATTTTATGACATAACACAAATAAATGATACCTAAACCTGGCTTATTTTACAAAGCAGCGGGAACGTCCGTGGGGAAGAATAAAGAGATTAGAGACAGGAAATAAGATAGTTATGGGGAAGTATCAGATTTTGATATCAAAACAACAGAAATTTGAAAATTGGAAAGTGTCAGACTTGGGGCCTTGTTGAGAGTCTCAGGAAATGAAGTTAAAAATATTGTTGTACATTATTATGCCCGGGTAAAATGTAACTCAAGTGTTTTACTACCGCAACCTCATTGCCCTTTAATCAAATAGCGTGTATTCGGCCGTATTTTAACGATATATCGCAGCGCTGTTATAAATTAATATTTATTAACTATTTGATTTTTAGTTATTTGTGTAACTGGCATTTGTTTGGTAAATGATGATGTAAAAAACAAACTCATTTACACTTAACACTACTACCATGAACGCATTATTTGTACTCACCCACATTACCATGGCCGTATGCCTGTTTGCCATTTTATATGAAGCCGTGTTACAGAGCGGTAACCCGCAGGCCGAAATAAAAAAATGGTTTACACTGTTTACCTCCTTAAAATTAAAACCTATCCGGCTAACCCGGCTCCAGCTTTACCGTGCGGCCATTGGGCTTATAACGATAATTATGAGGTAATGCTGCAAATAGTACCTTGTTCCAGGAGTCCCGGCGGTCTTTTGCAGGTACCATTGTTGTGGCTAGCTTGATTGTTAATGTAAAAGCAGACTTTCCTTGCTACTTAAAGAAGTAACCGAGGTGCAGCAAAGCGGCAAATTTAGTGCCGGCGGTAAAAGCAATTCCGTCAACAGAGGCCTTGTTTTTTAGCCGGGTAATGGTTTCAAACTGGGTTTCTTTCCACCGCACGTTAAACAGGTTATTGACGGTTAGGCCAATTTCGTATTTGGGCCGGGTATAATTTAATACCAGGTCATTTATAAAATAGCCTTTGGCGGTAAGGCTATAATCGGCATTTGCGGGGCGGTCGCCAAGGTAGCGGTAGCGCAAGCTGCCATTGAGTCTGTTTTTAAGCGTGTAGGTTATACCTCCTGTGCTGCTCCAAACCGGCGCCAGCGGAATATAATTTTCACCGGCCGGGTCACCGAGCGAGCGGCCTTGGGCGTAATTTACATCTGCATCAAAATACAGGGAATTAAGCGGCTGGTAACGGCCGGACAGATCGAACCCAATACGGCGGGTTCGGCCGCTAAACTCTACCGAGCCGCCATCGCCCGCATATACATATTCCTTCTGCAGGTAACTATACCACAAGGCAGCGTTAAACAACAGGTTTTTGAGTGGTTTAAATACAGTACCGGCATCTGCACCGTAAGAAGCGGGCAACGTTTGGAAACCACCTTGAGCTACTACCACACGGGTATCATTGGAGTGGAAGCCCCTGCCTGTTAATAAATAGAATTGGGTTTTATCATTAGCACGGTAGTAAAAGTTGAGTTTAGGGCTAATGGTGTTGTTATTGGCGGTATACATGCCAATGCCATTAAGTGTAGTGTCGGTAGCCAGTTTATTGTTATACCGGTAATAAAACTGGTCAAACCTTAACCCGGCATTCACCAAAAATTTTGAGCTGAACTGTACTGTTTCGCCCAGGTAGGCCCCGGCGCTCAGTTCGGTAATGTCGCCCAGTTTAATTGGGTTGATGACCGTGAAGTTATTAGCGGTATGGGATAATTCCGAACCTTTGGTCATATCCAGCCGGGTATTAATACCCACCTCCGTTGTTAATTTGGTATTGCCGATGTAGCCTTCGTGCTGGTAACTGCCGTTGTAGCCGTACAAATTGCGGGCTTCCCGTTGCCGTATCTCATCGCCGTTAACGGTATCTGCCAGGTAAAATGTAAAGTTGGTGTGCAAATCAAATTTATAACGCGAATAATAAAGCTGGTTTTTGACGATATCGTGGTTTGGAAGCGTGGTTAAAAGCTGGGCGTTTACGTTTGTGCGTGACGTTACCCCGCCTTCGTTGGGGTCAAGTGAGCCGTAAAAGCCGATGGCTCCATCATTTACAGCGCTTTCCGGGATTTGGCCCGATGCTTTCCATTTGCTGTATAAAGTGGATACGCTGATACTGAGCCAGTTGTTGGCGTTCAATCTCCCGTGGTATTTGGTAAAAAAGTTAAAGCGTTTAAAATGCTGCGGATTATCAAAATAACTGTTGCTGTACCGGTATTCTGAAGCTGCATACCACGATTGGTTATTGGTTTTGGCTTTTTGGCCAAGCAGGTTAACCATACCAAACACCCGGTAGGTGTTAAACTGTCCGCCTTCTACCTTAAACTGGTTGGCTGCAATGGTGTTGGCTGTGTTAAAGTTTACAAAGCCGGTCACGGCCAGGTCGCCTTTTTCCACATTATACATCCCTTTTTGATAGTTTGTACTTTCTATCGTTTCGGGGATAATAAAATGGCTGTCGGCGTAACCCTGGCCATGTGCCTGCGAAACCATATTTACCGGCATATAATCAACGCTCAAATTGATATCGGTACCATGGTCATTATCAAAACCACGCAAAAAAATCTGCTCGGCCTTACCTCCGCCCTGGTGCTGGCCAATGAACAGGCCCGGCACTATACGCAGCACTTCCTGCGAATTGGATACCCCGCGGAGCTTAATATCGGTTTCGCTGATCGCCTTATAAGGGTTCGGGTTATCAGCGGTTATTACTACATCGGTTAACAGCGTAAGCCTGGGGCTCAGGTCAATCAGCGGGCTCAGCTTAAGCTCGGCTAATAACACAGTTTTTTTTTGGTAGCCAACGGCAGTAATAGTAAGTGATTGCGCCGCGGGCCCTACGTTTCGGTAAGCAAAGCGCCCTGTTTCGTCGGTAATGTCCGTTTTGTTTATGGGATTTAAAATCACAGTGACACCATTAACCGGCATCCGGGTAACACTGTCGACAATAATGCCTGAAATGTTTTTTTGCTGCGCGTATAACCTGCTGCTCAACAGCAAAATGCTTATCGCCAATATTTTAAATTTCATATTACAAATCGTGTACAGATAGGGCAAAGGCTACCGTTTTACCTTTTTTATCAAATTAAAACCTTGAAGCAGCACAGGGGCAATTGTATTCCCCTGCTTTCCAGGTATGTGCTTTAACACCCAAATAACTGGTGTTTTTTAAACCTGATGTAAACGTAGCGGCAAACATTAGTTAAAAATAGAGGGTATGGATGAATGCCCATTTTTTGGTGGTGAAAGGTTTACCGTCGTTCAAAGTGCAGTATTTTTTAAGATCCTATGAGTACTTTAATCAGTATTTACCCGCTGCGTAAATTGCGCATTTGCCATTTCATCTATACATTTAAGCCAGTCACCGATGTTTTCACTTCTCTGCGGAAGCTATTGTGTTACTTTATCCTATGTCACGAATTAAAGTTATTTCCATCATTCTGCATGTTGCCGGCTGGATCGCGCTCATGGGTATCCCGCTTATTTTTCTGCATAGGGGCGGCAGTTTTGACGGTGACATCTCCTTGGTACAAAGCCCCGACTATTGGTTATTCGGACTTACTTTTATGGTCGTTTTTTACAGCAATGCTTACTTTTTTGTTCCGCGGCTGTTGCTCCGTAAAAAACATGTATTGTTTGGTGCCGCTGTTTTTTTTCTATTTTTTGGCGTTTATTGTATCCGGCCGTTTGACCGCTTACTGCACATCAGGGAAAGAGACGACGATAGCAGGTCCCCCTCCAACCGGCGGCCGCCTTTAGACGCACCTGGTAGCGAACATTTTCAACCGGGAAGGCCGCCTGGGCAAAGCCCCAATTTGTCAACCTTTCGCGATAGGCCTTTAAGCCGGTCGCCGTTTGGGCAGCCGCTTGATATTACCAGTTTTTTCATCTTTTTTACGGTAATTGCCTTTAGCACTGCCATTAAAACTATCCGGGAATGGTTGCTTACCGAGCAAAGGGCAGCCTGTGCCGAAGCGGATAAAGCCACCGCCGAACTCTCTTTTTTAAAGGCACAAATCAATCCGCACTTTTTGTTCAATACCATGAACAATATCTATACGCTGGTTTTAACCAGGGACGATCATGCCGCCGACAGCGTTATGCGGCTTTCAAAAATAATGCGCTACGTTACTGAAGACATTACCGGGAATTTTGCCCCCCTGCAGCGCGAGGTTGATTGTATTGCCAGCTATATTGAACTGCAGCGTTTGCGCACCGGCAACCTTACTGTTGTTAATTTTGAGGTAGCGGGCGATATCGACGGAAAACAAATAGCGCCCCTGTTGCTCATGACCTTTATTGAAAATGTTTTCAAATACGGTGTAAGCAAACACGAAAGCGCAACCATTCAAATTAAATTGGTTGCCGGCGAAAATACCCTGCACTTTTATTGTAAAAACCGCATATTCGGTTTAAACAACGGCGATAACCACAGCACCGGGATAGGTATCAAAAATACCTGCAAACGTTTAGATCATTTATATCCCGGCAAGTATGTATTAGATATCAGTAACGATAACCAGGAGTACATTGTTCAGCTAACCTTACCAACTTAATCCATGATGCTTAAATGTATAGCCATTGATGATGAACCTTTAGCTTTACGGCTTATTAGCGAATATGTATCGCGGTTTCCTGCGCTGCAACTCGTCCGCACATTCGAAGATGCGATTTCGGCGGCCGAATTCTTGAAAACCACAACCATCGACCTCCTTTTCCTGGATATCAGCATGCCCGATATCTCGGGTATCGACCTCATGAGGTCACTAACTGTAAAGCCAATGGTTATTTTCACAACCTCGTACCGGAAATATGCTTACGACGGCTTCCAACTGGAGGCGGTTGATTTTGTTGAAAAACCGTTAGAACTTGAACGCTTTACCCGTGCCGTTGAAAAAGCACTGGCCTATTACCAATATAAAAACCGGGCAAGTGACAAGCTAAATAGTCCCGATGAATGCCTTTACGTGAACTCCGAATACCGGGTGGTAAAAATAGACTTGAACACCATCGAATACATCGAAAGCATGGAAAACTACATCCGCATCCATTTAACAAACGACAAACCCGTGCTTACGCAAATGCCATTAAAGGAGGTGCTAAAAAAACTACCGCCCGATAAATTTCAGCGTATTCACCGCAGCTATATCGTGCCGCTAAGTAAAATAAAATCCATCCAAAACCGTAAAGCCCGGCTAACGGCTATCGAACTACCCGTGAGCGATGCTTACTATGAAATTATCCGGGGTTTGGTTAATTAGGTGTTTCAGCCGGCTTATCGCCATCTTAACCCAGTACTTTATTGTAATTAACAGTGTTGGCAAAAACTTCTTTTACCTCTAAACTATCTAAAAAGGCATTTGTTTCAGTCTCACTATCAGCCCATCCATCTCCTCGGTAACCCGCATCTGGCAGGCCAGGCGGCTGTGTTCATCGGCGTTGGGCAGGGTATCCAGCATGTCCAGCTCGTTATCTGTGGCATGAAAATATTGTTCGGGGCCTTCTATTACTTCTACGTGGCAGGTGGCGCACAGGGCCATGCCGCCGCAGGTGGCCAGTATATCGTATTCGGATGCTTTTAAAACCTCCATCAGGCTAAGGTTAATACCTTCGGGGATTTCTACAGGCTGGCGGTCGCCGTTGCGGTCTTCAATAATTAAGTTGATCATGGCTAAAAGGCGGTTACGCCGTAAACGGTGGTGTATTTAAAACTTAGTTTTTGCTCGGGGTAAACATATTTAAAGGCGCTTTGGGCCATCAGCGCGGCTTCGTGGAAACCGCAAAGGATCAGCTTCAATTTACCGGGATAGGTATTAATATCGCCAATGGCATAAATACGTTCTACATTGGTGCTGTAATCCCTGGTGTTCACCTCAATGGCCGAGAAGCTAATGTTTAAGCCCCAGTTAGCAATTGGTCCAAGTTTGGGGCTAAGGCCAAACAGCGGGATCAGGTGATCGGCGGCAATGTGGCTTACCTCGTTGTTTCTATCCAGCAAAGTTATTTCCTGCAAATGGCCTTCGCCTGTGAGAGCTACCACATTTGATTTTAAGATGAGGTCTATCTTACCCTCTTTGGCCAGTTCAAAAACTTTTTCGGCAGAATCCGGCACACCCCGGAAAGTATCGCCACGGTGAACAAGGGTAACACGTTCGGCAACGTTGGCTAAAAATATGGCCCAGTCCAGGGCAGAATCGCCACCACCGGCCAAAACCACTTTTCGATTACGGAACAATTCGGGATTTTTAACCATGTAGGCTACACCCTTGCCTTCAAAATCAAGCAGTCGGTCAATTTCCGGTTTACGGGGTTCAAAGCAGCCCAGGCCGCCGGCAATAACCACCACCTGGCAATGCACGGTAGTGTTATCGTTGGTTTGGATGGTGTATGAGCCGTCGTTGTTCTTATGCAGGGTTTCTACCCGTTCGCCCAGGCTAAAGGTGGGGTGGAAGGGGGTTATCTGCTCCATCAACCTGTCTACCAGTTCTTGGGCGGTAACTTCGGGGTAGCCGGGGATATCGTAAATAGGCTTGTGCGGGTAAATTTCGGAAAGCTGGCCGCCAACCTGCGGCAGCACATCAATCAGGTGGCAGCGCATTTTTAAAAGCCCTGCTTCAAAAACTGCAAATAAACCAACCGGCCCCGCGCCAATAATGCAAATATCAGTATCAATTTGTTCCATAACCCGCTCTTTAATTCAGCACTCAAATGTGGCTGTAAAGCTGATAGCAAACAAATGATATAAAGTAATATACGATTACTTTAAGTTATAATTAGCCAGGCAAAAACGTTTAAAAAGTTCAATGAGTTTGCTGTTTTTGCCATGCAGCTGGATAAACTGAAACGTGCGGAAAATCTCGAGCCCTTTAATATCGATAATGCTTAGCTCGTTATATTTTAACTCGCTTACTACCGATTGGATAGATAGGAAAGTAGCTGTATCTGAGTATAAAAGGTATTGTTTTATGGCGATGCTGCTCTCCAGCTGAATTTCGATGTTTAGCTCTTTGGGGCTGATCTGTACGCCTGCCAAAGCTTCGTAAATAACATCTAGGGTACCCGATCCGGCCTCGCGTAAAACAAGGGGGATATCTAATAATTGCTTCGGGCTGATCTCTGCCTTTTTTGATAACTTATTGTTGGCCCGGGTTACTAATACAATCTCGTCCTTGGCAAATGGCGAATACGCCAGCTGGGGCGAGTGAGATGAGCCTTCGATGATGGCAATGTCCAGCTTCTCGTCCATAATCATTTGGGATACCTGGTCGGTATTGGCCTGGATGAAGTTGAAGGTGATTTCGGGGTATGTTCTCTTAAACATAGCCAGTATTTTGGGCAAAATGGTTTGGGCTACCGTAGTACTGGCCCCAATGTGCAGGGTACCCGCCTCGATGTTATTAAGCTGCGCCAGTTCGGTTTCAAGTGCGCTGTAGGTTTGGAATATCTTATCGGCATATTGCGCCAGTACCTTGCCGGCGGTGGTAAGGGAAATGTTGTTGCCATTGCGTTTAAACAGCTGCACATTAAGCTGTTGTTCCAGTTCTTTAATGTGCTTGGTAACAGCGGGCTGGGTAATAAACAGCTCGCTGGCCGCTTTGGTAAAGCTAAGCCGCTGTGCAACTGTGTAAAATACCTTTAATCTGAAATCGAAGATCATTGGTTAAAGGTAGGGGTTTTTAAATAAAAGAGCCTCACCCTGCCCTCTCCAAAGGAGAGGGTTCTTGATTGGCATAATGTTTAGGTAAAATCGATAATTTCCATCATGCTAATAAAAGTCCTCTCCTTTGGAGAGGATTTAGGTGAGGCTCCCCCTTTGTCTTAACTCTTGATTCTTAACTCTTGGCTCTTCTCCCTATATTTGTACCATGACAGGAAAATCGCCTAAAGAATCATATACCATTATGAATGAACTGGTATTACCCAATGATACCAATACATTAAACAACCTGATGGGGGGACGCCTGCTGCACTGGATGGATATTGCCGCCGCTATATCGGCGCAAAAGCATTGCAACCGTATTGTGGTTACTGCCTCGGTAGATAATGTATCTTTCCAGGCCCCCGTAAAGCTGGGCGATGTAATCAGCATAGAAGCCAGGGTAACCCGTGCTTTTACCACATCGGTTGAGGTGAGAATGGATGTATGGGCACAAAATATACCATCGGGCACCAAGGTAAAAAGCAACGAGGCTTACTACACCTTTGTAGCTTTAGATAACGACGGGCGAAAAACCCAGGTGCCGGCATCATTGCCCGAAACGGATGAGGAGATAGCGTTGTTTGAAGGAGCTCTTCGCCGCCGCCAACTGCGGTTGATACTGGGCGGCAAAATGCTTGCCAATGATGCAACCGAACTGAAAGCCCTGTTTTTTGGCGAACAGCTGCCGCTTAATTTGAAAGACTAAAGGCCGTAACAATTGCCGGGCGCATTGGTCTAAATCATAACAGTTTAACACTAAACAGCCATGAGATACTTTCTTTGTTTTTTATTCCCGCCCCTGGCCATACTCACAACCGGCCGCATCGGTGCGTTTATACTCAATATATTTTTAACACTTTGCTTCTGGATCCCCGGCGTTATCCACTCGATACTGGTAACCAGCGATTATTATGATGCCCGCAGGCACAGGCGATTGGTGAGGGCTGTGAGAAGGAGTGGGTGGTAGTTTTTGAATTTGAAAATTTGAGAATTTGAAGATTTGAAAATAGCTATGTTTGTGTGCTGATTTATTTCGTTGATGTTCGTAGAGAAAAGACCTGTCGGATGTTAATCGGTGAAATCAACATAAATCATATAATCAAAAAGTGCAACAAGGTAAGCTATTAATTATTGACGATGAGGAACGCCTGCGTAACCTGATGGCCCGCATTCTGCAACTGGAAGGGCATGAGGTAATTACGGCAGGTACGGCTAAAGAAGGTCTGCGTAAATTACAGCAGGAGAATATCCAGGTTGTTTTGAGTGATGTTAAGCTGCCCGATACTGATGGTATTACCCTTACCGATACCATCAAAAAAGCATATCCAACTACCGAGGTAATTGTACTTACCGCTTATGGCACTATCAACGATGGCGTAAAGGCCATTAAGGCAGGTGCTTTTGATTACATTACCAAAGGCGACGATAACGAAAAGATAATCCCGCTGGTAAGTAAAGCCATGGATAAGGCCCTTTTGCAGCAAAAGGTACTGGAGCTGCAAAGTAAACTGAACGATAAATTCGGGTTCGACAGGCTGATTGGCAAATCTACCGCCATTAGCGATGTAATTAAGCTGGCCCAAAAAGTAGCCTTAACCGATACCACTGTTTTACTATTAGGCGAAACCGGCACCGGGAAAGAAATTTTTGCCGAGGCCATTCACCAGGCCAGTAACCGCAATACCAAATCGTTTGTGGCTGTAAACTGCAGCGCCTTTACCAAAGAATTGCTGGAGAGCGAACTGTTTGGCCATAAAGCCGGCTCGTTTACCGGGGCTGTTAAAGATAAAAAAGGACTGTTTGAGGAAGCCTCGGGTGGCACTATATTTTTAGATGAAATTGGCGAACTTGACCACGACCTGCAAGCCAAGCTGCTCCGCGTGCTGGAATCACAGCAGTTTTTAAAAATTGGCGATACCAAACCTACCCAGGTTAATGTACGCATACTTGCGGCCACCAACCGCAACTTGCAGGCCGAAATTAACGAAGGTCATTTCCGGTCGGATTTGTTTTACCGTTTATCGGTTTTCCAGATCACCTTGCCCCCGCTACGCGAGCGTAAAAAAGATATCAAGTTGCTGGGCGAATATTTTATGCAATACTTTGCCCTAAAAGTTAAAAAGCAGGTAAACCAGCTTAGCGACGAGTTTGTAAGCAAACTGGAAGCCTATAACTGGCCCGGCAACATCCGTGAGTTTAAAAACGTAATTGAACGCGCCGTAATACTCACCGATAACAATATTCTGGACGAAAGCCTGCTGCCTTACGAAATCCAACAACAACAAATAAAGTCCGGGGCGCCTATTTCCGCCTTTGATCTTTCATCGGTAGAGAAACTTCATATCCAACGGGTGCTTAACCATACGCACGGTAACCGTGCCGAAGCGGCCCATTTGCTGAATATTGGGGTGGCTACGTTGTACAGGAAGTTGAAGGAGTATGGGTTAGAATGAGTAATTCGCCCAGCCGCTGCCGCGAGTTTGAACTCGTGGTAAAACATGGTTTCAGCTTTCAGCTGAATTGGTAAGCAATCATGGTTAACAAAGGTTAACATAATTTCGATTTATTTTTACTTAAATTATTTATAATCAATGTGTTATGTAAAAATCATGGTTAACATGTGTTAACCATGATTTTTGCGTTTTTCGCATTGCTCCGATATAAAACTTAAGGTTGCTGCTGCAATGCCGCTTTGCCCCACGCAGGTGCAAAACTTACAACCGCACAACCCCGCATTATTTTGCCCGTTTTCGCCCGAAGCTGTTCTGCTGACGGGAAAGGGAAGATACCTGGTAAAGAAACGATCACAAGTCCTCCTGGCTCTGTCCTTTACACAAGATTTGCGCTAAGGGGGGAGTACTTTGTATAGGAAGTTGAAGGAGTATGGGTTGGAATGATTTGATTTCGGAATTGGAAATTTCGATTTCGTATTTATTTTTGCTTTTAAAACATCTCATCATCTTATTCGAAATCGGTGTTATTAATGAGCAATGGCAACAAAAGAGGAACTTCAATGGCAATTGGCTGCTTTAAAGGAAGCAGTTAATAAGTCGAGTGATATTAAAGAAGAAGTAAAGAATTTATTTAAAAAATTCACTATAGCCAATTTCGAAGGTGGGCCTGTGATTTTAGAAAAAGATAACGCCTTTTCACTTTACACATTAAGGTATCAATTTAAAGAAAAAAAGGGCGTTTATAATGAAAGTTGGGCCAAACTTTTAAAAAGACTAGCTACTGCCGATACTTACGCTCATATAACGATCAGAGCATTAACAATTGATGACAAAGCATATATCTTTTTTTCAGACAATGATTATAAGGAGTGTTTTGGAGTTATTTATTGAATAGTTGGAATTATCGTAAATCACCTACTGGCCGCTATGGCAAGCTTTAACCTGTTGTAAACTATTGTATTAACTGAAGTAAGGCTTGGTAATAATTATCAAAAGCCTGTTCATGGCTGTTTAAAAACAAATACGGCTCAATAAGCTCAAGCTCCATTAAAACAAAAGTTCCATTTGATATTATTCCATCAACCCTGGCGTATAAGGTGCCTTTGCCATACTTTTCAACGTATTTGCCGGCTGTTTGAAGATGCGCAGTATCTGGTTTTATTTTTTGAACGGAGCCGCCATATTCACTTTGAACTCTAAAGTCGCCTGTTTTAGGAACTTTTAAAGTACAATGACTAAAATTGCCGTTAAAGAACATAAAAGACAATTCACCTTGTAAAATTTCTTCCATAAAAGGTTGAAACAGGAAACTTTCATGAGCTAAAAGGCTGTTAATTGCATTCTGTACCAGTGAAACATTATCCAATGTAAGTAACATGGTATTTTTAGCGCTTGCACTTACGCATGGTTTAATAATCAATTTTTTGCTTAAGGATTTATCGAGTAATTCCGCCAGATCTGGCACGAGTCCTTTCTCGAGGAATGCAGATTGAATTACAGGTAGACCATCGTCGGCAATTTGCTGTAAATAATGCTTATCGCTATTCCATAGTACTGTTTTAAGCGGATTTAATATTTTGACTCCAGCCGCATCTAAATCACTTAGCCACAATATAAATGAATCAAAATTATCATGGTAATCCCAGGGCGATTTCAATATAACAACATCAAATTGTTTCCAATCAATTTGTAAATCGTTCCATACTACGCTCTTAATAATCAAACCTTTGGTTTCAAGGAATTTTGATAGTTGAAAATCTTCTTCTAAATGCGATTGAGTTGATTTTTTGTTTTGGTAACTGACTAAGGCTATGTTCATTTTCACTATGAAATAATGAGCGTAAATTTATGGTTTATCTTAATGATCTACCGATAAAGCGCTAACAAACGGAATTATAAATTCCCAGCTGCCTCGAGTTTCAAACTCATAGTAAAATATGGTTCAGCCGAATAGTCAAGGCATAGAGCGTCCGGTATACCCTACTGCTTATTAAAAACCATAGGCGAGGGAACACAATCGGCGTTAAACGGGCAGGTAAAGTAAAGTGAAAGTTTATTTTTCTGGCCGTTGAGCGACACGCCGTAAGCAGCGGTTTTGGAGCCGTCAACGGGTATAAGTTCGGTTACGGGGCCATAATTGTTTTTTGAGTTTGAATAATTTACCTGGTCAAACATAATTAACGAATCATTTTTGACAGTGTATTTCCCTGTAACTCTGAAGCGGTATCCTATTATTTTTTTGGTAACCGAATCTGTGGCTATAATATCGTATTGAAATTGGTTGCCATTTTTAAATTCGTATTGTTGAATTCCCTGGAATTGCAGGATAGCCCATTTTCCTGTAATATTAACGGTGCCGCTTGCATCCTTTTTACAGGCAGAAAAAGTAAATGCTAAAACAGCCGTTAAAAGGCTTAAAATTTTGATAAGGGTAAGTTTTGTTTTCATATTAACTATTACGCTTAAATAGGTGGCGGTGATACAATTGGGATTAATTTTTTAAGAAAATTTTAATCATGCAGCTGTAACGGAAATTCTTGCATAAAAAGCGGCGGGACCGTGCGAATCCCCTCTTGAGAAGGACGGAGGGGGGATGTACGCGCAATGAAACGCGGAAAAACATACCCCTGCCAACGCGCCACCAACTGTGCCCAAAAAAACAGTAATGAAGTGCGATGGATATAGTCAAACAAGTGCTCCAAACCACCCGTCATTGCTTCGTACTCACAATGACGGGTATTATCCTGGTTGCCACCGACTTTAAATATGCGATTATAAGGTTTATTGATATAAACCTCAGGCAAGTTAACCAACAGGCATCTGTAGAAGTGCGAAAACTCCGTCTTTGTAATGCGCCGGAAGCCCGGGCTCAAAATCGACGGTTGTATTGCCAAGCAAAGTGAACCCGTTTTTGATATAATAGTTAATTAGCCGGCCGTTACCGGCACCTGTATCTAACCGCACGTAGGTTAGGGAATGGTTCTTTGCAAAAGCTAAAGGCCCAGTTGATAATATGTTTAAGCAGGTTGTGGCCGCGAAAAGCCTGACTTGTGGCTATGCGGTGGATATAAATTGCAGCGGTGTTGTTTAAGTCTTTCCAAATAAGCGGATCGCTGAAGGTAACGCAAAAGGTGGCAACGATTGTATCGTCCGCCAGTATTGTGTAATGCCTGTCTTCAGCAATCTCCTGCGCGATAAGTGCCGGCTCAAAGCCCAGCCAGTGGTTATTTCCTACTTTTTTCTGGTAGGCGATGGCATCATCGTAGAGCGCAAAAATACCGGGTACATCAGTTTGCCGGGTGTTTTGTATCAAAATCTCCATTTATTGTTTTATTAGTCCGGTTCAATGATTGAACAATTGCGCTTTAATTAAGGATTGTAGTCTGTGGTAAAATCTTCTTTATCACAACTTCCTGCATTAGCCGGGGTTCGGTTACCGGGATCAAATGGCCGGATTTTTCAAACCAGAAAAGATCTTTTTTAGGGGCTATCAACTGCTTGTAGTACTTTTCCGAAATAGCGTAATTGGTTTGATGGTCGTTTCGGCCGACAAAAAAGTAAACCGGGCAATTGACTTTAGGCAGGGAAGCTGTTAAGTTAATAAAATTGGCCTCCTTAAAAAGCGCTATCATCTCGCCGTTTTCTGTAAAATACTTTTTAAATTCCGTAGTGTCGCCAATGTCCTCGCCGTTCAGGAGCGAAAGCCATTTTCTGTCATAATAGTTCTGCTCACCGTTTTTAAATGGGATCTTCACTTTTTCCAGCTCAGTAATCGCCTTTTTATTTTTTTGTGCTTTTGCCTTTTGCTTCAGTTCGTTTAAAGCGATCCGTTCGCTTTCCCATTGATTAACGGCAGGGCTAACGGTCATATAGGCATACAGCTGCCCGGGATGTTTATCGGCCATGTAAAACCCTAACACCGTTCCCCAAGACCAACCCATTAAAAAAAGCTTTTGCTGATGAAACTGCTTCAGCAAAGCCAAAACCAATTCCTGGGTATCGTTTTCAAACAGGGCAACGGTTAATTTAACGGGCGAGGGGTTAAGTTTTAATGTTTGTCCGCAGTTGCGTTGGTCCCAGGCCACTACGGTAAAATATTTTTTTAACTCGCCCAGGTAAGCTTTATTTTCATCATATATACCCTCCGAGCCGGGGCCGCCGGTGATAAACAGGAACAGTGGTTTCGAGCGGTCGGCGCCTTCAATTTTAACGACCTGTTTAATTCCGCCAACGGGTAAAAATTCCAATGTGTCTATCGGGGTTTGGGCTTGGGCATGGCTTCCCATCAACACGGCAACAAAAAAGAAACTAAGCTTAAGTAATAATTTCATCATGTAAAGTAACGATTTATTTGAAGACGTTTGGACAATGTGTTGTGTGACAAGATGAGGGGATATTGCGCCTGCCGCCAACCGCCGCTGCCGGGGAGAAACAGTAATGACGTGCAGTGAATATAGTCAAACCAATGCCCTAAACCACCGTCATTGAGGTACGAAGCAATCCCGAACTATTTGGGACTTAGCATGTAGGGGATTGCTTCGTACCTTATAATGACATAATCGTAAGCTATTGATTATCAAATGTTTTTTATTCCCCTCTCGAGAGGGGGCGCGGTGGAAAGCGCGTTGGCAGGGGTGTGTTTTTCCACGTTTCATTGCGCGTGCATAACACACCCCTCCGCCCCTCTCGAGAGGGGAATCGCACATTTCCACCGCTTTTTTAAAGGGCTCCGCAAAATTTATCGGGTCCACAACAGCTACATTTGCACCATGTCATCACTGTTTTTTCCAGCCTGGCTGGTGCTCACTCGCAATGACGGTAGTTTGATATTAATAGTCAGTAAGTCCGCCGCCGCCGCGAGTTTTAAACTCGTGGTAAAACGTGGTTTCAGCTTTCAGCTGAACTTGTAAGCTGAAAGCCGACCATTTTTGCCCACGAGGTACGCCATCGCTAACCTCGCGGTAGCAAGAAAGTTCGGTTACAGGGACATAACTTTTTTTGAATTTGCGTAAGCCGTCTTATTAACTATGGTTATTTAATAATCAATATATCACTATCTTTATTGATGATAAACCAATAGCATTGACACAGTTCATCAATAAAATCACAGGTAAGTTTATATTATTAAGTCTTGCCACTGGTATAATTTTATCATCCTGCCAGAAACAGTCGGAGCAACCGGCCATCGTAGCGCCGCCCACCACAGTGCTGGGTGCGCCTACTATTACGGGTATTAGTCCGGCTACCGGTGATGGCGGCACTATTGTTACCGTTACGGGTACAAATTTCGATACGGTGATTGCTGGCGATACGGTAATGGTTAACAGTGTACCGGGTGTGGTAAAATCGGCCACGGCAACTTCGCTTACCTTTGCTGTCCCTCAAAACGCCATGTCGGGACCGGTAAGGGTTGCAAGCAGCAAGGGCTTTGCCATCGGGCCCGATTTTCACTTTCCGCATACTATTTATGCAACCGGGTACCAGCGTACAAAGGCAAACAGTAATTCGCTCATCATGATCTGGAAGAATAGCAACGGGCACTATGTCGACGGGTACCAGGCTTTTGGTGAGGGCCTAGGCATTGCCGTAATGGATACCGATATATATGTTGCCGGTTGGAACTATAACAGCGGTGCTATCGAAACCGCGCGTTACTGGAAAAACAATGCTGAAACGGTATTGTATGAAGGATCGAACTGGAGCACGGGTAATGCCATCGCTGTTAATGGAAGCGATGTATATGTTGCAGGCTTCCGGGCGGTTGATGTATATAATTCGCAGTATGTGGCCTGCTACTGGAAGAATGGTGCTTGCACCTACCTGTCGCAGCCCGGCCCGTGGGGCGCTGCCAACAGCATAGCCACATCCGGCGGCAATGTGTATATGGTTGGTTGCTATACCGGATTACAGCCATCTGATTATGTGGCATTTAACTGGCCGTGTTATTGGAAAAACGGGAAAATGGAAACCATAACACCAATGCATCCGGATGGATACTCCACCGCAAATTCCATTTTCATTTCCGGGAATGATATCTATGTCGCCTGGAGTGAACTATATGGCGTTTCGACTGCCTATATCTGGAAAAACGGCGTCAGCGCCGCGCTTACCGATGGCGCTCATGATGCCGATGTGAAATCGGTATTTGTTGTCGGGAACGATGTTTACGCTGCAGGTTACGAGAGCAACGGATCGCGCAAGATAGCCAAATACTGGAAAAACGGCGTACCGGTATCCCTCACCAACGGCAGTACCGATGCCGAGGCAAATTCAATTTCTGTAGTCGGTAATGACGTATATGTGGGCGGCTATGTGAGCGTAAGTGGCTATGCGCTGATCGATAATTCGGACAGCGGATGCATAGCTACGATTTGGAAAAACGGAACGCCGTATTACCTCAACAACCCCATATATCCGGCTAAGGTATATGCCATCACTGTGAAATAATTACTTAAGATCGTAGGTTGCAATGGACGCAATCATTTCCTAGAAAGGAAAAATCCATTTGTAACTTTTTTTATGATTAATTATAGCTGAAATAAGTCTCTGGAAAAAAACGACTTGTAAATTTTTTCACTAAATGCGGCTATTTTACATTTTATTTAAAAAGCTATTTAAGGTTTAATTGGTTGATTTTTAATGGCTTGTAAAAAGAATCTATTTGCATAAAATTCAGAAATATATTAGTTGGGTGGTCAAAACCAATTGGCATTTTAGTCTAGAAAGTGCCATTTGTAAGTCTATTGATAACCTTTAATAAGTTGCGATAACTTTTTTTTTGTTACAAGTGGTTTTGTTTTTTGTTACAAGTGGTTTTCACGATCTTACCTCAAATATATTCAACGCCGGGTGTTTTCTATGTAGTATGCAAGCCAAGATATTATCATAGACTTATAATTTCAATTAACCCACCCCGCGTTAGCTATTGCAGCGGATACCGGCCCAGCACTTAAGGTCCGTGCAGTATAAGCGGAAAGCGTGAGCCGCAGGCAACACCAGGAAAAGAATCAAGAATCAAGACAGCTTCATTCAGGTAAGTCCCCAGCTATCCTTTAATCCTAAAAATCAAGGTTCAGACAAAAAAAATTAACATAACAACGGCCCGTTCCTGACTTCGCAAAAAGCCATGAACGGACCGTTTTAAATAATTGACTGGGACTTAATCAACCCAGTCCAACTCAATCAACTCAATCAACCAACTACCCCAACAATTCTTCCAGTTGGTTAAGGCCGATAGTAAAGCCGCCCTGGAAGCCCATAGCTACCAATTGCTCCAGGTCTGCTTCGGATTGGAAGGTGAGGGTTACATTAACAATTGTTTTTTCGCCTTCCTGTTTCATGGCTACGTGCCAGGTGGATGCCGAGAAGCCCGGGGCCGGTACGCCATTTTCGTCGCTGAAAAAGGAGGTGGCTTCAAAGGTATTGGTACCCACGCTGATGAAATTTGTATTACTCCAATGTACCTCACCGGCAGGGCCTACCATGGAGTATAGCCATTGGCCGCCCGGTTTAAAATCCATTGTTTTGGTTACGGCGTTCCACGGCCTTGGTCCCCACCATTTGTCCAGCAGGTCGGCCTGGGTCCAGGCGCTCCATACTTTTGCTATGGGTGCTTTAAATTCACGCACAACGTGCAATTGTTTTTTTGCTAAATCTTTTTCAAAAGAGATCATGATGTTTGTTTTTAAAGGGTATCTAATAAATTATCTAATTGGTTAAAACGGTCTGTCCACATGTTGCGGAAGGCTTCAATCCATTGGTCCACTTCTTTCATCTTGTTAAGTTCTAAATGGTAGTAAATTTCGCGACCCTGTTGTTCCTGTTTTAACGCGCCGCACTCGGTTAATATTTGTATGTGTTTTGATACCGCCTGCCTGCTGCTGTCAAAGTGTTCGGCAATGGCATTGGGTGTCATGGCGCCTGTTACCAGCAAGGTTAAAATAGCCCGGCGGGTGGGGTCGGCAATGGCTTGATAAATATCGCGTCTCATATAATTTGCAACTGATTGATTGCAAATATAAATGCAATTGATTGATTGCGCAATTTTTTTTGAAAATATTTTTGGGGTGGAGGGAGTGGTGGGGTTTGCAGTTGGGTTATACCAGGCGGGTGGGGGAATAGTTGGGTACAATATCCATTGCGAGTATCCATCAGCCTATGCTGAAAAAAAAGTAATGACATGGCTGCGACCGGGATTCTTGTAGAGACGCATCACATGCGTCTGCCGCCAGACCGGTTTCGGATTTGCATGTGGGAGACGCATGTGATGCGTCTCTACAAAAAGCAACCATTAAAAATCAATATGTTACAAACATGTCATTATAGGGTACGAAGCAATCTCGTTGCTATGTAAATCCGCCTGGGGTGGCTACGAGGTTGCCGCGCTGCGCTCGCAATGACATAACTTTTTATTTCCGCTCCCACATTGATAATCAACTATCAAAATGATAGGCTATTTTCATCAATTAAACTCGTTTTTTATAACTTCTTAATGCTAATTGACTGTAATTCAATTGTTTGATTTCTTGTGCCAATAATTGGCACCTGCTTGGTAAACCCTCCTGCAAAAAACTAATAATATGGATATTTTACAGATTGTTATTTATGTGGCCACCTTCATAGCCATATTCTGGATCTTCTTCAAATCAGTTAATTACTTCGAAAACATTTAATCATCATGATCGCATTATTCATTGTAGCAGTGGCTGTGTTTGTATACATGGTGTATGTGCTGCTTAAACCCGAAAATTTTTAAACTATTAAACCCATGAACACTGAAATTTCAGGTGTAATTTTTACCTACCTGCTCACGCTGGCAATAGCCATCCCCCTGGGCCGTTACATTGCCCGCATTTTTAAGGGCGAGAAAACCTGGCTCGACTTTTTAGCCCCGCTTGAACGTTTCATTTTTCGTTTCAGTGGCATTGATGCCAAAAAGGAGATGAATTGGAAACAGCATTTATTTGCCCTGCTTACTATCAATAGTGTGTGGCTTATTTATGCATTTGTTTGTTTAATGGCACAAGGCCACCTGCCGCTTAACCCGGATGCAAATCCCGGCCAGTCGCCCGATACGGCTTTTAACACGGCCATCAGCTTTTTGGTAAACTGTAACTTACAGCACTACTCGGGCGAAAGCGGCGCCACTTACTTTACACAGCATTTTGTGTTTATGTTCCTGCACTTTGTATCGGCCGCTACCGGTATTGCAGCGCTGATTGTGCTTTACAAGGGATTGAAAGATAAGGTGACCGATAAACTGGGTAATTTTTGGGATTACTTTGTAAAATCAATTACCCGTATATTATTGCCTATATCATTTGTAATAGCTATCATCTTCGCTTTTAACGGCATGACTACCAGCTATGCAGGTAAAGATACATTCATCAGCATGCAGGGCGATACCGTTCATGTATCCCGCGGGCCGGTTGCTGCTATGGTAGCTATTAAACACCTGGGTACAAACGGTGGTGGCTGGTTTGGTGCAAACTCGGCACACCCTATCGAAAATCCTAACTATTTAACCAACACAGTTGAGTTGGTTGCACAGCTTATTATTCCTATTGGGTTGGTGTTTGCACTGGGCTTTTACCTTAATAAAAAGAAATTTGCTTACGTAATTTTTGGGGTGATGACGCTGGGGATGCTCATGCTGATGATACCAACCATTAATGCCGAACTAAATGGTAACCCCGCTATAGCCCACATGGGTGTTAGCCAGCCTACCGGCGCTATGGAAGGCAAAGAAGTAAGGTTTGGGCCTGCCAACTCCGCTTACTGGAGTATAATGACCACCATTACATCAACAGGTTCGGTAAACTCGATGCATGATAGTGGCATGCCTTTATCAGGTTGTATGCAATTGCTGGGTATGATGGTTAACTGCTTTTATGGCGGCGTGGGTGTTGGTTTCCTTAACTTTTACATCTTTATCATCATTGCGGTATTTATATCGGGCCTGATGGTTGGGCGGACACCAGAGTTCCTGGGCCGCAAAATTGAAGCCCGGGAAATGAAGATAGCTTCGCTGATTGCTTTATTACACCCATTTATCATATTGGTAGGCTTAGCCGTATCATCATACGTGGTGGTGCATATGCCTGGAGCCGATTGGGCAGTAAAACCATCAACATGGTTAAATAACCCGGGCAACCATGGTTTTTCTGAAATGCTGTATGAGTATTCTTCAGCAGCCGCCAACAACGGTTCGGGCTTTGAGGGTTTGGGCGATGGTAACATCTTCTGGAACGTTAGTACCGGTATAGTAATGATTTTAGGTAGGTTTTTACCAATTATTGGTCCGCTGGCCATTGCAGGTTTACTGGCCAATAAAAAATTCATTCCTGAATCTGCCGGAACACTTAAAAGCGATACCTCAACTTTTGGGTTGATGATCTTCGCGGTGATTGTAATTATCGCTGCTCTGTCATTCTTCCCTGCACTGGCTTTAGGTCCAATTGCTGAACATTTTTCACTTAGATAAGCCCCACCTAAATCCTCCCCTGGAGGGGAGGACTTAAAAATTAAGTAATAAAGCAACAATCAAAAGTCATGCAAATCAAAAGTCTCCCCCTTCAGGGGGAGATTTAGAGGGGGCTTTTAAATTTTATAATCATGAAAACCTCAAATACATTATTCCAGGGCGATCAGATGAAGGAGGCTTTTAAACAGTCGTTCATCAAACTAAACCCACGCATACTGTTCCGTAACCCGGTTATGTTTACCGTTGAAATAGGAACGGCAGTAATGCTTATAGTAACCATATTTTCCTTTGCAAATAAAGGCCAGGGCAGCTTTGCCTATAACTTCACCGTGTTTTTGGTGCTGTTGTTAACGGTATTGTTTGCCAACTTTGCCGAGGCTATTGCCGAAGCACGTGGTAAAGCCCAGGCCGAAAGCTTGCGCAAAACCCGCGAGGAAACTCCTGCCCGCTTACTGGTTAACGGTAAAGAAACTATGGTAATGTCGAGCCAGTTAAAAAAAGGCGATGTGTTTATCTGCGAAACCGGCGATAACATCCCTACCGATGGCGAGATCATTGAAGGTATTGCTACCATTGATGAATCGGCCATTACCGGCGAATCTGCCCCGGTTATCCGCGAATCTGGCGGTGATAAATCATCAGTAACAGGCGGTACCAAAGTATTATCTGATAAGATAAAGGTTATGGTAACCACCCAGCCCGGCGAAAGCTTTTTGGATAAGATGATTGCGTTGGTTGAAGGTGCATCGCGCCAGAAAACACCAAACGAGATAGCTTTAACTATCCTGCTTGCAGGCTTTACGCTCATATTTGTTATCGTGTGCGTTACCCTGAAACCATTTGGCGATTATTCAAATACCCCAATAACAATAGCTGCATTCATCTCACTATTTGTTTGTCTTATCCCAACCACTATCGGTGGCCTGTTATCGGCCATCGGTATTGCCGGGATGGATAGGGCATTACGCGCAAACGTGATAACCAAAAGCGGTAAAGCGGTTGAAACTGCAGGTGATTTGGATACCTTGTTATTAGATAAAACAGGTACCATCACTATTGGTAACCGTAAGGCAACCAATTTTTATCCTGCCACAGGTGTTAGCAACGTCAGCTTTGTAGCCGCATGCGTATTAAGCTCACTGGCCGACGAAACCCCCGAAGGTAAATCGATAGTGGAACTTGCCAACGAGGATAAAACCTTACCTAAAGTGGTTGCCCCTGCCAATTCGGTATTTATCAAATTTACCGCCGAAACCCGCTCAAGCGGTTTGGATACGCCCGATGGTTTACGCATCCGTAAAGGTGCTTTTGATTCCATCCGTAACATTGCCTTAAAGGCCGGTCACCCCTTCCCTACCGAGGTTGAGGATAACGTTAAAAAGATCTCGTCAAATGGTGGTACACCGCTGGTAGTATCACAAAACGAGGAGATAATGGGTGTAATTGAATTACAGGATATTATTAAACCCGGCATTGCCGAACGTTTTGACCGCTTACGTAAAATGGGCGTTAAAACAGTAATGGTTACCGGTGATAACCCTTTAACAGCCAAATTTATTGCTGAGAAAGCAGGTGTGGATGATTTTATTGCCGAGGCTAAACCCGAGGATAAAATGAACTACATTAAAAAAGAACAACAAGGCGGCAAGCTGGTAGCCATGATGGGCGACGGTACAAACGATGCCCCAGCCTTGGCCCAGGCCGATGTTGGTGTAGCCATGAACAGCGGTACCCAGGCTGCCAAAGAAGCCGGTAATATGGTTGATTTGGATAACGACCCAACCAAGCTGATTGAGATTGTGGAAATTGGTAAACAATTGCTGATGACCCGCGGTACGCTTACCACCTTCTCAATAGCGAATGACGTAGCCAAGTATTTTGCTATTGTTCCGGCCTTATTTATGGTATCTATACCATCATTAAGGGCGCTGAATATCATGGCATTGCACAGCCCCGAATCGGCCATATTATCGGCAGTAATATTTAACGCCATCATTATCCCGCTGCTGATACCATTGGCCTTACGTGGTGTGGAGTATAAACCGATAGGTGCCAGCGCGTTGTTACGCCGTAACCTGTTGATTTATGGCCTTGGTGGTATACTGATACCATTTATAGGTATTAAATTAATTGACCTTGCCGTAGGCGTATTTATATAATTCAGATGTGAGATTTTAGATATGAGATTTGAGACGAGCTTCAAATCCGTATCCAGAGAAATCTCACCTCTTATATCTCAAATCTCATATCTAAAAAGAAAAGAAAATGAAAACATATTTGTTGCCATCAATCAAGTTAACTATCATCCTGATAGTAATTACAGCCGGTATCTATCCATTAGCTATAGCCGGTGTGGGCAAATTAACTCCCGGTCATGGCGATGGGGAAACTGTAACATATAAAGGCCGTGTGGTTGGTTATGCCAACGAGGGTCAAAAATTCACTAAAGACGAATACTTCTGGAGCCGTCCATCTGCAGTTGATTATAATGCTGCCGGTTCGGGAGGTTCAAACAAAGGCCCCTCGAACCCCGATTATTTGAAACAGGTAGAAGGCCGCATCCAGGATTTTTTAAAGCACAATCCTGGTGTAACCCGCGCCCAGATCCCTGCCGAACTGGTTACCGCATCAGGTAGCGGGATAGATCCTGATCTTTCGCCTGCAGGCGCAAAGGTACAGGTAGCCCGTGTTGCCAAAGTACGTGGCTTATCTGCCGATGTTGTAACCAAACTGGTTGACGAGCATACCGAAAAGCCATTATTTGGCGTATTTGGCCCATCAAAAGTAAATGTGCTGAAGTTGAATGTGGCTTTAGATGAACTAAAGAAATAAAAAGCCCCCTCTAAATCTCCCCCTGAAGGGGGAAGTTTTTGAATTAAGTAGTTAAAAAAAGCGGGGCCAGGTGCGATTCCCCTCTTGAGAGTGGGGAGGGGGGTGTTTAACCCGCGAAATGGCATAACACACCCCTGCTGCCGCACAATCCCAACGCGTCCCCTCTCGAGAGGGGAACTGAAAAAGTAAATGATTTTTATACATACATGAAAAAGACCTTCATATTAATACCTGCATTTTTACTATTAAGCGCTTTGATAACCAAAGCCCAGGACACTGTTAAAACAACATCCGATGCGCCATTGGTAATTTTTGGCTCGGTTGATACTTATTATAAATACGATTTTGCCAATAAAGGCAGCCAGATCCCAACCAGTTTTGCTACCGATCAAAATTCGGTTTCGATTGGGATGATAGACCTGGGGATTAAAAAGAAAGTTGGTAAAGCTGCCTTTTTAGGCGAAATGTCTTTTGGCCCGAGAGGGCAGGTACAATCTATACCCAACGGTACCAGCGGCGATTCATATCATATTCAAAATTTGTATGTATCTTATGATGTAACAACTAAACTGACGCTTACCGGCGGCTATATGGCAACATTTATAGGGTATGAAGTGATAAGCCCTATTGGTAATTTTAATTATTCCACATCATACCTGTTCACTAACGGTCCGTTCCAAAATGCCGGTGTAAAAGCTACTTATGCTTTTACCGATAAAATAAGCCTGATGGTTGGGGCATTTAACGATAACTGGAATGCCTACCAGGCTACCAAAAGGGTTAACAATTTTGGCGCGCAGCTGATGGTTATCCCGGTAAAGGGGTGGACTGCTTATCTAAATGTTATTACTGGAGGTTTGCAGGGAACAGAATTTGATTTGACCACGGCCTACCAAATAACAGATGCATTTAAATTAGGCTTAAACGCCGCTGACTATAAAGCTAACAGCGGTGTAACAGGTGGTTTTACCGGGGTGGCATTATATCCGCAATACGCAGTTTCTAAAGATGTAACCTTAGGCCTTAGGGGCGAGTACTTTAAAACAAAAACCGGTACCTATAGCTCGACAGCTGCTCCGGCACCTGGCGAAAACGTAACGGCTGTAACTTTTACTGCAAATATTAAGGCTGGTCCGCTGGCATTGATACCCGAGTTTAGGGTTGATAACGGATCGGCAAACGCGTTTAAAAATCACTCGGGCGACCCCACTAAAACGGCCTCGCAATTTGTGCTGGCAGCGGTGTACGCTTTTTAAGCCCCCTCTAAATCTCCCCCTGAATGGGGAGACTTTGGATTGCAGTTTTTTCTCAAGTCCTCCCCTTTAGAGGAGGATTTAGGTGGGGCTCAAGATATGTATGGATGGTTGTATAGTTAATTTTGGTTTAATTATATGTTAGTTTGAGAAACATTCATACCTTAAAAGGGGGGCCGCGAGGGCTCTCCCTTTTATGCCCCCTCTAAATCTCCCCCTTCAGGGGGAGACTTTTGATTTGAGTGGGTTTCAAACCTTGGTTGTAAACCAAAAATGGAATTTGTGCGGGTTTAAACATAATGGTAATAAGTATTAGATAAATTAATTTTTAAAGTCTCCCCCTTCAGGGGGAGATTTAGAGGGGGCTTGGGACTTATGAGCGACGAAAAAGAAAAATCGGTTGAGCATTTCCTGGAACTGATAAAAAAATCAAGGCGCGGGAAATTCAAGGTTTACATAGGCATGAGCGCAGGCGTGGGTAAAACCTTCCGCATGCTGCAGGAAGCCCAGGCTTTGATGCGTAACGGCATCGACGTTAAAATTGGCTACATTGAAACCCATAACCGCAAAGAAACCGTTGCTCAGTTGGAGGGTTTGCCGGTAATACCCCGCCGCAAACTGTTTTACAAGGGTAAAGAACTGGAGGAGATGGATTTGAAAGCCATCATTAGCCTGCGCCCCGAGGTGGTTTTGGTTGATGAACTGGCCCATACTAATATTGAAGGCAGCAGCAACGAAAAACGCTGGCAGGATGTGCTGGAGATATTAAACGCCGGTATCAATGTGATCAGCGCGGTAAACATCCAGCATATGGAAAGCCTGAACGAAGAGGTGGAGCGCATAACCGGGGCCAAAATAAACGAGCGTATACCCGATAAGGTTTTGCAACTGGCAGACGAGGTAGTAAACATCGACCTTACAGCCGATGAACTGATAGACCGCTTAAAGGAAGGCAAAATATACGATGAGAAAAAAGTGCCTATGGCGCTCAATAACTTTTTCCAGGCCGATAGAATTTTACAGCTGCGCGAACTGGCCCTGCGCGAAGTAGCCCACCAGGTAGAGCGGAAGATAGATATTGAGATACCCAAGACCATTAAACTACGGCCCGAGCTTTTTTTGGCCTGCATTAGTACCAATGACGAATCGGCCAAAATAATTATTCGTAAAACGGCAAGGTTGTCATCATATTACCGCTCTAAATTTTTTGTTTTGTATGTGCAAACATCAAGAGAAAGCAGCGATAAAATAAACCTTGCATCGCAGCGCCACCTCATTAATAATATGAAACTGGCAACACAACTGGGCGGCGAAGTGATTAAAGTGAAAAGCGACCGCATAGCTCAAACCATTTGGGAAACGGCCGAAAAATACGACATTACAACTATTTGCCTGGGTAAGCCACGCTTTAAATTTTACCAGGTTATTATGAAAACGGCGGTGTTTACCCAATTGTTAAATAAAATGTCAAAAACTGATATAGACCTTGTAATACTATCATAACCATGACTATTAAAAATAAACTCCGTACAGGCATCGGTTTCTTGTTTGTACTGGCGCTCACCTGCTGCGGGTTATCTGTTTACTTCCTTAATCGCCTGTCGGCCGATGCCGGGGCAATACTTAAGGATAATTATAAAACCCTGCAGTTTACCCAAAACATGCAGGACGCTATCGACGCAAATGATAAGACGCTTTCGCTAAAACAAATAGCGGTTATCGACAATAACCTTAAACTACAGCAGCATAATGTTACAGAAAAAGGCGAGCAGGAATTAACAGATTCATTAACACTTGTTTACACGCAAATAAAGCAGCATAATAACAATATAGTTGAGCAACTGCCTTTAAGGAGCCATGCCCGCCGGCTTATTTATAGTATTATGCATTTAAACATGGATGCTATTTCCCGCAAAAATGCCATAGCTGCCGATACGGCAAGCAGGGCAAATGTGCTGGTGGCCGTGAGCGCCTTTTTATTGTTCACCATCGCATTCACTTTCGCTGTAAATTTTCCGGGTTATATAGCCGATCCTTTAAAGGAATTAACAGCAAGGATAAAAGAAGTATCAAACCGTAATTACCACCAGCAGATAGACTTTCACTCCGATGACGAGTTTGGCGAATTGGGGCAGGCTTTTAATAATATGACCCGGAAACTGGATGAGTACGAGAACAGTAACCTGGCCAGCATCCTGTTTGAAAAAAAACGGATAGAGACTATTATTAATACCATGCACGATGCTATTATTGGTTTAGACGAAAAGCAGTTTATCATATTTGCCAACGAAGTAGCATGTAACCTGATAGGTATGACCACCGAACAGCTTACCGGTCGGTACGCGCCAGACATAGCGCTTGAAAACGACCTGCTGCGCAACCTGTTAATTAATGAACAGCCGCGCCTAAAGATTTTTGCCGATAACCGCGAAAGTTTTTACAGCCGGGATTCATTATCTGTGAGCAGCAAAAGTAAAGTGATAGGTAAGGTAATTATCCTTAAAAATATTACCGAGTACCAGCAGCTGGATGAAGCCAAAACCAATTTTATTGCTACCATATCGCATGAATTGAAAACGCCCATATCATCCATAAAAATGAGCCTGAAATTGCTGGAGGATGATCGCATAGGCAATGTAAACACCGAGCAAAGGCAGCTGCTGGAAAATATTGATGATGATGCCCGTCGCCTGCTGCAAATAACCGGCGAATTGCTGGATATGGCACAGGTAGAAACCGGTAAACTACAGCTTAACTTTGGCAGCACACATCCCCGTAACATTGTTGATTATGCGGTAAAGGCCATTAAGTTTACTGCCGATCAAAAGCATGTAAATATCAAAGTAAAATGCGACGATACCCTGCCCGAGGTACATGCCGACCTGGATAAAACTACCTGGGTACTTATCAACCTGTTATCAAACGCCATAAAATACAGCCACGAAAAATCAGTTGTGGAGCTAACCGTTAAAAAACATAAGAATGACGAGATTGAATTTTCGGTAAAAGATCATGGTAAAGGGATAGAAGAGCAATACTTGTCGCGGTTATTTGAGCGCTACTTTAAAGTACCCAACGCCACCGCCGACCAAACCGGCACCGGCCTTGGCCTTGCCATTGCCAAAGATTTTATTGAAGCCCAAAGCGGCCATATTGTGGTTGATAGCGAGATAGGGGCAGGCAGCAGGTTTGCCTTTACGCTGAAGAGGGCGGTGTAGCCCCCTCTAAATCTCCCCCTGAAGGGGGGGATTTTTAATTTCTAAAGCCCATTGCTCTCTAATTTAAACTTACGAAGTTTTTAAAACTTCGTAAGTTTTTTGCTTGGTGTTGTCGTCTCGTCAAATCAAAATTCGAAAAATCTGGAGAATCTGTTTAATCCAGGTTCAGACAAAATTACCCTCAATTCACCTCCACAATTTTAATCCCCCACGGCTCTAACTGCATAGCAGAGTTACTGTTCACGCTGTTTCCCGAAAATAACTCTTTCCCATTCCCATAAGGATATATAAAGTTTACTTCCTTATCCGAGTAATTAAAATAATAATGTACCGTTTTACCGGCCTGGTTTACGCCATACTTGGTAATTACCGGGAAAGCCAATTGCTGATCGGTACCCCAAAGACCGGCTTTTTTAACAGCGTCGGCCAATACTTTATCGGTAACTGCGCTTGTTGTAACGCAGCCAATGTAAGTTGCCAGGCCTTTGCCGTATGTGTTTTCGGTAATAGCCGCGTATTTGCCCCAAACCGGGTGGTCATAATAGGCCAGTACCTTTGCAGTGGTAGAGGTGATGAGTTCCATCCACGTATTAAGCTTTTTATCTTCCGGTTTCAGGTTAAAATCATCACCTTTTAAACCCACGTTTTCGGGCACCGTAAATTGGCTATAGTAAATTCCTAATGCTTCGTTTATTATGCCGGGTTGGTGGGTTGTGCGCACTTTAACATTTTCGTCGCTGAAGCCGCTTTTAAAGGTGTAGATGATGTGCCCGCCATTTTTTACGTAGCGGTTAAGTCGTTGTAACAAACTATCGGGTGCTGCATATAAAACCGGTACTACCAGTAGCTTATAGTTTTCTATGTTCAGGCTGGTGGGGTCAACAAAATCGCAGCCTACGTTCATGTGGTATAGGCCATCGTACAGCTGGCGTAGTACCTCGTTGTAGCCGGTGCGTACTCCCCATCCAAACCCAAAAGCTTTAAAGCCGGTAAGCGCCTCGTTGCTGAATAGTATAGCCACATCGTTTTTCTTTTTCAGATTGATGAGTTTCGGGCTCAACCGGTCAAAATCCTTACCGATGGTTTTAGCTTCGTTGTAAACCGGGTTGGGTTCAAAATCGTGGCTTAATAACCCTTTCCAATAGGTTTCGGCTGAGTTATGGATAGAGTGCCATGGCCAGTAGCCTACCATATTGGCGCCCGAAGCCAGGTGGCTAAAAGCCTGCAATCGCAGCTGTCCGGGGTAAGGCGTCCATTGGGCAAATCCCTGCGCTTCGGTTTCTATGGTCAAATAGTTTTTACCACCTTTCATCGATCGGGTAACATCGCCGCCAAAAGAAATCTCGGCGCCGGTAAGCTTATCCTGGCTGGGGTGATAGATGTCTATCCCCGCAATATCCATAGCTTTGGCAGCCGCAAAATGGTCAACCTCGGGCTGGATACCGAAAGAAGAGCCTCGCCAGTCCAGGTCGAAGTTTTGGGTGATAAATTGGTCGGGACGTTTGTACTCCCGCACAATGGCTGCCTGCCAGCCCAGGTATTGCGTAACCACCTGGCGCTGAAATTTGGCAAACTCAGATGAAAGGCTGCCATTGATGGTGTTATTCATCGATGGGAAATCTTCCCATGCATTAATGCGGTTGCTCCAGTAATCCAGGCCAAAAATGTGGTTAATATCATCCAGCGTTTTGTATTTAGCTTGCATGTATTTTACAAACAGCGCCTGCACATTTGGGCCCGATGTTCCGTATGATTTGGTTTCGTTATCAACCTGGTAACCAATAACCGCGGGATTATCTTTCACATGCTCCATTATCTTGCGGATCACCCGCTCGGCATACATCCTGAAATCGGTATTGGTAATATCCATATTTTGCCTTGGTCCGTATTGGTTTTGGCCTTGTGGTGTAATAGCTAAAATTTCGGGATGTTTTTTGGCCATCCAAGTTGGGATGGCATAAGTGGGGGTGCCGACAATCACTTTGATGCCACCTTTTTGCATGGCGGCAAGCACCCTGTCTATATGGGTAAAATCAAAAACACCATCCTGCGGTTCAACAGTGCTCCAGGTACTTTCGGCAATTCGTACTACGTTTATGCCGGCCTCCTTCATCATCTGCACGTCTTTGTCAAGGCGCTCGTAAGGCATATATTCATCGTAATAAGCTACGCCGTAAAGCAGCTTATTCATTTTGGGGTATTGCGCAAATGAAGCGGCGCAAAAAAATAATTGCACAATGAAAAGCAGCAGGAATCTCTTTTTCATAAAACTGGATTTTGGTACAAATTGGTTTACGCCATGAATCTACAAATTAATTGTGTTTTTAACACACAATAATAAAAAGTTTACGCTTTTAAGCATTGGTTGCCGGGTTTAGGCAAGCTTTTAGCCAAACCGGGCGCTTTTGTGCAGTAAATGTAGTAGTAAGCCATCTTTTAATTGTTGTTTAAAAACAGATATTAGCATCCTGTTATTACCTATATAAACCAGTGCATATATGATGAAGATAGCTGCCCGTATTTTACTGATACTATTGCTTTGCTTTTTCCTGCGGGATGCAGGCGCGCAAACCAAAAGGTTAACTTATTGCAACCCCCTTAACCTTGATTATGGTTACACACCCTTTGATAGTTTTGCAAGCTGGGGCAAACACCGCGCCACTGCCGACCCAACCATGGCCTTGTTTAAAGGTAAATATTACCTGTTCAGCACAAACCAGTTTGGTTACTGGTGGAGTGATGATATGCTGAACTGGAATTTTGTATACCGCAAATTTGTACGTCCCTACAACCAGGTTGCCGGCGATGAACTTTGCGCGCCTGCAACATTAGTTTTAGGCGATACCTTGCTGGTAATAGGATCAACCTATAATAAGGATTTTACGCTGTGGATGAGTACTAACCCTACCAAAGATGATTGGAAAGCTGCTAAAGACTATTTTAAAGTAGGCGCCTGGGACCCTGGTATGTTTGCCGATGATGATGGCCGGGTTTACATTTACCATGGATCGAGCAACACCCTGCCGCTTTACGGGCAGGAGATTGACAGGAAAACTTTTGAACCTATAGGCCCCAAAAAAGAAATGGTTAAGCTGGATCCCGAGAAACATGGCTGGGAACGATTTGGCGAGCATAATGATAACGTGTTTTTGCTGCCCTTTATTGAAGGCTCCTGGATGAACAAGCACAACGGTAAATACTACCTACAGTTTGGAGCCCCCGGTACCGAACAAAGCGGCTATGGGGATGGCGTTTTTGTGGGCGATAAGCCGCTTGGTCCGTTCACCTATCAAAAGCACAATCCGTTCTCGTACAAGCCCGGCGGCTTTGCAAAAGGAGCAGGGCATGGGGCAACCTGGGCCGATAAGTTTGGCAATTACTGGCATATCAGCACCATGGGTATTTCGGTGAAAAATAACTTTGAACGCCGTATTGGCTTTTGGCCTGCCGGTTTTGATAAAGACGGAACGCTGTATTGCAACACCGCCTATGGCGATTATCCCCAATATTTGGCCACCGGTGCCGAAGACCACCTGCGAAGCAACTTTACCGGCTGGATGATACTTAACTATAATAAGCCGGTAGAAGTATCATCAACCCTGGGCGCTTATTACGCCAATAACGCGGTTGACGAGGATATTAAAACCTATTGGAGCGCCAAAACTGCCAGCAAAGGCGAATGGTTTAAAACCGACCTGGGCGAAACAAGCACCATCAACGCGGTGCAAATTAACTATGCCGACCAGGATGCCACGTTTATGGGTAAATCAATGGGTGTTTATCACCAGTATATAGTTTATTCATCCGTAGATGGAAAAATATGGAAACCTTTGATTGACAAAAGCCAAAACAAAAAAGATGTACCGCATGATTATATCGAACTAAAAACACCCGCAAAGGCGCGTTACCTGAAAATGGTAAACCTGCACATGCCAACAGGAAAGTTTGCGCTATCGGGCTTCCGGGTGTTTGGTAAAGGAGCAGGCGCAAAACCCGATACCGTTCAAAACCTGATTGTGTTGCGTGGCGATAGCGAGCGCCGTAACTCGTGGCTTAAATGGAAACCTAATGATAACGCCACCGGCTACACTATTTATTTTGGCATAGCGCCCGATAAACTGTACAATAACATGATAGTGTACGGCAAAAACGAATTTTATTTTAGCGGGATGGATAGGGATTTACCTTACTATTTCCAAATAGAGGCCTTTAATGAAAACGGGATTTCGGCACGAACAAAGGTGGTAAAGGTGGAATAGGAAGCCGGGAACGTTTCGTTTTAGTGAAATGTTTTTTTATCTTTATATTATGAAATCGAAGATCGGTAAGATAGTAAAGCCCAGCGCTTCTTTACGTCAGGAAATTTTAAAGTCGATGATTGCTTCTTTTAAAATTGAAGGAATTCATATCTCTGAAGAAGATGCTGCCGCCTCATTAAAGAGGGTAGAGACTAAGCAGGGAAAATAGATGTGATAAATTCTTCCATCTTGTCATATCTCTTTTCGGCTGATTGTTGAACTGCTGCTACGTAAAATTCAAACTCTTTTTCGCTAATTTTTTCGAATTGTAAGGCATTGTAGCCTTGTTTTCTTGCCATCAAATTAGCCAATATTCGAGCTGTTCGCCCATTTCCTTCTCTGAAAGGATGTATGAATAACAACTCACCATGCACAATGGCAATATCTTTAATCAATTCGGTTTGGTTATTATAAGTATTGCGTAACTTAACGAGAATATCGCGCTCGAACATTAACATACTCTCATGAAGAAAGCGAGCTGCCGGAAAAGGAAAACCTCCCTTAGATAGATTTACATCGCGATATTTGCCGACAAATGTATATAAATGTCCTAAGGCTATTTTATGGATGTTGTTAATATACTTAATATTAAATTTTGTCCTTTTAGTTAGCGACTCTGTAAGTATCAATTCGGCCTCAAAAAAGCCGTTAAATTCCGACAAGAAAACTTTTTCGACTGACTTTAAACCAAGGATATTAGGCAGGATTTCGGTTTGATTATCGGGCGTATCGTATTTCATAACTACTGCTGCAATTTAAGAAATTAGAAGGTCAATGGCCCAGTTATTGTGGATTTTTCATAAACTGCACCATCTATGCTAAAAACAATACCTGTATTTATAATAACGCTGTTTACATATAGCGGAATTGTGGCACAAACGCCCGATAGCACCTTGAAAAAATCGCCGGTTAAAACTTTAACAGATGTGCAGTATTCGGCATTGTTAAAAGGGGATGATATTTATGGTATGCCGCCGGTGGCGTTGCTGAACCATTACCCAATGCCCGATGTGGCTATACAGTTTAAAAAGGAGGCAGCCCTTAGCCCCATACAAATTACTAAGATTGAAGCTATAGCTAAAGAGCTGAAGCGTAAACGAATTGAAATGGGTGGGTTTATTGTTACCAATGAAAAGAAGCTGGATGATTTGCTAAGCAAAGGAACCGACGAAGGCAGCATCATTTTTTATGGAAACCGTTCGGGCTTGTACTACGGCGAACTGCGGGATGCCATTTTAGTTGCCTGTTACAATACCTGGAAACTGCTATCGCCGGCCCAGATAAAAAAGCTGGAAACTTTGCAAAATCATAATTGATAAATTTGCCGATGGTTTTGTTTAATTTAGCGGCCCCAAATAAAGTGTATGAAAATAACTTTTGATTTTGAAAAACCCCTTGCCGAACTGATGCAGCAGATTGAAAAGGTGAAGCAGGTTGAAGATAAAAACAAGCTGGATATGTCGGCAACAGTTGCAGAACTGGAAGCCAAACTGGAAAGTGCAAAAAAAGAAATATACGGCAACCTAAACGGCTGGCAAAAGGTACAAATTTCCCGCCACCCCGAAAGGCCTTATACCTTGCAATATATTGAGCTGATGTGCGATGATTTTATTGAATTGCACGGCGACCGTACAGTTGGCGATGATAAAGCCATCATTGGTGGTTTTGGAACATTAAATGGCCAAACAGTGATGTTTATAGGCCAGCAAAAAGGCCGTAACACCAAAGAGCGCCAGTACCGCAACTTTGGTATGGCTAACCCCGAAGGCTACCGCAAGGCCCTGAGGCTGATGAAAATGGCCGAGAAGTTCAATAAACCGGTTGTAACCTTAATTGACACACCCGGAGCTTTCCCCGGCCTGGAAGCCGAAGAACGCGGACAAGGTGAAGCCATAGCCCGTAACCTGTTAGAAATGTCGATACTTAAAGTACCTATCATCTGCGTTATCATAGGCGAAGGTGCATCAGGTGGCGCATTAGGTATAGGTATTGGCGATAAAGTAATGATGCTGGATAATTCCTGGTATTCGGTTATTTCGCCGGAAAATTGCTCAACCATCCTTTGGAAAACCTGGGAAAATAAAGAACGTGCTGCCGAAGTTTTGAAGCTGACTTCTACAGAAATGTTAAAAAACAAACTGATAGACGGCGTTATTAAAGAACCCCTTGGCGGTGCTCACCAGGATCCCGTAGCTATGGCTGCCACGCTTAAAAAACAATTACTAAAAGATCTTAAAATCCTCAAAGAAAAAGACGTTACCGAACTGGTTAACGAACGCATCGAAAAATTCTGTTCGATGGGAGTAGTGAACGAGGGATAGTTTTCGGACTTGAATAACATATACCAAAAAAAGCGGCAATTGCCGCTTTTTTTGGTATAATCCCTTTTTTGTTACAAGAGCGTCTATTTTTAACGTATTCGGTCTTTAAGGTAAGGGAGGCCTGTCAGTCTGAGCCTGTCGAAGACTCGCGCGGAGAGGCCTTTGCCCGCTATGGTTCGACGGGCTCACCATGACAGCCCATTTAAATTCTTAATTCTATTTCCCCGTACCCATGCCTAATTTTTTCTCGTAATCCTTAAACTGCGCGTCAAATTTGGCTTGTAGCTGTGGCTGTTTGTAGGTTTTGGTAAATTCTACCAACCCATTTAGCATCGACATCGAGTATTGGATATCGCGGCTCTCCAACGTGGTATCGCCGCTTTGCAGCAGTGTTAAATTATAGGCCAGCAGGTTGGTTACGTAGGCATCAACCAGGTTGGCCAGTTTGTTGGCCATCTGGGTTTCGCCAAGGCGATAAGCGGTTTCAATCAGGTAATATTTACGGATAGCTATCTCGGTATTCGGGATGGTTTCCGGCATTACCTCGTCGTATTTCTTTAGCGCGTTTTTAGCCAGGTCGGGTTTCCCTTCTTTTAACAGGTTATCGGCCAGGCTGGAGTATAACCTCGAAATAAGTGGGTAAAACATGGTGTTTGATTCATGATCAAGATAGCTGGCTGTTTTCATGTTGCCCCATTTGTATTGGGTCATCATGTTATGGTACATTACCGGGGTGTTAATCAAATCGGCGGGGTTTGCAGCGGTATCCACTTTTAACGGCATCAGGCGGTTTGCAAAACCTTCGCTATACAAGTATTTGCCAAGGCCTATCAGGTTTTCATCGGGTACGGTGGTAGCAAAGTAAATTGGCCTTTTCCAGTTATTGTGGGCCAAAATATCCATCATGGCCAAAATATCCTTGGTTACGTACTTGCCGTTAAATGTCCAATCCATTTCTGGCGCTATCTGGTCCTTTTGGGCGGCAGGCACTGTTCCGTTTTTTACTACATCATCTGCATTAACTGTTATTTTGAATTTTTTGGTTGGCAGGTAGTTGCCTACATCGCCATTACCATATTCAACCATGGTTGCTTTATCATCCGAAGTAATAAAGTCAAAAACGTCCTTTAACTCGGTTGAGCCCGGCAGGTTTTTATCGCTTAAATAAACCACGTCGCGTACGCCCGCTTTAAATTTATCGTCGGGCATCGTAATTGGCAAAGGCTCCGATTCATTCATCTTATGTTTCATGCCCCGGATATACCAATCGGTACCCAGCAAGCTTAAATTGACGATGCGTACATCGGGCCTTACATTTTCAACTTCCTGTATATACCAAAGCGGGTAGGTGTCATTATCGGCATAAGTAAACAAAATAGCATTTGGCGCGCAGGAATTCAGGTAGTTGTAGGCCATATCATGCGGTGTAAGCTTGGTCGACCGGTTATGGTCGTCCCACTCCTGGCTGGCCATTAAAACGGGAGCAGCTAATAAACAAACCAAGGTTGCAACAATTCCGCTGGTTTTAGCATCAATTACTTTTCTTAAAAGTTCGGCTATGCCCATAACACCAAGCCCAATCCAAATGGCAAAGGCATAAAACGATCCGGCGTAGGCGTAATCACGTTCGCGGGGCTGTAAGGGGTCCTGGTTTAGGTAAAGTACAATGGCTAAACCGGTAAAAAAGAATAGAACCAACACCACACCTGCGTTTTTCTGATCGTTTTTAAAATGGAAGAACAAGCCTACTAGTCCAATTATTAATGGTAAAAAGAATAACCGGTTATAGCTTTTGCTTTGGGTAACCTCGGCAGGCAATGGCTTGTTAAAATTCCAGCCGCTTATCCAGTTGCCATCGGCGCCGCTGTTGCTGGTTTGGCCGTCAAGATCATTGGTACGGCCAACAAAATTCCACAGGAAATAGCGGGTATACATCTGGTTAACCTGCCAGGTGCCAAAAAAGCCCAGGTTGGTAGCAAATGTAGGTTTTTCGCCATCGGCCAGTTTGCTCCATGCACGGTAAAACTGCGCATGGCCGCCCTTATCGCTAAACATACGCGGGAAAATGGTATTACGATCATAAACGGTCGTCAGCTTTTTGCCTGCAACCTCGTACTGGGTTTTGCCGCGGCGGTAAATTTTGGCGCCTTCGGTTTGCTCGGTAGGGGTAGAATCAAAAAACTGGCCGTATAATAAAGGTGTATCGCCGTACTGATCGCGGTTTAAGTAGCTGTTGAGTGCAAAAGCATCCTGCGGATCGCTGTTATTCAGGTTCGGGTCGGCCTTGGCACGCACTACTATCATCACAAATGAGCTGTAGCCAAACAGGATAAATAAAAGGCACACAAAAAAGCTATTGAGGGCAAATCGTTTTTCACGAATTTTAATCCCGTACTCCAGCAAGGCCAAAATACCTATGCCAATAACTGCGCCAATAATGCCGGTACTGATACCCAGCGCCAATATAAAGCACACCGCCGAAGCTATAATGGCGGGCTGCGATTGTTTAATAGTATAATAAATGCCAAAAGCAATGGTGCCCACCAGCAAAACAAAAAATGCGATAGCGCCGCTGCCGAAGCCCATACCCAGGGTGTTTACAAAAAACAGATCGGAGAAGGCCGCGCCTTTAACCGTAAACTGGATAACGCCCCATAAAACAAAAGCTACTGATACCACTCCGGCAAAAAATGCCAGTAGCGTACCCTGGACGGTTATGGCTTTTGCCTTGCGGAAATAGATTACTAAAGCTATTGCCGGTATTACCAGCAGGTTTAACAGGTGAATGCCTATTGATAAGCCCATGATATAGGCAATAAAAACAATCCAGCGGTTGGCGTTGGGTTCATCGGCATGGGCATCCCATTTTAATATGGCCCAAAAAACTATGGCTGTACATAAAGAAGATTGCGCGTAAACTTCAGATTCAACTGCCGAAAACCAAAACGTATCTGACCATGCATAGGCCAAAGCACCAACCAAACCCGAACCTATAATAATGATCAGGCTGGCGATATTAATATCTTCGGCTTTTTTTACCAGTATTTTTTTAGCAAGCGCGGTAACCGTCCAAAATAAAAACAGGATAGTTGCGCCGCTGGCCAATGCCGAGGCCATATTAGCCCAGTAGGCAACCTTGGTGTTATCGCCCATAGATAGCAGCGTAAATACTTTACCTATCATGGTAAATAACGGAGCGCCGGGCTGGTGAGCTACCTGCATGCGGAAGATACAGGCTATAAATTCGCCGCAATCCCAAAAGCTGGCCGATGGTTCGAGCGTTAAAATGTAGGTAACGGTAGCGATAACAAAGGCTATCCAGCCAAAAATATTGTTGATCTTAGTGTAATTCATGTCAGGTACTTTCGTGTAGCAAAAGGCTTAATTGAGCCGAAATTAGCAAAAAACTATTATGATGCCGAAACCAAACGCCTTGCGCTAACTCTTTTTAATCATTTTTAGCTGTAAAACAGGCTTGTAAATACTTTTTTCAAATTCTGTTTTGAGAGTTAAAAAATCGTCTTATATTTGCATTCCTTTTCGGAGAATAAAACATCCAGGGAGATTGCCTGATAGTATAATGGTAGTACGACGGTTTTTGGTACCGTTTGTCTAGGTTCGAATCCTGGTCGGGCAACAAGAAATTTCGGATTTCGAATTTTTGATTTCGGATTTATTCCGTTTTAGAAAATCGAGGTCCGAATTGTATTTTAGGGGGTTGTTAACGGCCTGGTTCATTTTATTTTGGCTTGATAAGCAATTGAAAATTAACCAAATCCGAAATCGAACATCCGAAATTCAAAATTCAAAAAAATGCCATTACAATTTAATCCGGTTAAATTATTTGCAGGTTCGGGCTCAAAAGCACTGGCGCAAAAAATTGCTGAAGCCTATGGCCGCGAATTGGGCGATGTAGTACTTTCACGTTTTAGTGATGGCGAATTTCAACCACATTTTAATGAAACTGTAAGGGGATGCGATGTATTCCTGATACAAAGTACCCACCAGCCTAATGATAACCTGATAGAATTGCTGATGATGATTGATGCCGCCCGCCGTGCATCGTCGCATTATGTAAACGCGGTTATCCCGTATTTTGGTTTGGCACGTCAGGACAGGAAAGACAAACCCCGTGTAGCTATAAGCGCTAAACTGGTAGCCAATTTACTGGTTGCAGCCGGTATTAACCGCATCATGACCATGGATTTGCACGCAGCGCAGATACAGGGATTTTTTGATGTTCCGGTTGATCACCTGGATGCTTCTATCATTTTTGTGCCTTACATCAAAAGCCTTGGCCTTGGTAATTTAACCATTGCATCGCCGGATATGGGCGGCTCATACAGGGCACGCAGTTTTGCTAAGTTTTTTAATGCCGAGGTTGTAATTTGCGACAAACGCCGTAAACGCGCCAACGAAATTGAATCAATGACCTTGATTGGCGACGTAACCGACCAGGATATTGTATTGATTGATGATATTTGCGATACCGCCGGTACACTGGCCAAAGCCGCAGGCTTAATTATGGAACGTGGTGCACGCAGCGTACGCGCGGTTTGTACGCACCCCGTATTATCTGGTAAAGCTTACGAAACTATCGAAAACTCGGTATTAACCGAACTGATAGTTACTGATACTATACCGCTGAAGCACCAAAGCCCTAAAATTAAAGTATTATCAACTGCTGAATTGTTTGCAAAAGCGATAAGTAATGTAAACGAGCACGGCTCGATAAGCCAGCTGTTTAAGGTAGATTAAGTAGTATGTCCATAGCCAATGGTTGATAGTCCATGGCGGTGAACGTATATTGAATGAATAAAGCAAATCCATGGTCTATTGACCAAGGACTTAATAAATAAATAATAAAATAAAAAACAATGAAATCAATTGCTATTAGCGGTTCTCCAAGAGAGAACGTAGGGAAAAGAGACGCTAAAGAACTGCGTTACCAAGGCTTAGTGCCTGCAGTACTTTACGGTGGGCCAACCCAAACCCACTTTTCAGTGTCCGCAGCTGATTTGAGAGCCGTAGTTTACACTCCGGTTGTTCATTTCATCGATCTTGAAGTTGCTGGTGTTAAATCACAGGCTATTATTAAAGATTTGCAGTTTCACCCTTTAACTGAACAAATTATCCACGTAGACTTTTTGTTGCTTGACGAGAAAAAGCCTATCTCTATCGAAATCCCTGTTAAATTAACCGGAACTTCGCCAGGTGTTAAAGTGGGTGGTAAATTAGTTCAAAAACTAAGGAAACTGCGCATCAAAGCATTACCTAAAGATCATTTAGATGCTATTGAAGTAAGTATTGCAGCTTTGGAAGTTGGTAAATCAGTAAAAGTGGCCGAAATTAAATTGCCAAACTTAACTATTACCAATGCACAGGAAGATACTATCGTGTCTGTAACTACTTCACGTGCATTACGCCAGGCTGAGCAGGAAGCTGCTTCAGGTAAAAAATAATTTTTACCTCCTGGTAAAAAAGACGCGATCGGGCTTTGCCTGGTCGCGTCTTTTTTTGAGCAAGAATTTCTGTGGCAAAAGCAAGGGTTTTAAACGAGTGTTCTATCTGGACTTACCTTTGCATGTAAAGCAAACAAAAAATGACTTTATACTTCCGGCTAAAGACTTTTGACTTAACGTTAGCTGTTTGAATTTCGTAATATTTAGTTTGATACGTATAACCGCATCGCTTTGCAGGTTGTTTAAATTTGTATCAACAAAAATATAATACCTATGAAATACAGAAATTTAGGGAATACCGGCGAGAAACTATCGGCCATTGGCTTAGGCTGTATGGGCATGAGTTTCGCCTATGGGCCGATAGATAATGACGAATCATTGGCCACGTTAAACCTGGCGCTCGACCTCGGCATTAACTTTTGGGATACTGCCGATATGTATGCCAACGGCAAAAACGAAGAGCTGATAGCCAAAGTACTGAAACAAAACCGCGATAAAGTATTTATAGCTACCAAATTTGGTTTCAGGGTGCGGGATGTAAACGCCCCTTATGCAGGTAGTGGCACCTCGAATGTTTATTTCGATGCCTCGCCGACCTATATGAAAACAGCCGTTGAGCAAAGCCTCAAACGACTAAATATTGATACCATCGATTTATACTACGCGCATCGCATTGATCCCAATGTGCCTGTGGAGGAAATGGTAGGAGCCATGGCCGAATTAGTTAAGGAAGGCAAGGTACGTTACCTTGGTTTATCAGAAGCATCGGCTGCAAGTATCCGTAAAGCACACGCTGTGCATCCTATTGCTGCCCTGCAAAGCGAGTATTCATTGCTTACCCGCGATGTAGAGAACGAAATATTACCGGTACTGCGCGAACTAAATATTTCATTGGTGCCTTATAGCCCGCTATCGCGCGGCCTGGTAACCAATACCCTAAATAAAGAAGGACTTGCCGATGGCGATTTTCGCAAAACACTGCCCCGTTTTAACGAGGACAACTGGGACAATAACCAAAAACTTGCCCACGAATTTGCTGCCCTGGCACAGCAAAAAAATGTTGCACCTGCACAATTAGCTTTAGGTTGGGTGCTGGCACAGGGCGATGATATTATCCCTATTCCCGGCACTAAAAAACGCAAATACCTGCAGGAAAACGCAGGAGCTGTTGATGTGAAACTATCGGCTGCGGATTTGCAGGAGATTGATGATCTGTTAAAAAAATATCCTGATACCGGCCAACGTTACTATGAGGCATCTTTAAAGATGACCAATCTGTAATTTTATTTAGGGGTGTTTATTTTTATGGTGATATTAGATCATGAAAGATCATCACTATAAAACCACCATCACCTGGACAGGTAATACCGGTGCCGGAACCAAAGATTATAGATCATATGAACGTGCCCACACCATCAGCATTGATGGTAAGCAGGATATTTCAGGCTCCTCAGATCCAAGTTTCAGGGGGGATAAATCCCGTTATAGTCCAGAAGACCTGTTGCTTTCATCAGTAGCTGCCTGCCACATGCTGTGGTACCTGCACTTGTGTTCGGTGGCGGGCGTGGTGGTAATCGCGTATGAAGATAACGCAGAAGGTACTATGGTTGAAACCAGCGACGGCGGCGGCTATTTTACCGAAGTAATATTAAAGCCGGTGATTACCCTTAAAGAAGCCACCATGCAGGCCAGGGCGGATGAGTTGCACCACGAGGCTAACAAATTATGCTTTATAGCCAACTCGGTTAAATTCCCGGTTTTGCACCAGGCGGAGTATCGGATGGAGGACTGAAGGGTGCCTTGAAGAATCAAATGCGGCGAATATGTATATACATCAACTAAAGGCCTGGCCAGATTTTACCTGGGATGCGGAATTTGTGCTGCCTCAACTGGGGAATGTGCGACATCGGCAGGGCCTCATACTTGGCCAGATGAACGCTTTGGGCTTTAAGTTAAAGGAGCACGCGTTGTTGGATACTTTAACGCTTGATGTAAAAATCGAGCGAAATTGAAGGGGAACTGCTTAGCACCGACCAGGTGCGGTCATCAATAGCCCGCAGGCTTGGAATTAATTTAACTCACCCCGTTAATGCAAGCAGGGATGTTGAAGGCGTGGTAGAAATGATACTTAATGCCACACAGCATTATAACGAAATTTTAACAGACGACCGGTTATACGGGTGGCATGCAGCCCTGTTCCCTACCGGGAGGACCGGCATGCACAAAATAACAGTAGGAGCCTGGCGAACACCCGATGCCGGGCCGATGCAGGTAGTATCCGGGGCAATAGGAAAAGAGAAAATTCATTTTGAAGCCCCTGACGCAACATTGCTTCCACAAGAAATGATTTTGTTTTTGAATTGGTTTAACGGGCAAAATGACCTTGATCCGGTAATTAAAGCCGCTATAGCGCATTTATTGTTTGTTACTATTCATCCATTTGACGATGGCAATGGAAGGATTGCCAGGGCGTTAACCGATATGCAGTTGGCACGTGCCGATAATAGCCCGCAACGATTTTACAGCATGTCGGCGCAGATCTTAAAAGAAAAGTCTGTTTACTATAATCTATTGGAAAAAACGCAAAAGGGAGATTTGGATATCACTGAATGGATCAGTTGGTTCCTCGATTGCCTTGACCGTGCGATGGATAGTACTGTACAAACTTTATCGGGTGTTTTTAGCCGCTTTAACTTTTGGGAGCGTCACGGAAATACGGCTTTGAATAGTCGCCAGCGGCAAATGATCGGCACATTATTGGATGATTTTTTTGGCAAGTTAACAAGTTCCAAATGGGCGAAAATGGCCAAATGTTCGGCAGACACCGCTTTAAGGGATATACAGGATTTGGTTGAAAAAGGGATACTTGAAAAAGAAACAGGCGGAGGCAGAAGTACCAGTTATATATTGTTGTTATCAGATGTGGGGGAGCTATAATACCCTTCCCCCTTTAAAAGTAAATCACCGCATCGCGCGGTGATTTACAAAACCCAAAGGGATCAGAGACCAAGCTGCCCTTTGATATAAAAAGTAAACAAGAAGTTATCTTTTGAGCGCCAGGTATTGATATGGCTGTATGGTTAATTGAGTGCCTAATGTGATGTTGGCTTTGGTAAAACCATTTGTCCAGGTGGTGCCTTGTAAGGCAGCCGGAACGGCGTAGGTAATGCTGCTGTTTTTTGAATTTACCAGCACCAATACATCATCCGCTGCCGTCTTTTTCTCGAAGGATACAATATCATTATCGTTATAGGCGATTAATGTTCCTGTTTTAACAGCCTCGTGCGCCTGGCGGAAGGCTATAATCTTTTTGTATTCGGCAATCATATCCGGGTTGGCGGTATAATCTACCTTTACGTTGTTAAAAAAGTTGATGGAATTTGGATAGCCAACTTCCTGGCTGCTGTATATCAATGGCACACCATCCATATAGGCTGCCAAAACAAACGCGGCCAGTGCACCCTGCTTGCCTTTATACTCGCTGATGGTGCTGCCATCTGACGAGGCATTATCATGGTTGGTAATATATCTTAACTTAATACCATTGGCCGGTAGCGAAGCTTTTTCGGCAGTGTTTGTTGAGAATAGGGCCGATGGGTTGGATGTGCCTGCAAATAAGGTTTTAAGTGTACCGTAATAGCTGAACGCAAAATTCATCTGGAAACCCGCGCTTATTTCGGGGCCTTTGGTGCCCTCAGCTAAATAGATCAGTTTATGGGTGGTAATTTTATTTAAAGTATCTATTGCCTGTACCCAGAAATCATTAGGGATATTATCGGCAAAATCGCAGCGGTAGCCGTCGATATTGGCAGTATACACCCAGTATTTCATGGCCTTGGTCATGGCGGCACGCATGCTGGTGTTGTTGTAATTTAAAGCGGCAACATCAGCGTAGTTTGTGCCTGGCGGAATAATGATATTACCCGATGCATCCTGCTGGTACCAGTCTTTATTCTGGATCCAGGCATTATCCCACGAGGTATGGTTGGCTACCCAATCCAATATAACGGCTATACCCAGCGTATGCGCTTTGGCCACATAAGCCCGCAAGTCATCCAGTGTGCCAAAATCGGAATTTACAGCCGTGTAATCCTTAACCGCGTAGGGCGATCCTGAAGCTTTAAGCACCCCTACCGGGTAGGTTGGCATCAGCCATACCACGTTAACGCCAAGCGCTTTGATAGAATCTAAGCGGGCCATCGCGCTACTTAAGCCAACCGGCGAGTAGGTTTTTAAATTCACCTCGTACATCACAATATCCTTGGTTGCGGGCACGCCGGTAAAAGGGGTGCCGTATTGTGCAGGGTCGGTATTGGTTGGGGGTGGGGTGGTGCCGCCGTCATCTGTTGTTGGCGATTTTTTGCCGCAGCCCAGTAGCGAGCCTATCAGCATTATAAATAGAATTAAACTGTTCATCTGGTTTTTTTTGTTACTCTTGATCATACTCACACGTCCTTTTTAATAATTTATCTGGATGTTATTTGGTGCATTACTGATGGTTACCGTTTTAACAGGGCTGCTATCGGGCCTGTTTATGCTCCCTTGCGGGTCGGTATTTGCTGCGGCACCTAAAAACGCGATGCTGCTATCCTGTAGCTTTAAATTGCGGTTGCCTGCTTTAACTGATGTTGATTGTTCAAAGCCGTGCAGCACCAGCCTGATGTATTTAAAATTGGTTTTAAAGCTCCCTTCTGCCTTATCAAATGTGATGGTTTTTTTATCGGGATCAAAACTGATCATACGTTTATAAAAATCACCTTTCTGGTAGCTGAAGCTTTTGCCATCATCCTCGTAATACACAAAATGATTGGCTTTGCTTCCCTTGTATACATCCACGGCGAGCGTATCGGTAGGTAATTCGGCAGTTGATTGGGTAAGGGACTGCATGGGGATAATGCTACCGCCTTTTACGTAAACCGGCAGTTTGCTAACCGTTAGCGGGATAGTTACCTCCTGTGCGCCTTTTTGTTCGGCCCCGGTGTACAGATCATACCAGTTGCCTTCTGGGAAATATACCTTGCCAAAAGCCGCGGTACTTTCAAAAGGGGCAACCATAAAGCCGTTACCAAACTCGTACTGGTTTTGGTAGGTGGCGTCCATTACTTTCGGGTCAAAAGTATAATTGATAGCCAGCGAGCGCATTACCGGCAAACCGTTTTGCGTCGACTCATAAAAGCTGGAGTATAAATAAGGCATTAACTGGTAGCGTAAGCTGATATAGTTTCTTGCAATGTCCAGCACATCCTCGCCAAAAGCCCATGGCTCGGCTGCGCGGCTGTTGAGGGCGGTGTGGTTACGATAGTAGGGGATAAATGCGCCAAGCTCAATCCAACGGGTATATAAAGACGTGCTGGGATTGCCTGTAAACCCGCCAATATCCATCCCTGTAAATGATACGCCGCTTAGGCCAAGGCTGTTCATTAAACGTACGCCCAACAGCATGTGGTCTTCTTCGGCACGGTTATCGCCTGTCCATATGGCCGAGTAGCGCTGCAAACCTGCATATCCCGACCGGCTCAGGATAAAAGGGCGCTCTTTAAAGTGCTCCAAAGCGCCTTCGTAGCTTGAACGTACCATTTCTAATCCATACACGTTATGCGCCTGTAAATGGGTAGTTGGGTGGCCGTCATAATCAAACAAAACATTATCCGGCATTTTTTGGCCCCAGGTAGATATTTCGTTCATGTCATTCCAAATACCGCTTACGCCCGATTTGGCAAAAAAATCGACCTGGCTGCGCCACCATGCCCGGCCTTTATCGCTGGTAAAATCGGTAAAGTTGCACCAGCCCGGCCAAACCTGGCCTGTGTAAGGTGTACCATCGGGGTATTTAATATACACATCTTGTTTCAGGCCGCTTTCGTAAGCCGGTGCACCTTTTTCAACCTTAATTCCCGGGTCTACAATAACGGTAAGCTTCAGGTTCATTTTGTTGAGCGCATCGGTCATTTTTACAGGATCGGGGAAACGGCTTTTGTTCCAGGTGAATAGTTGGTACCTATCCATGTAATGAATATCAAGAGTAATACCATCAGCCGGGATTCGCTTTTCGCGCAGGGTTTGGGCTATACGCATTACCTCGGCTTCGGGGTAATAGCTGTAACGGTTTTGCTGGTAGCCTAAAGCCCATTTTGGGGGCAGAGGCATGCGGCCGGTAAGCCAGGTGTAGGAGGCAATAATATCTGCCATTTTTTTATGGTAGATAAAATAGTAGTTCATTTCGCCGCCATGCGCGCCGAATGATGAGAAGCGGTTATTGCTGGCACCAAAGTTAAAGTCGCTTTGGTAGGTGTTATCCATAAAAATACCATAGTTTAACCCATGGTGAATGCCGGCATAAAAAGGGATGGTGGAGTAAAGTGGATCGGCCATGGTACTGTAGCCATATACATCCGAGTTCCAGTTGGTATAGGCATTGCCCTTGCGGTCAAGGTTGCCGGTTTTTTCGCCAAGGCCTACAAAATGCTCATCATCCTGCATTTTTTTATAGGTAGTTACCGCATCGTTTACCCAGGATGTGGTTAAACCAGGTTCGTCCTGGTTAATTATCTTGCCATCGATTGTATAAAATGTTACGCTGAAAGGTTTCTTTTGGATTACCGCTTTTAATGAGTCGGTGCTGATATCAATCTCATTATCCGTTTGGCTGATCTGCACTTTTACAGCCTGCGCTTTGCCAACCACAGCGTACGAAAAATCGGCACCCAATACCTTTTTATCCAACCGCACCCGAATTATGGATGGGCTGTAAACAGATACGCTGCCGTAAGCATTGGTTGTTTTTAAAGAAACTTCCTGTTGCCCTATGGTAACGGTTTCGATATTGCCGGGCGTTACTACCGGCAATTGCGCCATAACACATGGCAAGTTTAAAACGCAGGCAAGTAAAAGTGTGATCGTAGTAAATTTCATGTATAAAAAGGGGTGGTGAATTGTTATCGGGAAGGTAACTGGCAGTAAAAAATCAGGAGCCCGGCAAACCCGGTTACTCCTGAAAATCAACTAATGCACACTTTTAAATCCCGTTAACATACTCAAAGTATAATAAAAAAGGTATGATGTAAGGCAGCAAACGCGCTGCCTTACCGGTTAATTTTTCTTTAACTTAAAGTTGTAATTGTTTGGATCATGCAAATCCAGTGTAATGGTATAATTACCATTTGACGGTACAGTTAAGTTACCTAACGAGCCGTTGTACGGTAATGCAGGGTTATCGGCGTATTGAATTTTGCCATCTGCTGTGATACCAAAATCAATAGCCCACTGGTTATTGGCCCTGAACTTAAACGAACCACTGGCAAGCATATTGGCTGTAACTGTCCATACCTGTTTAGCGGCATCGTAGGTCATTTGGGTATCATTGCTCCAGCCGCCTGGTGTGGCATCGCCAATTATTCCCCAGGTAACCAGGGTGTATGACCAGGTAAGGGTTTGCGGGTTGGCAACCAGTTCATAAACACCCGGGCCAGGCAAAACCAAATCGCCTTTGGTACCATCGGTGGTTAATAAGCCCGCGCCGCCATCGCCGTAATTGATGTGGTTCCAATCGGGCGCGCTGGTAAACTTAAAGTGGTAGCTGCCGCCTGCAGGCTCATAAATATAGCCCTCATAAATGTTAGGTACCGATGCCGCTACTGTTCCAGCAGTGCCCGGCGACCAGCCCTGGTAATCGCCCGGAAGGTATAATACCGGGTAATTGTTGCTTGGTGGCAGGATAATTTTATACGGGCTTATAGTTAATGTTACCGCTTTTGAATAAGCATTTCTATCCTGGTAGGCCTGCACCCTGAACACCATTTTACCCACTTCATTTGGCGTAACGCCTAACGCAAGGGCAAGGGTGTTTAAATCGCTGCCTTTGTAGGTTTTGGTTAGTACATCGTTTCCAATCAATACCGATGTAGCGTTTTGCCAAGCGGTTGCACCTACAGTATCGGCAGGCAAATCGGCTTGCAGGGTGTAGGTTACGTGCGATTTGTAAGGGTAAACTACCGCAGGCCAGGTAAAGGTAATTACCGACTGATCGTCGGTAGTAGCAGACAGGGTGACTGTGGTTGTTGAGGCTGTCATGTTACCCGTAAAGGCAACCGGTTTCAGCGTGGTCAACTCCGCCTGCTTATGGCAGGCAACGGTCACGAAGGCCATTGCTGCAAATGTTAAGTTGATTATTTTTTTCATCACTTTATGAATAATTAATAACCTGGATTTTGTTTCAACGTGGTATTGGCGTTAAGCGCGTCGGTCGGTATCGGGAACAGCATCCTGTAGGCAGGTGTAGTTTGAACAAAACCGTGCGGCAGCAAAAACTTGCCAAACCTGATCATATCCTGCCTGCGGTGGCCTTCCATGTTCAATTCAAATCCACGCTCATCGTAAATGTTATCTAACGTAGGCGCGGCAATATCACCTAAGCCTGCACGCTCCCTAACCAGGTTAAGGAATGGGGCAGCTGCGGCGGTGTTTCCTAAACGCACATTACATTCGGCTTGCATCAGCAATACATCAGCATAACGGTAAACCGGGAAATCATTTGATTCGCCACTGCCGTCTGATGGTTTTACCGGGAAAAATTTATCATCCCTGATGCCTTCATCGGCTCCGGCACCCGGATCGATTAATGAGGATACCTCTTTGGTGTAGGTAATGCCGCCTGCCTGCGCGCCAATGAGGAATTGTTTTTTCCTGATGTCGGCGTTATCAAACTTATCATAAAACTCAGATGGGATAATGGTGCCATTCCAACCTGCAAAACCAATAAGGGCTACGCCGTTGGGGCTGTTTAAGCTCCGGATGGTATAAATGTTACCGCTTATGATGTTTTGTGTAATGTACAATGCAAATATGGTTTCGTCATTAGGGCATACATCGCCAAAAAGGTCGTAGTATGAATTGCCTAAGGCGCTGCCTGTATTTGCACCGGCAGGGTGTAATGTATAACCACCCGATGCTACTTTGGTGGCAGCCGCCAGGGCCTCGGCCCAATGCGGGGTACCGGTATACACCTGCGCGTTTAAATAAACTTTAGCTAATACCATGTAGCCGGCCCATTTGTTAAAACGACCGTAGTAAGAACCGCCCCGTGTTTCAGAAAGCAGGTCGACATTGGCTTTAAGCTCGGTTACAATAAAATTGTAAATGTCGGCCCTTTTGGCTTGCGGAATTTTTGAAACGTTGGTGTTATTGTCTGTGTAAAAAGGTACATCACCAAAATCATCTATCAACAGGTAATAAATCCAGGCGCGCATCACCTTAGCTTCGGCAATTTTTGACGGATCGGCTTTGGCAGATGTAAGCTGGGCTATAGCCAGGTTTGCACTATAGATGGTTGAATAGGCCCAGTTCCAGGTATTGTTAATAATACCCAGGTTAGGCAGTTCGGTACGGGTATACAGCTGGGCAAAATCAAGTTGCCAGTCGCCAGATTTGCGGTGAGGTATCACCTGCTCATCAGATGAGAAACTGTTTAAATCGTACCAGCAATTATCGCGGCCGGCATAGTTTGAGCCCCAGCTGCCGGTAATTTTTGAGTACACATTGGCTAACGCGTCATCAGCACCCGCCGGGGTTGAATAAAACTGGTCAGCAGCATATTTGTCATACACATGCTCATTAACCTTGGTACAGCTGGCAGCAAGGCTAATAATACAAATACTGATTAATATTTTTTTCATGATCAAATTATTTTAGAATAACATTTAAACCTAAAGAAAAGGTCCTGGTGCGCGGATAGGTACCGTAGTCGCCGCCCGATGAGCTGTCGCCGCTCACGTTTACCTCGGGATCAAGTCCTTTGTATTTAGTTATAATGGCAAGGTTTTGGCCGGTTACAGATAAGCGCAAAGCGCTTACGTATTTAACTTTGGCCAGGTTAAACCTGTATCCTAATGATAGGTTTTCCCATCTTAAAAATGATCCGCTTTCTAACCAAAGGTCAGACCCGTAAGGCGACGATTGGATATTTAATGGTACCGCGCTGGTAACCACGTTTGATTTACCAAGGTTTTCTAATAAGCTTAAGCTTTGACGAAGGCCATTGTAAATTTTATTACCGCCCGATCCGCGCCAAACCATTGATGCATCAAAGTTTTTGTAAGTAAAGCTTGGGGTAAAGGCATAAGTATATTTAGGCTGTGCCTGTCCTTCTTCATACCTGTCTTTACTTTGCGAACCCTGGTCAATGGTGCCGTTTTTATCGCGGTCAACAACGGTTTCGGCATTGTTGGCATCTTTGCCCAGGTGTTTTAAAATAAGGAAAGTACCTACAGGTTTGCCCACAACAAGGTAAGCGTTTGGTCCCCAGCCAACATAGTTGGTAGGTACATCAAACCCTTGAATATTGCCGCCTAATTTAAGCACCTTGCTTTGCAGCAATGAGCCGTTTGCAGCAAGTGTAAGCGTCATATCCTGCTTTTTGATAACCATATAGCTTAATGAAAGTTCAACACCCTGCGAGCGTAAGCTACCTACGTTTGCCAGGATATTGTTTACAAAAAACTGGCCTACAACAGGTACTGTGTAATGGTATAACAGGTTATCGGTAGTAGCCCTGTACACATCAAAAGTACCGTTTAGCCTATCGTTAAACATCGCGAAATCGAAACCGGCGTTGGCCTGTTTACGTGTTTCCCACTTTAGGTTAGGGTTGGCATTTTGTGTATAAAAATAGTTAGGGATGGTTGTGCCGCCAAAAAATACCGAACCCGCCTGGCCTACTAAAGCAATAGAGTTTTGTGGTGAAATGCCTTGCTGGTTACCGGTAACACCATAGCCCACGCGCAGTTTAAAGCTGCTGAACAGGGTTTGGTTTTTCATGAAATCTTCCTGGTCAACACGCCATGCAAGCGCGGCCGAAGGGAAGTTACCCCATTTGTTATTAACCCCAAATACGGTTGAACCATCGCGCCTGATGCTGGCGGTTAGCAGGTATTTGTTGTTGTAAGAATAATGGATTTGGCCGATGTAAGAAATTAATCTCCTGTCGTTTTTGTATGACGAAATATCATTCTGCAAAAACTTAGAAAAATCGCCAAGTTGTAAAGCATTATAAGTAGCAAAATCGTTTACAAAGCCGCGGCCTTGCGCAAAGCTGCCGTTATAAGTTTGTGCCTGCCATTCGTAAATAGCCGATGCATCAAAATGGCTTAAGCCAAATTCGTGCTTGTAGCTTAAGCTGATATCCATCAGTTTTTCGTCAACATGGTTATTGCTGATATTGGCAATACCTTTATTATCAATAGCGGTTGATATGGTTGATGTTGCCGGGGCGTAATAGCCGGTGTTGGTGTCAGATTTTCTCCAGCTGCCAAACCATCCTGCCGATATCCCTTTATATATATCAAGATCGCCCTTTAAACTGGTAAACAGGTTGTTGGTGTTCACATCGTTTTTAACGGTTTTTGCAACCGCGTATGGGTTAATGTACTGGAACACGTTAGGATCTGAATAATAGGTTCCATCAGTGTTGTACACAGGGTCGGTTGGTCTTGATATGTAGGTATTACTAATCAGGTTTGATGTAAATGCTGCGCGACCAATGCCAATAGGGCTGTACACATCATTGTTAATCCCGCTGTTAACGTTCATGGTGATGGTTAATTTATCATCCAACGCTTTTTGGGTAGCGGTAATCCGGCCTATATATTTTTTATAGTTGGAATTGATAACAATACCTGTTTGGGTAATGGCGCTTACCGAAGCACGGTAATTAAAACCATTGGTACCACCGCCAAATGCAAGGTTGTGGTTTTGGGTAACACCATTTTGCGTAAGCAGGTTAAACCAATCGGTATTTGAACCATGATTGGCCGCTGCTTCTACACCTTGTTTTTCGGCCTGGGCAGTCCATTGCGCAGCTGATAATAGTTGCAATTTGTGAGATATCACATCCAGCGAACTGTTTTCATTATATTCAACGCTGCTTTTACCGGCGGCGGTTTTCCTGGTAGTAATCAGGATTACACCCGGCGCGCCACGCGAACCGTAAATAGCTGTGGCAGAAGCGTCTTTCAAGATGTCTATTGATGCAATTTCACTTGGCGGTACCTGGTTTAACAGGTCCATATTGCCCTGGATACCATCAACAACCACCAGCGGATCATTACCACCCTGTAACGATGTTAAACCACGGATGCGCACTGTTGGCGCAACACCTGGTTCGCTGCCTACCTGGGTAATAATTACGCCGGCCGCTTTACCTGCAATTTGCTGTAAAGGGTTGGTAACCGAACCCGGGTTGAGGTCTTTGGCGCTAATAGTAGCAACCGCACCGGTCAAATCAGATTTTTTAACGGTACCGTAACCCATAACCACCACTTCGGTTAAGGCTTTCGATGAGGGAACTAATTGAAAAGTGGGATTTTCGTTGGCTTTGATTACCCGCTCCAGCACATCGTAGCCAACAAAAGTAACCTGTACGGTTAATGCCTGTTGCGCATCGCCCGTAAGCGAAAACATACCATTAGCATCTGTTACCGTTGTTTGAGATGCGCCTTTAACGTGCACTGTGGCGCCAGGTAATGGCTGGTTAAGATCATCAACCACTTTGCCCCTGAAAGCGCCTTTTTGAGCAAAAGAAGCTATCGCCGAGATTAAAAGGAGCACAGTCAGGCCGTACTTAAATAAGTAAACTTTTTTCATGTAAAATTGGTTTTAAAAATTGGTTTTTGCAGATGTACCATAGCTGGCAAATCCGAATCAAATAAAAGGAGGGAATTTTGGCTAATCAATAGCCTGAAGGTTCAATATAGAAAATATAGACAGAATAATATTGTTAATTACTTGATTATTAGATATTTGTTTTGGTGTTTTAAAGGCTGTAATATAGATTTAATATGGGGCGATATAGATGGGTTTTGAGTAGATGATTGGGGCTGTTGGGGGAAATAGTTGCAAAGCTGCCAATTATTCATCACATAAAAACTTAAATTGCAGTATCTTCAGCAATCCACAACAGATGAAAATAAAAATAGCCCTGGTCATATGCCCCGCATTGGTCGTTATTTTTTTAACCGGTCAGTCTTTTTATCACCGGTATCAAAAAAAAATCACAAAAACCGCGTTTTTGTATAAGGCTATTACACGTCCCGTGGTACTTTGCAGCGGCGGGTACAACCTGGCAGATGATTTAAAAGAAATTCCTGCTTTAAATGGCTGCGGAAATTATAAATGGAAAATCACTACCTCGTCTGACAGCGCCCAGTTTTATTTTAACCAGGGCCTGAGCATGTATTACGCTTTTCATTCTATTGAAGCCATAGCGTCATTTACCAAGGCAACCCGGTTTGATCCGGAATGCGCCATGGCCTGGTACGGCCGGTCGCTGGCTATGGGGCCAACCATCAATTACCCTAATGGTTACGCCCCGCCCACCGATGCTTACGAGGCATCAGTAAACAGCCGCAACTTTGCCAATAAATGCACGCCGTTGGAGCAAGCACTTATTGCGGCAATGCAACAGCGGTATAGTAAAGATACCACCATCACCGTGTTACAGTTACGCAGCAATTATGCCAGTGCCATGCAAAAGGTTTATGCCAGCTACCCTAAAAATGCCGAGGTGATAACATTATATGCCGATGCCCTGCTATTGCTACATCCCTGGGATTTATACACCCATGATTTTAAACCCAAACCATGGACGCCGGAGATACGCGCATTATTGGAGCAGGCTATTGCAATAAGCCCCAAACATCCGGGAGCCAATCATTTTTATATCCATACCATGGAGGCATCGGCCACGCCGCAACTGGCTTTAAAAAGCGCGCATTTGCTGGATACCTTAATGCCGCTGGTATCACATATTACACACATGCCATCGCATATTTACATACGTACGGGTAATTACCAGCAAGGTATTACAAATAATAACGCAGCGATTGCCGGTTTTAATTATTACGCGGGCCTTTACAACCCGGTGGTTAACGGGGCAGTGTTGTATCAAACGCATAACATTCACCTTAAAGTAAATTGCGCGCAAATGGGCGGTAACTATAAGGCGGCCATTAACGGGGCCAATGAAGCAAAGGCTACCATTATACCTGATTACCTGGCCGCCAAAGGGGCTGATGGTAATTTTTTTCAATACGTTTATATGCAGCCTGCGCTAACAGATGTGCGCTTTGGCAAATGGGACGATATTTTAAACACCCAGGTAGGCGATACTCTTGCCTATGCATCGGTATTGCTTCATTTTGCAAAGGGCATGGCCTGGTGCGGTAAGGGCGATGTACAAAAAGCCGCCTCAGAACTAAAATTGATGGAAGCCGGTTTAACAGCTGCATTGTTAAAAGCACCTATAGATAATTTCAGTTCGGCATTTGAGGCCGCCGGCGTGGGCCACCTGATATTGCAAGGCAATGTTGCTGCCACGCAAAAAAACTATGGTGCAGCAATCACTACTTTACAACAAGCAGTTATAGCCGAGGATAAACTCATTTATAACGAACCCCGCGACTGGCCCTTACCCGCCCGGCATTACCTGGGCAATGTTTTGCTAAAAGCAGGCCGTTACAACGAGGCCGTGGCTGTGTTAAATAAAGACCTGCAAATAAACCCCAACAATGGCTGGGCGCTTACAGGTTTGCAGTGGGCCTATCAAAATGAGGGGAATGCGCTCGCTTTAAACAAAGTAAAACAACGTTTAAAAACCGCCTGGAAAATAAAGGATGTGGAGATAGACAGACCTGTTTTTTAATGCTTCTATAATGAAAATGCTTATCAATTTGACCTTTTTCCTCTTGTTAACCTCTGCGGGCTGTTTTGCACAATCAAAACAAGAGGTCGACAAATTATTGGGTGATATTTATAAAACAGGCAACTCAAAAAATATCATTACCAATGCTTCGGCAAAAAAGTTAAAAGCTTATGGGAGCAAATTGCTGCACACGATAACAGCCTATTTTGGCGACACCTCGACCACCGGTATTCGTTCCGATTGCCAGGACAGGTTTTTAAATAAGGGAGAGGTAGCGATTATTATGGCCGACCATATAGAGCCGATGCCATATTATACAGTAACAGGTATCCAGAATTGCATACTTGACTATTGTAAAGGCAATCCCAACCTGATAGAATATTATTTATGGGCTATAAAACGTGATGGGGTATTGTTATTTCAAAAACGCTATACTATCTGGCTAAGCAGTGCCGACAGGCAAACATGGCCGCCTTATACTCATAATAAGAAGCGAAATAAAGTTTGAATTTAACAGCTTAAAACTACACCGCCTCTATTGCCATAATATGATCTTCAAACTCATCATTAGCGATAAATGATTTGTTTTTAATTCGGTTTTTGTAGGAGTAAATGGTATTTACCGAGTAGCCCAGCAGTTTGGCAATCCGGTCGTTATCGTGGATGCCCATGCGGATAAGGGCAAAGATGCGGTGCTCGGTGCTCAACAGCTGCCCGTCGGCAATGGCAATTTTATCGTCTTTGTGAAACAGGGCTTCAAACTTTTCGATAAAATCGGGGAAAAGGGAAAGAAAAACCTTATCGAAGGTATGGAACAACTGGTGCCTCTCGTTTTCCAGGTTCAGGCTTTTAATTGCTGCCTGGGCATCTTCGTAGCGTTTGCTGCTCAATTTTTTATCCAGCGATTTCTGGAAGCTTTCCAGCTTATCAATGTAGATGGAATTGATGTTGAAGTAATAGCCAATGTATTCATTCTTGATTTTATTGGCCGTACTTAAATTTCGATTTAGTGCTTCCAATGCAACGTTGCTTTCCTGTAACGATACATTGGCCTCCTTGATGAGGTTATCGGCAATGCGTAGCTTTTTAAGCTGGCGGAAGATGATGAACGCAAACATTACCACAAAAAGCACCAACACCGTAATTATAGAAGCGTAAATAATCAGCGACTTGCGTTGCTGTTCTATCGTACTGATGCGTTGCGCCTCGATGATGGGCAATATACTGCTGATGGCAACCTGCCGGTGGCGTGCCCCATAAAAGGTGGCATCGTCCATAGCTTGTTTGATATAGACGAAGGCGCTGTTCAGGTCGCCTTTTTTATACAGGAAATCGGCCAGCTTATAAATGGCGACTGTTTCTTTAGTGGCCGACTGCAAGTCGGCAATGGCCGCCTGGATCAATAATTGGGTCGATTTGTCCTGCTCGCCGAGCACTTCGTAGATGTAACTTAAAGAGCAGGCGCTTATGGCAAACTGGTTGGGCGTTAAGTTTTTTAACTTAAGCAGGGCGGTATAATCTTTTACGGCACCGGTATTATCGGCCTTGCGTAAGGCTTGCAGCCCCCTTAATGCATAATAGTTGTAGGTTCCGGGTGAGGCTAATGAAAGGGCCGAATCGATAAACTGAATGCCTTTGGGATTATACATAGCCGAGTAATCAACATTACGGTCAAAATCGGATAAGTCGAAATAGCTGCGTGCTTTCAGGAAGTAATACTCCACCTTATCGTCGGTTGATAGATATTGCAGATTGATACTGTTCAGGGTTTCCAGCGTCTCTTTAAACATGCCCGATGAAATGAGTGTAAAGCCCAGTTCCATTTTAGCAAAAGCCATGCGGTTAGGGTCGTTTAGTTTGGCGGCGGTTTCCTGTAGCTTTTTGGCGTAGTTATAGGCCGAATCGTAGCTGAAGTTTTTATACTCGTTATACAGCTGCTGATAAATATTATATTTTTTATCCAGGTCGTTGGCCTGGCTTAGCTGTTTGCCCAGCTCATCAATGCGGTTTGTTTTTTGCCTTACGTATACATCCTTATCGGCCAGTACCGCGTTGAGCTTGTTGAGCAACGAATCGGTGGCAACTGACTGTGCATAGCCCGGCCGGCTTATCGAAACAAATAAGAAAAATAAAAGATATAAGCCTGGCCTCATTTAATTAAAGGTAGTAACTGGATGTTCACCCCTAAAGATAGGCAAACATATTAAAATATGGCGTATGGTTTTTGGGGCGCGGTGTATTTCGACCACGCCCACAATTTTTCCACTCCGTTCATACACCCAATCACAATAAGCCCTAACTTGCCATCCTGAACATGAAAGACATTCCCGTACATCTTTTAAAGGAACGTGCCTCATCGGGCCTGGAGATCAATCGCTTTTTTAAGGGCGATAAACCCAAGGCCGATGAACCCCTGGGTGCGCACCGCGATGATCATTATATATTTTTTGTAATCGAGGGGGGATGGGGATCGCTGATGGTGGATTTTAACGAGATTGTGATACAGGAATCCTGTCTTTATTATGTGCTACCCGGGCAGGTGCACCATCGTATCCAAAACGAAGGCGCTTATGGATGGTTCATAGCGGTGGATACCATGCTGATACCGCCCGATTACCGTAATGTGTTTGAAAATCAATTACTGTTGCAGCAGCCTTATACCTTAAACGATGTACAAAAGCGGCAGTGCGAAAGCTTGCTTAACCTGTTATTTGAGCGGTACCGCGAGGACGAGCAGGCTGTTTTTAATTTATCTGTTGTGCATTCGCTGCTGCAATCGTTCCTGGGGATAGCTGCAGGCTGCTTTAGCCAAACGGGAAAGCCGGGTATGCTGATGTCTCGGCCGGTGCAGTTGGCGCAGGATTTTAAGAAACTGCTGGTTGAGCATGTACGTACGCTCAAAAGCCCGTCGGCCTATGCCGCTAAGCTCAACGTATCTGAAACGTACCTGAATGAGGCTTTAAAAAAGGCTACAGGACTGTCGGTAAGTTACTGGATTCAACAGGAAGTTATTTTGGAGGCTAAACGTTTGCTGTACTATAGCCAGCTGAATGTTAAAGAAATTGCACATGCGCTGGGGTATGAAGACCATGCCTATTTCTCGCGCCTGTTTAAAAAAGCAGAAGGTGTAACGCCACTCGCCTTCAAAGCCGATTACCGCAAATAGTCCAATCATTACCGCAGGTATGCCATTTTATCGCGCATAGATAAGCCTTTTCTTTGTGATAATAATTCTACATCACATGGAAACATCCACTCTGCAAAAATTAAAACAAAAAAAACGGCAAGCTATTTGAAGGCCGCCTGCAAACGGGCAATGTTTTGGAAGTAAGGTATTGGGAGCCCTGCACTTTAATTGAGGTTGACCTGCACCTGCCGCAAATAGATATGACCGGCTGGACCGAAATTCCTTACATTAAATTTAAGGTAGATAGCCTTACTTTCAGAGATTACACCCCATCGGGCTGGGATGCCGAAACCCAAACCTGCACCATTTATGTTGATGCCGCTCATAACGGCCCCGGCAGCAATTGGGCACGGTTGTTAAAAAAGGGCGATAAGGTAAATTATCTTAAAACGGGTACTACTAATCAAAGTCCCGTGGCTACATCGGCAATAGTTGCCCTTGGCGACGAAAGCAGCATGGGGCATTTACTGGCACTGCAAAAAATGGTGCTGCCCCATACCCGTTTTTCGGGCGGAATAGTAATTGGCAACGAGCATCACCGTAAATTATTCCAGGAATACTTTTGGACACCGCTGGAGCCAATAGCCCGCCGCGATGTTTATGGACATCACAGCCTCATTGAATGGGTGCTCGATCAGCGTTATAGTTTAGAGAACACCGTATTTTATTTAGCCGGCAATAATACCATGGTAGCCCAGTTACGCAAACTGCTCAAAGGGCAGGGGTATCCTTCGGGACAAATTAAGGTTCAGGGCTTTTGGGATTAAGCTTTTTAAATACGTCGGCCAATATTTTTACGGCTGTTTCCAGTTCCTTAGGGTTTAGGGATGCAAAACCTATCCTGACGTAGGGATGGGTGCCAGTGTTATGGTAAAAATAATCGCGGCCGTTATTAATGGTAAGGCCCATAGCCGATGCTTTTTCGGCCACATCGGCAGGGTTAATGCCGTCGGCATATTTAAGCCAAACGGCAAAGCCGCCATCGGGAATTTTAAAGCTTAACCAACTGTCAAGGTGCTCATTCAGCAGGGCGCAAAGTATATCGCGCCTTTCATGGTACAATTTATTGGCCTTTTTAAGGTGACGGCCTATGTCGCCATTTTTAAGCAGGTTGGCTATGGCTTCTTCCAGCAGGTGCTCGCCCTGGCGGTCAATCATTTTACGCAGCCTGGTTGCTTGCACAATCAGGTTGGCCGGTGCAACCATAAACCCAATGCGGATGCCGGGGGCTATAGTTTTACAAAACGAACCTACATATATCACACTGCCATAATAATCGGCACTGGCTAGGGGCAGTATGGGGCTGCTGGCATAATGAAAGTCGTAATCGTAATCGTCCTCAATAATGGCAAAGCGGTATTTGTGGGCCAGTTCAAGCAGGCGCATCCGGCGGTCGGCGCTCAGCGTTACCGTAGTAGGGCGATGGTGATGGGGGATAACGTATACAAGCTTTACTTTTTTCTGCTGGCAAATTTCTTCCACAGCATCCAGGTTTATGCCGTGTTCATCTACCGGTACCAGTTTTAATTTGGCCCCGGTTTGTTCAAAAACCTCGTTGGCGCCCGGGTATCCGGGGTCGGCGGCAATTACAACATCATTTTTGCTTAGCAGGATCTGGGCTGCCAGGTAAATGGCCATTTGTGCGCCCTTGGTAATCAGGATATCATCGGCGCTAACCTGCAGGCCACGGGTTTCGCCCAGGAAACGCGCCAGTTCGGTACGCAGGTTTACCGAACCCTGCTCGGGGCCGTAGGTTAAATACTTTTGGGTGAAATGGTAGTTGGCAAACCTGCGGTATTCGCGTACCAGTAACTCTACCGGGGCTACGCGGGTATCGGGGAAGCCATCGTCAAATGTTAGCAGCCCTGGCTTACCATCAGTAAACAAATCGGAGTAGGGCACTTTCTCGGTAACATCAAAATGGGTTTTTAGGGGGTAAGCATTTTGTTTTAATGTGTTGTTGATTGGCCGGGGCGATACATCGGGCAGGTTTTTGGCTACAAAAAACCCTTTACGCGCGTAAACATCTACCCAGCTTTGGGCATACAATTCATCATAGGCAGCCACAACTGTTTTTCTGTGAACTTTTATAGCGGCGGCAAGCAGTCTGCTGCTGGGCAGGGGCGATGCCGGTTTTAATGTGCCCTGCCTGATGTGCCCGATAATACTATTGGTTATCTGCAGATAAACCGCTATCTGTGCATCCTTATCAATGCTGATTAATCCTATGCTGAATTTCATACTGGACTATCTTGTTTGTATTTTCTGGACTATAAAGATAGGCCAACTGATGCGTAATTTTATACCAGTTAACAAAAAATGATATGCAACTTATTAAAAATTATGCCCTTCCGTCTGTCGCTTTGCGTGGTGCTTTGGCTACCAGCTACCTGTGGGAGGTGGCAGATCGCCTTGGTTTTTTTGGCGCCCATGGGCAACCCCATGTAGGCTGGGGCGATTGGCAGCACTTTATGGATTATGCCCGGCAGGTAATGGGCTTTTTGCCTTCCGGAATTATCCCCCCACTGGCTGTGATAGCAACCATTGGCGAGGCCGGCGTAGGGTTGTTATTGCTCGCGGGCTTGTTTACCCGTACGGCTGCATCACTTAGCTGCCTGCTTAGCCTGGCGTTTGCTTTGGCCATGGCTATATCAGGCGGTATCGAATCGCCGGTAGGTTATTCAGTTTTTACGGTGAGCGCGGCAAGCCTGCTGCTGGCCACACTGCCCGATTATAAATGGAGCATAGATTCAATCATCAACAAAAACTAAAACTATCATGACAGCAGTTAACCAACAAAAAGCACCCGCATTATTGGTGATCATAGCATTCGCTACAGTTTATATCGTTTGGGGCTCTACATACTTTTTTATCGGGATGGCGGTACACGGTTTCCCGGCTATGCTGATGGGGGCGCTCAGGTATACTACCGCAGGCCTGCTCATGCTGGGCTGGTGCGCTTACAGGGGCGATAAAATATGGGTAAAGCGGGACATCATCAATTCGGCTGTTAGCGGTATGCTGATGTTGTTTGTAGCTACCGGCATGGTAATTTGGGTTGAGCAAACTTTGCCCAGCGCCATGGTAGCCATCACAGTATCGGCCAGCCCCATTTGGTTTGTGGTGTTAGACAGGCCCAACTGGCGTGTTAACTTCAAAAGCAGATCGACCATTATCGGGCTAATTGTGGGCTTTGCCGGTGTTGTGCTGCTATTTGGCGAACAGGTAGCCAAAGCCCTTGCCGATAAACACCATACAACCAGTTTTTTGGGCATGACTTTACTGATTTTAGGCCCAATAGTTTGGGCGGCCGGCTCATTATATTCAAAGCATAACGTAAACAGCGGCCCGGCAAGGTTAAATACAGCCTGGCAAATGGTTATTGCCGGACTGGCTTTTATCCCCGCAGGTGTACTGCATCATGAGTTTAACGGTTTTAGTTTGGCACAAGTGCCTGCTTCATCATGGATTGCCATTGCCTACCTCATTATATTCGGATCCATTGGGGCATTTAGCGCATATGTTTGGCTGTTGCAGATAAGGCCGGCTACACAGGTAAGCACACACTCGTATGTAAACCCGGTAATCGCGGTGCTTTTGGGTGTATTGTTTGCGGGCGAGCAGATATCCGTTTTACAAGTTGTTGGGTTGGTTATTATCCTCATCAGCGTATTACTCATCAACCTGGTTAAATACCGTAAAGCTATGCCCCAAAAAAAGGTAGTGCCCATGCCTGGCTTATCAACTGCCGAGTTGCTGGTGAAAGCCTGTTAGCAAAGCCCCCTAACCCCCTGAAGGGGGAACGAATGTGCGGATTTTTAAACAACAAATGCCGGTTTCGAAGAAACCGGCATTTGTTGTTTATGCTAATCAAAAGCTCCCCCTTCAGGGGGCCGGGGGGCTTGGCTGCGTTCTTACCTCCATGCCTTGTACAAATTAATCAACCCGTTAGTTGACGAATCATGGCTGCTTATTTCGCTGTCGTCCTTTAATTCCGGCAGAATTTTGCCGGCTAATTGCTTGCCTAATTCAACACCCCATTGGTCAAAGCTATAAATGTTCCAGATAATGCCTTGAACGAAGATTTTGTGCTCGTACATGGCAATTAATGAACCCAGGCTGTGCGGAGTTATTTTTTTAAGCAGGAATGAGTTAGTTGGGCGGTTGCCTTCAAACACTTTAAATGGTGCAATGGCCGCAATTTCTGCTTCGGTTCTACCGGCGGCTTTTAACTCTTCAATAACTACTTCTTCTGTTTTGCCATTCATCAACGCTTCTGTTTGGGCAAAAAAGTTTGATAGTAACATGTTATGGTGCTCGCCAAGCGGATTGTGCGATTGTGCCGGAGCTATAAAATCACAAGGGATAAGTTTAGTGCCCTGGTGAATCAGCTGGTAAAAAGCGTGCTGGCCGTTGGTGCCTGGCTCGCCCCAGATGATCGGGCCGGTTGAGTACTCCACATGTTTGCCGTTACGGTCAACATGTTTACCGTTACTCTCCATATCGCCTTGTTGAAAATAGGCGGCAAAACGGTGCATGTATTGGTCGTACGGTAAAATGGCATTGGTTTCGGCTTCAAAGAAATTGTTATACCAGATGCCTAAAAGGGCAAGGGTTACCGGTATATTTTCTTCAAACGGCGCTGTTTTAAAATGATTGTCGGTAGCATGTGCGCCATCAAGCAGCTCGGCAAAATTATCAAAGCCGATGCTTAGGGCAATTGAAAGGCCGATGGCACTCCATAACGAGTAGCGGCCACCAACCCAATCCCAAAACTCAAACATGTTTTTAGTATCGATACCAAATTTTTCTACTGCGGCAGCGTTGGTTGATAAGGCAGCAAAGTGTTTGGCTACATCAGCCTCGGTAGCACCGGCGGCTAAAAACCAATCGCGGGCGCTGTGCGCGTTCCCCATGGTTTCCTGGGTAGTAAAAGTTTTTGATGCTATCAGGAACAAAGTAGTTTCGGGATCAACAATCTTCAGCGTTTCGGCTATGTGTGTGCCATCCACATTACTCACAAAATGCAGGTTGAGGTGGTTTTTGTAGGCTTTTAAAGCTTCGGTAACCATTACCGGGCCTAAATCAGAGCCTCCTATACCTATGTTTACCACATCGGTAATAGGTTTGCCGGTATAGCCCTTCCATGTGCCAGATATGATAGCTTCGCTAAACTCCTTCATATGATCAAGCACCTTATTTACATCGGGCATAACATCTTTGCCATCTACGTAAATTGGGGTATTGCTGCGATTACGCAAAGCAATGTGCAGTACCGGGCGGCCTTCGGTAACGTTAATGGTTTCGCCCGCAAACATGGCTTCTATTGCCTTATTTACTGAACATTCTTTGGCCAGTTGTATCAATAAGGCTATAGTTTCATCGTCGATGCGGTTTTTGGAATAATCCAGCAAAATCTCCTCAAACTGGATAGAGAATTTATTAAATCGCTGATCATCAGCATCGAATAGTTCTTTCAGGCTTTTTGATACAATATCAATGTAATGGTCGGCTAAGTATTTATAGCTCTGGGTGGTGGTGAAATCGATATTTGGCAACATAGTTGATGTGTTTTTGACAAAAGTAACAAGTTAATTGTTAGGTGGATATAAATTATCAAACTTACTATTCTCTGTGTTGTTTTAACACTACACACATAGTGTTTGTTTTACACCTAAAAATTACGAAAATTCAAAAAATATTTGCAAATTATTTTGATATTTAAAATTATTATTTGATATCTTTGTATTGTTGGTAATCAAATGAGTGATTTATCATCAATTTGTAAATTTCAGTATAAAATTGTTGCTACTATGTTTGGAAAACTTTTTTTGCTTGTAAAAAATAACGCCGGGACGGCAGTTATTAACAACCCTTCAATTCCTGTAAAATACCATGAAAGTGTGCTTATTGAAGCATCGAGCGCTATCATTGAGGTATTAAAAGGACAAATGGAAAACGGTAAATTGAAAGATTTAGTGAAGTATTTTCGCTCGTCGGGTATTTACAATCAATCATTAGTATCCAGTATGGTTAGTAGGTTTGCCAACAGGCTCAATACTTTTTATCATATCGACCCTGAACAGGCCATGATCGCCTCAAAAGCATTGATCCCGGCTGTGATGACCGAACTGGTAAAAGCGTCAAAAAGCGAGCAGGTTAAAGAATTTGGCCTTAAAAATATGCTTACCAAGCTAAATGGTAACCGTGCCGACTTAAGTTTGTTGGTTGACCGCGCCATGGTTGCTTAATATATTCACCTACCTTGTAAAACGGGTCTGCAGATTGTTAATACAATTTGCAGGCCTTTTTTTATTTATGCCGATAATCTAATTGCATATATTTGCCACATGACTAAAGAACAGATTCAGGATTTAAGGGATAGAGCAGCTTCCCTGAGGAGGCATCTTTGACATCGACAAGAAATTAGAGCTACTAAAAGCTGAACAGGAAATAACTATTGGTCCGCATTTTTGGGACCACCCGAAAGAGGCCGAAAAGGTACTGGCATCTATCAAAGTAAAAAAAGTTTGGACAGATGAGTTTCAAAAAGTATTGGCGGTAATTGAAGATACCGGCGTGCTGTTTGAATTTTACCAGGGCGGTGATGCTACCGAGGCCGAAATGCTGGAGCAGTATAACATGGCTATAAAGGCTGTAGAAGAGCTTGAATTTAAAAACATGCTCTCGGCCGAGGAAGATCAGTTTAACGCCGTACTGCAAATAACAGCAGGTGCAGGGGGTACCGAAAGCTGCGACTGGGCCGGAATGCTGATGCGTATGTACATTATGTGGGGCGAAAAGAACGGCTACAAAGTTACCGAGCAGGATTACCAGCCCGGCGATGTGGCCGGAGTAAAAACCGTAACCCTGCAATTGGAAGGTGATTTTGCCTACGGATACCTTAAAGGCGAAAACGGCGTACACCGTTTGGTCCGCGTATCGCCATTTGATGCCAATGCCAAGCGCCATACTTCGTTTGCTTCGGTTTATGTTTATCCGCTGGTTGATGATACCATCGAAATTGACATTAACCCAGCCGATATTGAGTTTGAGACTTTCCGCTCGGGCGGTGCCGGCGGACAAAACGTGAACAAGGTAGAAACCGCCGTGCGTTTATATCACAAACCATCGGGCATTATTATCAAAAACCAGGAGTCGCGCTCGCAGTTGCAAAATAAGGATAACGCTATCCGCTTGCTGAAATCGCAGCTATATGAAATTGAAATGCGTAAGCGCATGGAAATAAGTAATGCTATTGAGGGCAACAAAAAGAAAATAGAGTGGGGATCGCAGATCCGCAACTATGTGTTACACCCTTACAAGCTGGTGAAAGATTTGCGAACCGATCATGAAACCTCGAATGCCGCCGCCGTACTTGATGGTGAACTTAACGAGTTTTTGAAGGCCTACCTGATGGAGTTTGGCGGGCCCAAGAGTTAAAAAAATGCAGATTACAGGCAGGCAGAAAAGAGATTTATTGCTGATAGGGTATCACTTGATTTCCGCATTTGCGGTTGTCTACTTTATAAAGTCGGGCAATTTTAAAAGCGGCCCCTGTACGCTAAACTTAGATATCTTTGGTTTTTTTCTGGCGATATTGATTTCGATTGTATTAACGCTTACAGGAGCCATAATGACGATCAAAAGCAGGCAAAACAAATATTTTTTGCTCGTCAATTTGATGGCAATGCTGATATGGCTTTCCATTTTATTTTGGAATAGTTAATCATCCAATATTTAAAACAACAATAGCCACGGAATTACTCCAATCGCTGTTAAAAGGTGAAACTGAAGAGGGGTAGAGGCCGTCTCAAAAGTCCGAGAACAGCCTCTTTTTCTTTAATTTATTCGGATAGGCGGTGGAGAACGTTTTGTTATACGCGATTCTCAGACCCTCAATTTTACTTTTGAGACTGCCTCAAAAAGAGTTGAACTATTTGTCTTATTCTACTGGTGAAAGATTTGCGAACCGATCATGAAACCTCGAATGCCGCCGCCGTACTTGATGGTGAACTTAACGAGTTTTTGAAGGCCTACCTAATGGAGTTTGGCGGGCCTAAGAGTTAATATTTGATATTTTTAAATTATACCGGGGTTGTGTTATTGGGTTTTTACCGGTAACACCATTTTTATTTAATGCGCATATTTAACCCATTTTGCAGATACAAACCGGCAACTGGCAGAGTTTATTGATAAACCACGATCCTAAAAATGATTTTTGAACCATGTTTAATTTAAATAACAACAACATGAAAAAAACAGTTTGGGCAATTTCACTAAATATTGCCTATTGGTTTCCAAAACTCCTGCAAGCCTATTTTATCTTAAATTTAAATCCAGGTAATCCCCCCGGCAATTATTTAATTGTACCTGTTAGTTACGCCGGGCAGATTGTCATTTTTTATTTATTTTATTTTTTGTTTTTCTCGGTTTATTTGTCCAATCGCAAAATTTTCCTTTTTGTTGTTGCTGGTTTGCTGACTGCGGCATTAATAACGGCTGCGGAGTATTTGGGCTTGCGCGCTTTAGCGCCGGCTTCTTTCAATAATGTGGGGCTGGGTTTGGTAATTGGCAATATGATTACAGGAGTAATTTATTCGGCAGTTGCAGCCTGTTTAATCAGGGGGTTTGTAAATTGGTATGCCGATATCAGGTATAAAAAAGAGTTAGAAAGAAAAAATATCGAAACCGAGCTTGCGCTATTAAAAGCCCGGATTAATCCGCACTTTTTGTTTAACACGCTTAATAATATTGATGTGCTGATTGAAAAAGATGCCAAACAAGCCTCCATCTACTTAAAAAAACTCTCGGATATTTTGAGGTTTACACTTTATGAAAGTCCGTTGGAGCAAATTGAACTAAAGCAGGAGGTGGATTATATTGAGCAATATATCGAGTTGCAAAAAATTCGCACCGCCAACCCCGATTTTGTGAAGCTTACAGTAAATGGTAACCTGGATAACCGGCAAATTGCCCCCATGCTATTTATCCCTTATATCGAAAACGCGTTTAAGCACTCCACCAATAAAAAAATAAGTAACGCTATTGAAATTGGTATCGGTGTATTGGGCAATACCATTACTTTTACCTGTAGCAACGCCTATAATCAATCAACCGAGCTAAAGCAGCCGCATAGCGGCCTTGGGCTCGAATTGATAAACAATCGCCTTAACCTGCTTTATAAAGGAGCCTACGTGCTTAATATTACGCAGACAGATGAGCGTTTTAACGTAACATTAGCTATTAACCTGCATGGTAATTAATTGTATAATAATTGAGGACGAACCCCTGGCTATGGACCGAATCAGGGATTTTGTGCTTAAAGTGCCGTTTTTAAATTTACTGCAAAGCTTTGACAATGGTGTAGAGGCCATAGCTTTTATGCAAGCTCAAAAAGTAGAACTGCTTTTTTTAGATATACAAATGGATGGCTTTACGGGTATACAACTGCTGGAATGTTTGATAAAAAAGCCCGAGGTTATAATTACCACAGCCTTTGATAAATATGCCCTGCGCGGGTTCGATCTTAACGTGTGCGACTATCTTTTAAAACCCTTCACCTTTGAGCGTTTTATGCAGGGCGTAAATAAGGTTTATGATAAACTATCGGGCAGGGAGGAGGGTAAAACATTCATTTTTATAAAAACAGAATACCGGCTCGAAAAAATTAAGTTAGATGACCTGCTTTTTATTGAAGGCATGCGCGATTATCGCCGCCTGCATTTAAACGAAAAAAATATAATGACGCTGCAAACCTTTAGCGAGCTGGAGCTCGAACTCCCCGCCAGGCAATTTTGCAGGGTACACAAATCATTCATTGTTGCGCTTGATAAAATTGAAAGTATTGAGCGCGACCGCATCCGCATTAAAAATGAATTGATACCCGTGTCTGATACTTATAAAGAGAATTTTTATAAACAAATCAGGTAAGCATATTAGCAGTATGCTGCCAAATTCTAAGTCCCGCCTGCCACATACTCATTGGGCGTTGTTAAGGCCCGCAGGTAAATACATTTTTGTGATGTAAATAATAATTGTAAACTTAAACACGCATCATGAAAAGTAAAATTTTTGTATTAATTGGCTGGTTACTACTTGGTATGGGCAACCTTTTTAAAGCACAGGCACAACAGGACAATGAACCACCCTTTGGCAATGTGATACAGGGCGACAACGTTGGATTTTTAGACGACCAGCTTTGGTTTGGGCAAAAGGAAATTCAAAAATATAAGGATAAAAGATTTGCCAAAAAAACACTGTTTTTGGCAATAAAGCTTAACCCGAAACTGAAGTACTTTTTTGGCAGCCGGGTATACTCTATCTCCAAACAATACCAAAGCTACATTATTGCCGATAGCACAGATGCCGAACTAATGGCCCTGGGCATTAATAAAGAAAATGTTGACGATTACCGGTATCATGTTGTTGAAAATGATAGCGTGGAAGTGGTGCCATGGACCAAACCCCGGCTCGAAAAAAAATATGGGGCAAAGTATCCATACGGTTTTATGGGTAAGTTTAACAGGCCCGGTAAACAATTGCTTGTAGAGGTTGTAAATATTCACGATTACAATATCAGGGATGGGGTAGTATTTGATTGGAGGGCCAATTTTACGCCGCAGGTTGGTGGAATATTTCTGGATGTGAAAGCCCCCGATGAACATATAGATGTTACTAATTTAAAAGCCAACAGGGGCTATGTAAAAAAGATTGACCCAAAAACAGGCTTGCCGCTTGATCTGAAGTTTTTTGCAGATAGTTTAGACGGCTTTGACGTTACTTTTATGCACCATGAAACCTATGCCTATGTAGCATACCTGGTTAAAAATATTGGCGGCAAAAGGGACACTGTGTTAATAAAAGACAGGATACTTGATAATTCGGTAACAATTACGCCGGATATGTTTAAAGTTCCGGGTAGGTACGAGGTGACTGTATGGAGTTTTGGGAAACGTGGAGGCGATAGCCAGTCTGTGAAAATTCCTTTCGAGGTTTTGGCCCCGCCCGAAAAAAAGGCATCCATCACCATAAAACAAGCCTTACCTTACATCATAGCAACACTCACGGGTGTTGTTTTGCTGTTTGGGGGCTATTACAGGCGCAACCAGGTAAAGTTGTTACGTGCGGCGCAGGAGAAGCAAACGGCCGGCTTAAAACTGCAATCCATCCGTGCTCAGCTTAACCCGCATTTTATGTTTAACGCTTTAACATCTATCCAAAACCTGGTAAATAAAAATGATATCGACGGTGCAAATCATTACCTCTCTAAATTTGCGGGCTTAACCCGACAAGTATTGGATACCGGCAACGAGGAATTAATAAGCCTGGAACAAGAGCTTGCTATTTTAGATGATTACCTGCAAATGGAGCAATTGCGCTTTGGCTTTAAGTATGAGATAACAACAGATCCTGATTTGAACCAAGCCAATATCGAAATTCCGGCCATGTTGCTGCAGCCCTTTGTAGAGAACGCGGTTAAGCACGGCGTAGCCATTTTAAAGGAGCAAGGCCGGATAATAGTATCGGTGAGCCGGCAGGGGCAGGACATTGTTTTTGCCATAAAAGACAACGGCAAATGGACAGCTACTGACAATCCTGTTGAAATAAGTGGTTACGGCTTAAAATTGAGCCAGGAACGTGTAGCTTTATTAAACCAGTTATATAAAGATCAGCCGCTGAGTTTACATATTGATAAGCAAGGGCAGGGTACTGTGGTAAGTATCCGTTTATCAAACTGGATATAAAATTTATGCCGATGAGTATCAAAAGTATTATTGTTGATGATGAGTCTAATAACATTGAAAACCTGCAACAGATCATCAAAACCTGGTGTCCGCAAATTGATGTTGTGGCAACAGCTTCAAATGCGGGCGATGCGATAGCCGCCATTAAAGCCAACCAGCCCGACTTGTTGTTTCTTGATATCCAGATGCCGGGACAATCGGGCTTTGATGTGTTGAGGGCTTTTGATAAAATAGATTTTGAAGTGATATTCATCACAGCCTATGATAAGTATGGCATCCAGGCCATTAAATTTTCGGCACTGGATTACCTGCTGAAACCGATAGATATTGCCGAATTTAAACTGGCCATTGAAAAGGCAACGCGAAAAATAAGCGGCAGGCAGCAAAATCACAGCATCGAAAACCTGTTGGAGTACATTAAGGCTGGCCAAAAAGAAACACCCAAAATAACCCTGCCCACGCTAACCGAGATCAGGTACGTAAAAATTACCGACATCGTCAGGTGCGAGGCATCAAACAACTATACCACTTTTTACCTGCAAAGCGGCGAGCAGGTATTGGTATGTAAAACACTAAAAGAGTTTGCTGATATTTTAAAACCTCATCATTTTGTACGTACCCATCAATCGCATTTAGTGAATGTTCAATTTGTAAAAAGTTATCTAAAAGAAGATGGCGGAACCTTATTGCTAAACGATCAAACCAAAATCCCCATCTCCCGCCAAAACCGCGAATTGGTAAAAGATACCTTGGGTAAAAGTTTATAATAAAAAACCTATAATTGCATATACCCAATAAATTATGAAAACCATTTTATCAGCCTTTATTTTCACCATGGCAACAACCATAGCCTATAGCCAGGAAAAACCGATGCCTTTGTATCCTAAGGGTGTACCAAATTCAAAACCTACCCCGGCAACATACGTAGAGAAAACCAATGGTGACTGGATTACCGGTGTAAGTATCCCAACGCTAACCGCCTATCTGCCCGAAAAGGGTAAATCTAATGGCGCGGCTATTGTGGTTTGCCCGGGCGGAGCTTACGCTGGTTTGGCTAATGCTCACGAGGGTATGGCCATATGCAAGGAATTTAATAAGATAGGCGTCACCGCCTTTTTACTGAAATATCGCTTGCCAAGTGATGAAATAATGGTTGATAGATCGATTGGCCCCCTGCAGGATGCGCAGATGGCTATATATACCGTTCGTAAAAATGCTAAGGAATGGGGCATTAACCCTGCAAAAATAGGTATCATCGGCTTTTCGGCGGGCGGGCACCTGGCATCAACGGAGGGGACACATTTTGATAAGCCGGTGATTGACGACAAAGACAACATTAGCCTGCGTCCCGATTTTATGATGCTGATATACCCGGTGATTAGCTTTGGCGAGCAGGCCCACGTTGGCTCGCGCGAAAATCTGATAGGTAAAACACCATCGCAGGCACAACTTGATCTGTACTCTAACGAAAAACAAATTACAGCCAACACCCCGCCCTCGTTTTTGGTGCATGCCGAAGATGATAATGTAGTACCTGTACAAAACAGCCTGATGTTTTACGATGCCTTATTGAAAAATAAAGTTAAAGCCGAGATGCACCTTTTCCAGGAAGGCGGCCATGGCTTTGGGATGAATAACTCAAAAAACAAAGGCAAATGGTTTGATTGGGCAACCAACTGGCTGGAAGAGAATGGGTTTTTGAATGGGAAGTAAATATCAACATGCTATAATTTAATCTACAACCATCTCGTGATAAAATATACGCTTATTATCGGTTTCCTGCTATTGTGCACCTGTGTAAAGGCTCAAACGTTAAATGATAAATTGGCTAAAGCCATTAGTGATAAGGACACCTCCATGGTTGAAACATTGCTTAAACAAGGAGCGGATGCTAATTACAAACAAAAACTTGGCAACGTGGAGATGAGTTTGTTGATATTAGCCGTAAATAAAAAAGATTATAAATCAGTTAAATTATTGGTGGATCATAAAGCCGAAGTTGACTGGAAGGATTGGTTTAGCACTACCGCCTTAATGTATGCTGCAAATTTAGGTAAAATCAATATTATTAGATACCTGCTTAAAAATGGTGCAGATATAAACGCGCATGATAACCAGGGTAATACGGTTCTATCTGCTGCAAAGGAAGGTAACCACCCCGAAGTCATAAAGCTGATAGAAGATAAATTAAACAAAACCAATTGATATAATCACCACGTTTTGAATTAAGATTGCCTAAATCAAAGGCAAACTTATATTGCATTCCGGTGCTTTATGTGCTGTAAATATATATCATGCTTGAAAAAATTTGCGTTTTAGCTTTTTTACTCGCCTTTTGCTTTTTTAATGTACAGGCTCAACAACTTGTTGATAGTAGTTCGGTTGCTCACCCTAAACGCGAGTTCCGCGGCGTTTGGGTAGCCACTGTCGAAAATATCGATTGGCCGGCTACGCCTAATGAAACTACAGCCCAACAGCAACAGGAATTATTAACCATTTTAAATGCCCATCAAAAAACGGGTATCAATGCTATTATGCTCCAGATTCGGCCGGCGGCTGATGCTTTTTATGCCAAAAGCCGCGAGCCCTGGTCCAAATGGCTTACCGGGAAGCAAGGCCTGGCGCCCAATCCTCTTTATGATCCCCTGGAGTTTGCAGTTATCGAGGCGCACAAACGCGGGATGGAGTTGCATGCCTGGATAAACCCATACAGGGCAACCAAGGATAGTGCCTATTCGCAGCTTAGCCCGCAGCATATTACCCGTATAAAACCCGAATGGTTTTTTACTTACGGCGGTATGAAGCTATTTAACCCCGGCCTGCCCGAAGTAAGGGAATACATAGTTCAGGTGGTGTTGGATATGATAACCAATTACGATATCGACGGCATCCATATGGACGATTATTTTTACCCTTACCATGTAGCAGGCCAGCAGATAAACGATCAGCAAGCCTATCAGCAATATGGTAAAGGTTTTACCAGTATTGACGATTGGCGACGCGATAATGTAAACACCCTGATAAAAATGCTGAACGATAGCATCCATCAGCACAACCCGCGCATGAAGTTTGGCATCAGTCCGTTTAGTATTTGGGCCAACAAAACCCAGTTAGCCGATGGTTCTGATACGCATGGCAGCGATTCGTACTTTGCTCTGTATGCCGATTCGCGCAAGTGGGTGCAGGAGGGCTGGGTAGATTATATTAACCCGCAGTTATACCGCCCCATTGATGATAAACTGGTGCCTTTTAAAACGATGATTGACTGGTGGGGCAACAATGCCTATGGCCGGCATTTGTACATTGGGCAGGCGCCATACCGTATTATCGAAAACAAACTGCCCGGTTTCAGATTGCCGGGCCAGTTTCCGGGCCAAATTCAATACCTGCGTAAAAATTTAAGGGTGCAGGGTAGTGTATATTTTAGTTCCAACTCATTAATGAATAATCCGCTGGGTTTTACAGATTCGTTGCGGGTTAACTATTACCATTACCCGGCCCTGCCGCCTGTGATGCTCTGGCGCGATTCAATAGCGCCCAATGCGCCGGTAGGGCTTATTGCGAAGCCGGAGCTCAATGGGGTTAAACTGATGTGGCAAACGCCATTGATGGCAAAAGATAATGAGCCTGTTTATGGCTATGTAGTTTATCGTTTTAGCACAGGTGCTAAACTAAACTTAGATAATGCCGAAAACATATTAAGCATCCAATATAACAACAATACCCTCTATTTGGATACCACCGCGCAGAAAGGTAAAACCTATACTTACATAGTAACGGCAATTGACCGGTTAAAAAACGAAAGTGAAAAGGCGTTGCCGGTAGATGGGGCGAGGTTGTAAATATGCCAATTGAAATTTAAGATTACGTACTTGAGCAGAAAACTAATATAACGCAATGTTATTTTGAATCCTTTTAAGGGCTGGCAGGTGTGGGGAAAAGGTTAGAAATCTTATACGCCTTGTATTTCACGGGAGCAAGGCTGTATAGCAAGTCTTCAACGCCATGTATTTCATGGGAGCGCGGTCATAGCAAATCGTATAAGATTTTTCGCTACGCTTAAGAGATAGTTTCTCACTCGTGCCCCGTTTCGAAATGACAATTTATTTCATTATACGCTGATTTATTCCAGGATTATTATCCAATATCGCCAGCAATTCATTCAACTCCACCACCTTCTCGGCCGACCCTAAGTTTTCATAGGCACTTATCAGGTTACGGATAACGCGTTTAATGATATCGGTGTTGGAGCAGGGCTCGTAAAACTGCTTATCAAATTTAAGGTTAAGCTGTTTTAAAAACATATCCACATCGCGGCGGCCAAAAATAAAACCTTTATTAAATGCATTGATGTAAAACAGCACACCACCTTCAAAGTTGTTCTCCATGCTTTCATCAACATAGGCCAAAATAAAATGCTGAGGCAGGTTTACGCCATATACGGGCACATCCAGCTTTTGGGCAATGATGGAGTAGATGATGGCCAATGATATCTGGTTGCCTTTTTTTGTTTCGAGCACCTGGCTCAGATAGCTGTTTTGCGGGTCGAGGTGGTTGGATATATTACCGCTAAATCCGTAAATATTGTAAAATACATGGTTGATGAGCTTGATCTGCTCCTTGGGGCTGGCCTCGTTCATCATGTGAATCCAGATGTCGCGTTTGATTGATTCTACCTGGTTAATTACCCTTTGCTCGTCCAGGTCGGGGTATTGATAGCGGTTGATGATCAGGATGCCCTGTAGTAGGTCAAAAGCGCCGCTTTGGTGCCACAGCTGCAGGTCGGTTTTTAATGATCTAAACTGAATTTCATGTACAAGGTTAGCTATCCGTTCTTGCTGTACAGCATCAAAAGCCTGCTCAAAAGCGGTTTCAAGGTAGGCAATTACCTCGCTGCCGTAGCCAAGCAGTTTTTCGTGAACGTGATCATATATCTCGTTATCGGGGTCGTCCAGCAATCGGATCAAAGAGTTTACTTCTGTCGGATTTATCATACGCTATCATGCTAAAATACTAAACTTTTTTACTTTTGCGGCGATGTGGAATCTCAGATTTGTGCAAGATTATTTAAAACACCGGTTTACGGCCAATAACCGCCATGGTATACACTCGCCATTTGTATATAAACTGATAGACCATGTAATTTATGATTACGCCAGCCAACAAGTATACCACGAGCCCGGATTTGTGCCAGAAAAAGGAGAGGGGAGGGCTGGACTTAAGCCGAAAGTTGCTCAATTGATTTACCGGGTAACAAAGCATTTTAACCCGGCAATAGTAGTCGAGTTGGGGACAAATAACCAGCAGACAAGCTCTTATCTGCAAAAAGCAGCACCCAAAGCTAAATTCTATCTCCCTCAAAATGAAAGCGAATTTATTACATTAAATAAAATACCATCGGGCCTGGTAGTTTTCCATGGCGAAAACCTCGAAGAAAAAACACTGCCTTACTTCAATCAATACCTGGACAAAATTAACCCGGATACCATCATGATTTTTACCGGTTTGCATACCGCTAAAAACCTGAAGCAAGCCTGGAGCCAAATCAAGCTAAACCCCAAAGTTACCCTCACCATTAACCTGTTTTGGATAGGCCTGGTGTTTTTTAAGCAAGACAGGAAAGAGCGGGAACATTTTAAGGTACGATATTGAGGATTTGCAGCGCGGTTAAATTAGGTTGTACGTTTGACGTTGTACGTTTGACGTCGTACGTTTTTATTAGTAATGTGCTAAGATGAGACGATGTAGCTTGATTATTTTGGATGATCGAAACGTATAACTTACGACGTCAAACGTACAACGTCAAACCTATAACCTACCCAATGTGCCACTCAAAACGCCTGTCCCAATGCTGCATAAAACCCGCTTTGGCGTTTTTCCCCGGGATTTTTTTGGCCTATGCCGTAGTCGGCACGGATGCTTAGGCCTTTTTCAATGTCGAAAAAGTAGCGTACACCGCCGCCATAGTTGGGTTTTAGTTGTGCCCAGCTAAAGCTTTTGTTAAATACTTCGCCGGTGCCTGCAAAGGCTACAAAACCAATACGCGGACTTAGGCGATAACGCAGCTCTGTTTGACCGGCAAGCATGTTACGATCTCGGTACCTGCCGTTATAATAGCCACGCATGAGCTCATCATTCCCCAGCGCAGGCAACCAATAAAAAGGCGAACTGCGGCCGGTAAGGCTCTGTTCCTGTATGTCTACTCCTAAAACCAGCTTTTTTGTCAATGCAAAAAACTGGGAGTACTCTGTATTTAAAAAGCCACCGTTATAACCCTTGTTGCCAAATCCCTTAATTATCTCAAACGAGCTGGTAATTATCATCCCTTTTGTAGTGTAGGTATTGTTATTGCGGCTATCAAATGTTATGCTGGGCCCAAGGTATATATTACTGCCCCCGCCGTGGTTTTCTACCCGCCGGTCGGTATAAAAAATAGTATTGGTTGGTTCGGGAGGAATTCTGTATCTAATAGCCCCAGCCACTATACCTGCGTAAAGCCTGTCAGATAATTTCTTTTCGACGCCAACATACAATTTAGTCCGTTTTTGCCCAATACGCACCGCATCGGCGCTGAGGGTATTATTACCAATACCATAAAAGTTAACCGGGAAATTGATAAAACTAATACCCGCGGTGTAATGGTACCCATTATCGGGTGTCCAATAACTGGTATTTAAACTTAAGCGGCTTTGGCCTTTGGTGGTTATTGTGGCATAACCAAAGACGCTTGATACCCGGGTGCTGCTTTTTAGCGAATCGCTGTAAAAGGAATACAGGCCTGCCCCGCCCACCTCGAGGCCGGTTTCCGGTGCTGAGCTAAGCACCGGTAAAATAACAAAACTGCTTTTTTTACTGGTATCCTTATTTAAATACATTTTGCGCAAAAACTTTGGGAGAATGTGCGATTGTGAAAAAGCGGATTGCAGGAAAAATATCAGCAACAACGAGGTAAAGAATGTTTTCATATAAATTCAGCTAATATAACCCCATTTTTGTGATAAGGTTGATAGCGTAGGGACATTTTAAAGTAAAAAGTAATAAAAGACCTTTTGCTTTATTGGTATTCAGGTGCCGCGTTAAAATGATAACAAACAAGTAACATCAATAAAATTTCATTTAAAAATCATAATCCCGCAAAATTCCTACTTTTACAGCTGAATTTTTATTGATATACTATGAGCATCACACGAGGACCAATTTCGCAGTTTATTGAACGCAACTACCTGCATTTTAACTCCGCAGCATTAATGGATGCCGCCAAGGGATATGAAACCCACCTTGATGAAGGCGGTAAAATGATGGTTACCCTTGCCGGCGCAATGAGCACCGCCGAACTGGGGATTTCATTGGCCGAGATGATTCGCCAGGATAAAATAGCCATTATCTCCTGTACAGGTGCCAACCTGGAAGAGGATATCATGAACCTGGTAGCGCACTCGCACTACAAAAGGGTGCCCAATTACCGCGATTTAAGCCCGCAGGAAGAGTGGGATTTGTTAGAGAATCACTACAATCGCGTTACCGATACCTGTATTCCCGAAGAGGAAGCTTTCCGCAGGCTACAAAAACACATCCATAAAATATGGAAAGATGCTGATAACAGCGGCGAACGTTATTTTCCGCACGAATACATGTACAAGATATTGTTAAGCGGCGAGCTGGAGCAATATTATGAGATAGATCCTAAAAACTCATGGATGCTGGCTGCTGCCGAAAAAAACCTGCCTATTGTGGTACCCGGATGGGAAGATAGCACCATGGGCAACATATTTGCATCATATCTTATCAAAGGCGAGCTGAAAGCATCGACCATGAAGAGTGGTATCGAATATATGGCCTGGCTTGCCGATTGGTATACCAAAAACTCATCGGGCAAAGGCATAGGCTTTTTCCAGATAGGTGGGGGTATTGCAGGCGATTTCCCGATATGCGTTGTGCCTATGCTTTACCAGGATATGGAGATGCATGATGTACCTTTCTGGAGCTATTTTTGCCAGATATCTGATTCAACAACATCATACGGATCATACTCAGGCGCTGTGCCAAACGAGAAGATAACCTGGGGCAAGCTGGATATTCATACGCCTAAGTTTATTGTTGAGAGTGATGCCACTATTGTAGCCCCGCTTATATTTGCCTGGATATTAAAACAATAAAAAGTTTATAATCGATATTGATGGTGAAACCATCAATAAATTTTCAAAATGGCATTAATATGCTTTAAAGAGTATTTAAATGACATTTTTGTGTTTATTTAGAACGATTATAAATTATAGGTTACTGTCATTTATGTGTCAGCGATACTGTAATAAATTTTACTTTTGTGGCTGTAAAAAGCAGATGGGTTACACATCTTTACAGCAGAATAAAACATTAATATAAAAATTATTTAGCATAAATACACTTTATGAGAAGTTTCTCATTGATTTTTAAACAATTCTCAAGGTCGGTTTTACTGATTGTTGGGTTTGCTTTTTGGGGTTTTTCTGCTGCTTACGCGCAAACAGACGCTGCTAAGGGCGAAACCATTTTTAAAGCCAATTGTACGGCCTGTCACAAGATTGCAGAGCGAATGACCGGCCCTGCACTGGGTCCGCAGCTTACCTCTGAAACCGATGATAAGTACCTTATCAGTTGGATTCAGAATAACCAGGCCTTAATTGCTGCCGGTAACCCTAAGGCTCTTAAAATTGTTAAGGAGTTTGATGGTAAGGCAATGACCACTTTTACCAATCTTTCTGACGCCGACGTAAGTAATGTAATTACTTACATCCGTGCAGATTGGAAAAGAATTCAGGACGAAAATGCAAAAAAACCGGTTGGCCCTGTTGAAGCAAAAGGCCCAAGTGAACTGGTTGTTTGGGGCTTAGTTGGCATTGTCATTATCGCTTTCATCTTAATACTTGTTTTAAACAAGGCTACCAATTCGTTGGAGCGCGTATTAGCCAGCAACCCAAACATTGTAGTTGAAGATGAGGTTGTTGCCGAAGCCGATAAAAACGTACTGCTTAAAAAGATCCTTAAAAACAAAAAACTGGTATTCTTTATACTGGTTTGCGGCACCATTGCGATGGGCAGCTGGGGATGGGTTACCTTGTGGAACACCAACGTGCACACAGGTTATCAACCGGTACAGCCAATCAAATACTCACATGAACTGCATGCCGGGCAAATGAAAATTGATTGCCAGTATTGCCACGGCGGTGCTTACAAATCAAAAAATGCTTCTATCCCATCACTAAACGTGTGTATGAACTGCCACAAGGTTGTTAAAACCGAATCGGCAGAGATTCACAAAATCTACGATGCTTTGGGTTACGATCCTAAAACTGATAAATACGATAGCACCGCAGCCAAGCCAATCCAATGGATTCGTGTTCATAACCTGCCCGATCTGGCTTACTTTAACCACTCGCAACACGTAAAGGTTGCCGGTATTAAATGCCAGGCTTGCCACGGTCCTGTTGAAACCATGAAAGAGGTTTACCAATACTCGCCGCTTACCATGAAATGGTGTATTCAGTGCCACAAACGCACCGAGGTTAACGCCAAAGGCAACGCTTATTACGACAGCATACTTGCAGCACATGATAAGATTAAAAAAGGCGAAAAAGTTACTGCCGCTGTTTTAGGTGGTATCGAATGCGGTAAGTGCCACTATTAATAAATAAGAATTTAGCATTACAGTTTATATAGCTTAAATGGACAGCAATAAAAAATACTGGAAAGGTTTAGAAGAACTAAACAAAACCCCAGAATTTGTTGAGAAAAATAAAAACGAGTTTGCAGAGCCTATCCCTATCGAGGATTTGCTGAGCGGATCTGGTTTATCGGCTAAAACCCCACGCCGCGACTTTTTAAAGGCGCTTGGCTTTGGTGTTGGTGCTGTTACGCTGGCTGCTTGTCAAAAAGTGCCTGTACACAAATCAATCCCTTACCTTATAAAACCTGAGGAAGTTACACCTGGTGTAGCTAACTACTACTCTTCATCATATGAAGGGCAGGCTATTTTGGTAAAAACCCGTGAAGGCCGCCCTATTAAAGTAGAAGGTAACCCTAACGATATTTTTGCAAAAGGTGGTTTAAGCGCGCAGGGCCAGGCTTCGGTGCTTGATCTGTACGATGCAAACCGCACCCAGGACCCTAAAATTAATGGCGCAGATGCAGCATGGCCCGAAGTTGATGCGTATGTATTACGTGAGCTTGCCGCTGTTGCAGCATCAGGTAAAGGCATCCGTATAGTTACATCAACTGTACACAGCCCGTCTACCTTAGGTGTTATTGCCGATTTTATTGCAAAATACCCAACTACAAAACATATCAATTACGATGCGGTATCATACACCGGTATTATCCAGGCTAATCAAAACAGCTTCGGTAAAGCGGTATTGCCACATTACAATTTTGATAAAGCAGAAGTGATTGTAAGCTTTGGTGCCGATTTCCTTGGTTCATGGATCTCGCCTGAAGAGTTTACCCGCCAGTACGTATCAAACCGTAACAGCAAATCGCTTGAGGCAAAGAAAATGTCTCGCCACATTCAGTTTGAGGCAGGAATGAGCTTAACCGGTACCAATGCCGATAACCGTTTCCCTGTTAAACCATCTGAAGAAGGCGTCGCTTTATTAAGCTTATACAATGCTATTGCCGGCACAAGCCTGGCAGGTGCAAAAAAATTAAGCAATAAGGCTGCTGATACAGCTATCACTTTAGTTGCTAAAGAATTGTTGGCAGCAAAAGGTAAAGCGCTGGTAGTTGCAGGTTCAAATGATGTTGCTACACAAACTTTAGTAAACGCCATCAACTCCTTATTAGGCAGCTATGGCAACACTATTGATTTGGATAACCCGTCAAAACAATACGCCGGTAACGATCAGGATTTTGTTGGCTTTGTAACCGAATTGGCTGCGGGCTCAATTGGCGCGGTTTTATTCCTGAATGCCAACCCTGCTTACGATTACTTTAAAGCAAAAGAATTTACAGAAGCACTTAAAAAAGCACGTTTAACTATATCATTCTCTGATCATGGCGACGAAACCGCTTTACTATCAAAAGTAGTAGCGCCAAATCACCATTATTTAGAGTCATGGGGTGATGCCAACGCTGTTGAAGGTTATTATACAGTAATACAGCCAACTATCAACCCTGTTTACAATACCCGCCAGGCCGAGCATAGCTTATTGGTTTGGGCCGAAAACCCGGTTAAAGATTACTACACTTATGTACGTAACACCTGGGATAAAGGCTTATTAGCTAAGGGCGGTTTATCTGGTCAAAAAGGATGGGAAAGCTTATTGCAGGCAGGTTTGGTAAAAGCCGCCCCTGCAACTGCCGGAACCTACACTTTCAGCCACGATTTAAATGCGGTAGCACAAACTATTGTTGACCATAGCAACAGCCTTGTATCTGGTGATAAATTTGAATTACAGGTTTATCAATCGGTAGCGATGGGCGATGGTAAACGTGCCAACAACCCATGGTTACAGGAGTTGCCAGACCCGGTATCTAAAGTTACCTGGGATAACTTCGCGGCCATGTCGATGACTGATATTCAGAAATTGGGTTTCGAAGAAGGTGATGTAATTAAAGTAGAAGCTAACGGGTACTCAGTTGAAGTTCCGGTATTGGCACAACCAGGCCAGGCACAGGGCACTATATCAATTGCTGTTGGTTACGGTCGCGTTAGCGCAGGCCTTGTAGGTAACAACGTTGGTAAAAACGCTTTCCCTTTCTACAGTTACCGTAACGGTACTTTCCAAACTACCGCGGTTATTACCGATTTCAAAAAAACAGGTATTATATCGCCGCTTGCGCAAACACAAACCCACCATTCCTACGAAGGCAGGAGCGTTATTCGTGAAGCTTCATTCACCGCATACAAAAAGAACCCTGCTGCCGGTAGCGGTAACGAGGGCGAACATAAAGATTATAACAAAACATCGCTTTGGGATGATCATGACCGCCCTGTTTACAACTGGGTTATGGCTATTGACCTTAACGCCTGTACCGGTTGCGGCGCCTGCGTTGTAGCTTGTAGCGCCGAAAACAACATCCCGGTTGTAGGTAAAGACGAGGTAAAACGTCGTCGTGAGATGCACTGGATCCGTATTGACCGTTATTACAGCTTTAACGATCATGGCGATAGCGAAGAGGCGATAACCAAAGAGAAAGATATTGCTAAACTTACCAATTTTGATAACGTATCGGTTGTTCACCAACCAATGCTTTGCCAGCACTGCGATCACGCACCTTGCGAAACAGTTTGCCCGGTATTAGCAACCGTTCACTCATCAGAAGGGTTAAACCAAATGGCTTACAACCGTTGTATAGGTACACGTTATTGCGCAAATAACTGCCCTTACAAAGTACGCCGCTTTAACTGGTTTAATTACTGGAACGACTCGCGTTTTGATAACTACCTGAATAATGAGCACACACAATTAGTATTAAACCCTGATGTTACTACACGTTTCCGTGGGGTAATGGAAAAATGCTCCATGTGCGTTCAACGTATCCAGGCTGGTAAGTTAAAAGCCAAAATCGAAAAACGTCCGCTTAAAGATGGCGAGATCAAGGTTGCCTGTCAGCAAACCTGTTCTGCAAACGCTATTGTTTTCGGTAACGCAAATGACCCTGAGTCTGAAGTTTCAAAAGCATTGAAGAGCGAAAGAACTTATTACGTGCTTGAAGAGTTAAACGTACAGCCAGGTATTGGTTACCAGGTTAAGGTTAGAAATTTATCAGAATTAGAGGCTTAAATTTTTTATATACAGATAACAAAATATATGTCATCTCATAGTGAATCAATAATAAGGGAACCGTTAATTACGGGTGAAAACATCACCTACGGTCAGATTACTGACGATGTATTACGCCCCGTAGAAAATATGCCAGGTAAGGCCTGGTGGATCGGTTTTAGTGTAGCATCATTGGGCGCCCTGCTTTGGGTTGTTGCCATCAGCTACACATTCTGGTTTGGAATCGGCGCCTGGGGCTTAAACAAAACAGTGGGATGGGCATGGGATATTACCGGCTTCGTTTGGTGGGTAGGTATTGGTCACGCCGGTACGCTTATCTCGGCAGTATTGCTGTTGTTCCGTCAAAACTGGCGTAACTCTATCAACCGCTCGGCCGAGGCGATGACCATCTTCGCGGTAATTTGCGCCGCCACCTATATCGGTGCGCACATGGGCCGCCCATGGATGGCTGTTTATTCATTACCATTGCCAAACCAATATGGCTCATTATGGGTAAACTGGAACTCTCCGCTTATCTGGGACGTATTCGCGATATCAACTTACTTCTCGGTTTCATTGGTGTTCTGGTACACAGGTTTATTGCCTGATATCGCTACCATCCGCGACCGTGCAACCGGTTTACGCCGCCGTATATATTCTGTAATGTCATTCGGTTGGACAGGTTCGGTTAAAACCTGGCAACGTTTCGAGACCGTGTCACTAATCCTGGCCGGTATCTCAACACCACTGGTACTTTCGGTACACACCATTGTATCTATGGACTTTGCAACTTCACTGGAACCAGGATGGCACACCACCATCTTCCCTCCATACTTCGTTGCGGGTGCTATCTTCTCGGGTTTCGCCATGGTACAAACGCTGTTATTAGTAGCACGTAAAGTATTAGGGTTAGAAAACTACATCACCATGTTCCACATCGAATCGATGAATAAAATCATCCTTTTAACCGGTTCAATAGTGGGTGTGGCTTATTTAACCGAGCTTTTCATCGCATTTTACTCTCAGGCAGAATACGAGCAATACGCGTTTATGAACCGTATCTCGGGTCCGTACTGGTGGGCATACTGGAGCATGATGACTTGTAACGTAATTACGCCGCAGTTATTCTGGTTCAAAAAAATCCGTACTAATATTCCATTGGCCTGGACACTGTCAATCGTAGTAAACATCGGTATGTGGTTTGAGCGTTTCGTAATTATCGTAACCTCGCTGCACCGCGATTATATCCCTTCAAGCTGGGCTATGTTTTATCCAACCTGGGTTGATGTAAGCATCTTTATCGGGTCTATCGGTTTATTCTTTACCATGTTCCTATTGTTTGTGAGGGTGCTGCCTTCAGTGGCAATGGCCGAGGTGAAACTGATCCTGAAAAGCTCAAGCGAGCAAGCTAAGAGAAAATTACTTGAAAGTGGCCATGTTGAACCTGCCGAGGCTGAGTTCTACATCGGTTCATTAGGCAAGTTTGATAGTGTTGACCAATCATCATACGAAAAAGTATAAAAATGAGTAGCACCAAATATATATTAGGAATTTTTGATGATCCCGATGATCTGATGCACGGTATCGACAAATTACAAAAGAATAGTGTCCCTATTTACGATGTTTATTCGCCATGCCCCATTCACGGTATTGATGCTAAATTAGGCATTAAGGATTCGCGCTTAGGTTATGCAGCCTTCATGTTTGGCTGTTTAGGTGGCACCATCATGTTCAGCATGGTTTATTATATGCTTGTACACGATTGGCCAATCAACATCGGCGGTAAAAACTTTTTTGCCATCCCCGATTTTATACCGGTAACCTTTGAGTGGACCGTATTGTGGACGGCCTTTGGTATGACATTTACTTTCTTTTTTGCCACCCACCTTTTCCCGGGCCGTGCACCAAGAGTAATGGACCTGCGTGCCACCAATGATAAATTTGTTATCGCCATTGATGCAAAAGGTAATACACCACACGCAGATATTGATAGTATATTAAAAGAAGCAGGAGCTGTAGAAGTTAAGCATAACGACAGAAAATATGTTAGCTATGAATAAGATTAAAATAATAGGAACATTAGTTATGATTATCGCTGCTTCGATAGTTATAACATCATGTAAGGATAAAAGAAGTACAGGTTGGGAATATGCGCCTAACATGTACGAGCATACCGCTTACGATCCAGATCAAAAGAACAGTCAATTTAAAGATGGTAAAACCGCACAGTTACCACCGGCCGGAACGATCCCGGTAGGTTTTACAAAGTTTGATTATCCTAATACCAAAGAAGGCTATGAGCTGGCAAGTGTTGAGGTTAAAACTGTAATTGCGCAAACCCAGGCAAATTATGCTGATGGAAAATTGCTTTTTGCACACTACTGCTCGCCATGCCATGGTTTAAGTGGCCAGGGTGATGGTTTAGTGGTTGCGCATGGTTACCCGCCGCCACCATCTTATTCAAAAGGACAATCATCACGCGGTGGCGCTATGAAGGATTTAACAGACGGTAAAATTTATCATACTATTACTTACGGTGTAAACGCGATGGGCTCTTATGCTTCGCAGCTAAACCCTGAAGAACGCTGGAAAGTGATCATGTATGTTCACCATTTACAAACTTTATAAGAATATATTGAATGAGCACTCATAATAGTTTTGACGAGCAATTTCATTTTACCGGTAAGGTAAAAACACTAAGCCTGGCTGCAATAGCGGTGGGGCTGATAGTAACAGTTGCCGGGTTTTTCATTGATGGCGAGCGTACGTTTGCAAACTTATTGCTGATGGCTTATTACTTTGCCTGTGTATGTATGGCCGGTGTATTTTTCTGCGCTTTACAATATGTGGCGCAGGCAGGCTGGTCGGCATCATTGCTTCGCATCCCGCAGGCATTTGCTAAAACATTGCCAATTGCCGCTACCATATTAGTAGGTATTATAGCCGCGGGTTTATTTATAACCCATACTACAGAAATTGAAGGTAAACAAGTTGTTGCCCCTTATTTATATAAATTATGGGCCATTGCTGGTGTAGAAATTAAAGGCAATGCCAATTTCGACCCTATCATTGCAGGGAAACACGTTTTTTTAAATAAAGGTTTCTTTTTTGCCAGGTTATTTGTGTTTTTAGGTAGCTACACTATTTTTGGCCGGATGCTGGTGAGATATTCTGAAGGGGAAGACGAACTAGGTGGTATGTTCTACTACAAAAAGAGCTTTGCCATGTCGTGCCTGTTCCTGGTAATATTTGGTTTTACAACGCCAATCTTCGCTTTTGATGTTATTATGTCGTTAGAAGCACACTGGTTCTCAACTATGTTCGGCTGGTATAACTTTGCCGCCATGTGGGTAAGTACCTTGGCTATCATTACTTTAACCATTATTATTTTAAGAGAGAACGGGTACATGCAATGGATCACACAAGATCACCTGCATAACCTTGGCCAGCTGATGTTTGGTTTCTCCATCTTCTGGACATATGTTTGGTTTGCACAGTTCTTATTGATCTATTACGCCAACATTCCTGAAGAAACAGTTTACTTTTTACGCAGGTGGGAGCCTGAATTTAAGCCATGGTTCTGGTTGAATATCGTAATTAACTTTTTAGCGCCACTATTGATTATCATGGCACGTGATTCAAAACGTACCACCAGTGTATTAAAGGTTACCTGCTTTATTTTAATTATAGGTCACTGGTTAGATTATTTCCAGATGATTATGCCAGGCACAGTAGGCCCAACATCACACTGGTATACCGAGATTGTTTGGATTGAACCAGGTGTAGCGTTATTGTTTTTAGGATTGTTTGTATTTTTGACGATGAACGCTTTAAGCAAATTCAAATCACTTCTGCCTAAAAAACACCCTTTCCTACAGGAGAGCCTTCATCATCACATATAATAATTGTTATTTTTGCATCAAATACAGAATACCAAACAAACATTAAAATGGCATTCAAAAAATTAATAAATTCTAAAACCATACTATCGTTTTTTGCAGCGTTTATGCTTTTTGGCACAAACCTGCTAATGGCGCAAACTCCGGCTGCCGCAGCTGGTACAGGCGAAGATGCCAACCAGGTTGACTGGACGGGTGTTGCCTATTATGTGCTGATATTTTTTCTGATATGCCTTGGTGTAGCTGTAATAGGTAAAATTTTAAAGATCTATGATCTTACCCTTAAAATTCAGGGAAAAAAAGGCTTAAGCTGGAACAATGTAATGGGCGTTATTTGCCTTATATTCCTGATAGCAGGTATATATGGTGCTTATTGGTCGTTTACTGTTCAAGGTAGCATGACTTTGCCGGAAGCCGCCTCAATCCACGGCGTTAAAATTGATGAAATGTTCACGGTTACAACTATTTTAACCATGATCGTTTTCTTTATCACGCAGATACTGTTGTTTGGCTTCCTGTTTCAGTACCGCCATTCTGATAAACGCCGCGCGCACTTTTTACCACACAACAATACCATTGAAAAAATATGGACAATTGTGCCTGCTATAGTGCTTACTATCCTGGTTGTGTTTGGTTTCTTTACCTGGCAAAAAATTATGGATGATACTGATGCCAAAGGCGAGCCTGCTTCAATCAACATTGATATCACCGGTCATCAGTTTAAATGGGAATTACGTTACCCTGGTAAAGATGGTAAATTGGGTCCTAAAAACTTTAAGCTTACAACTGCCAACAACAGATTAGGTGTAGATTTTACCAAGAAAAGCAGCTTCGACGATTTGTCTGCCGATACCATGTACTTACCGGTAAACAGATCGATAAAATTAAACATACAGGCACAGGATGTAATTCATAGTGTTTATATGCCACATTTTAGGGTGCAGTTGAACGCAGTACCGGGATTACCAACTTTCTTCAAGTTTACCCCGACGATTACTACCGCGGAGATGCGTCACAGACTTGATGACCCGAAATTCGAATATTTAGTGTACTGTAATAAAATTTGTGGCGGTGGTCACTACAACATGCAAGTATATGTGCGTGTAGTTTCTGAAGCCGAATACCTGGAATGGTTGTCTCGCCAAAAACCTTATTTAACCGATGGTTTAAAAAAGGAGTTGCATTTCGCTGATGCGGAGCCGAAAAAAGCAGTATCAACAAACAGGTTAGCGTTAAATAATTAATATAAGATAAAAGAGCGATTATGTCAACAGTAGCAGTTCACGATCACGTAGTAGCACACCACGACGAGCACGGTCACGAACATCACCATAACGAAACTTTCGTGTCTAAATACATATTTAGCATGGATCACAAAATGATCGCCAAGCAATTCCTTATTACAGGTATTACTATGGCGGTTATCGCAATGATTTTATCAATCCTTTTCAGGATCCAACTGGCTTATCCAGATAAAACATTCCCTTTATTAACTACTTTACTGGGTCACTTTGCACCTAATGGCCGTATCAGTACCGAGTTTTACCTGTCGTTGGTTACTATTCACGGTACCATCATGGTATTCTTTGTATTAACAGCCGGCTTAAGCGGTACCTTTGCCAACTTATTGATCCCTTTGCAGATTGGTGCACGTGATATGGCTTCGCCTTTCATGAACATGCTATCGTACTGGTTTTTCTTTATGGCCAGCGTGGTTATGCTATCATCATTTTTTGTTCAAAGCGGCCCCGCAAGTGGTGGCTGGACAATTTACCCACCGTTATCTGCTTTGCCAAAAGCGATGCCAGGCTCTGGTGAAGGTATGACATTGTGGTTAATCAGTATGGTAATGTTTGTTGCATCATCATTAATGGGTGGTATCAACTACGTAAGTACTGTATTAAACATGCGTACAAAAGGTATGGACCTTTGGAAAATGCCTTTAACTATCTGGGCTTTATTCCTTACCGCTATATTGGGTATCCTTGCATTCCCTGTACTTGTTGCAGGTGTGGTGTTGCTGATATTTGACCGTAGCTTTGGTACCAGCTTCTACTTATCTGACATCGTATTGAACGGTGTGCCACAGCCTTATGAAGGTGGTAGCCCAATCCTGTTCCAGCATTTATTCTGGTTCCTTGGTCACCCAGAGGTGTATATCGTTATTATGCCTGCGATGGGTATCTCATCTGAGGTTATGTCGGTAAACTCGCGTAAACCAATCTTCGGTTATCACGCGATGGTTTACTCGCTAATAGGTATTACGGTATTGTCTTTCATCGTATGGGGTCACCACATGTTTGTAACCGGGATGAACCCGTTCCTTGGTGGTGTGTTCATGATCACTACACTGATTATCGCTGTACCATCAGCAGTAAAAACCTTTAACTGGCTGGCTACATTATGGCGCGGTAACATCAGGTTTACACCTGCTATGTTGTTCGCTATAGGTATGGTGTCATTCTTTATCTCTGGTGGTTTAACAGGTATTTTCCTTGGTAATGCTGCCTTGGATATCAACCTGCACGATACTTACTTTGTTGTTGCCCACTTCCACCTTGTAATGGGTTCGGCAGCGATATTTGGTATGCTTGCCGGTGTTTACCACTGGTTCCCTAAAATGTTTGGTAAACTGATGGACGAGAAGTTAGGTTACCTGCACTTCTGGTTAACTTTCATTGGCGCTTACCTGGTGTTCTTCCCGATGCACTTTATGGGTCTGGATGGCGTTCCCCGTCGTTACTACGCGTTCACCGAGTTTGCTTCGATGCAAAAATGGTTAACTATAAACACGTTTATTACATGGGCGGCTATCATGGCAGCTTTGGCGCAGGTGGCTTTCATATATAACTTTATCGTATCGATATTTGCTGGTAAAAAAACCACGCAAAACCCATGGCAGTCAAACACCCTGGAGTGGACCGCTCCTGTAGAGCATTTACATGGCAACTGGCCGGGCGAAATACCTACTGTTTACCGTTGGCCATATGATTACAGCAAGCCGGGTGCCGAAGAGGACTTTATACCTCAGACAGTACCTTTCTCTCAAACAATGAGTTCAAACTTGCCGCATGATTTTGAAGATAACCCTGCCGGTATGGATGAGTTGAAAAAATTTAATGATAAGCTGAACGCAAACGACAGCGAAACACCAAAAGAATCTTAATACTGATCTGATCTTTTAGGGTACCGTGTTAAGTCTTAAGTCGGGAGTCTTAAGTTCTCAGTAAAACTCAGAACTTAAGACTTAAAACTTCCGACTTGACGAGGTACCCTAAATTTTTAGAAGATATTTTAAATGAACACAGCCGCACCCAATAAACGTTTTCAAAAAACAGGCCTCATAACAATCGTTTTACTTTTTGTTTTGATACTTGCGGGCGGCGTGGTACGTAGTTCAGGTTCGGGCATGGGATGCCCTGATTGGCCTAAATGTTTTGGCCGGTATATTCCACCGACAAGCAGCGCCGATTTGCCCAAAGATTATAAGCAAACCTATGTTGAAAAGCGGCTGGCCAAAAATCAGCGTTTTGCCAAAACACTGGATGTTTTTGGTTACAGTGAGCTGGCCCGCAGGATTCGTGAAGACAGGTCGATCCTGGTGCCCGAGGAGTTTAATGCCGGCAAAACCTGGACAGAATATGTGAACCGCTTAATTGGGGCCATATCAGGAATATTTTTGCTGCTATCGGCCGTTTATTCATTTGGCTATTGGAGAATCGATAAGAAGATTACCATATTAAGCATATTTAATTTAATCCTGGTAGTTTTCCAGGCCTGGCTTGGATCTATCGTGGTATCAACTAACCTGGTGGCCTGGATAGTTACAGTACATATGTTATTGGCCCTGGCCATACTTGCCATATGTATTTATACTTATCACCTGGCCCGGGTTTATGGCAATGGTAAGTTAAATACAAGCCCGGTCATATACATTGTAACATTGGCGGCATTGGTGCTAAGCGTTTTACAAATAACATTTGGTACCGAGGTAAGGGAGAAGATAGACGCGGTTGCAGCCCATTTTCAGGGCGGTTACCGCAATAACTGGATAAAAGGGGCAGGTGAAATTTTTACACACCATCGCGATCTGGCAATTTTAGTATTTGTGATAAATGTGGTGTTGTATGCGTTAATTCGTAAAAAGTTTAACCGGCATTCAATCCATCAGCAGTTAATGAGCTTTAACTTTTTAATGATCATGCTGCAGATTGTTACCGGCATCCTGCTTTCGTATTCGGCCTTGCCGCCGGTAGCGCAGGCAGCACATATTGTATTGGCAAGTTTAATATTTGGGGCGCAGTTTTATTTGCTGTTGAATTTACATCAATCGGTTAATGTTAGGGGGGTAAGCAAATGAAATGGAGCGATTATTCAAAACTGATTAAATTACGGCTTACCTTTTTGGTTACGTTTTCTGCTTCGATATCGTTTTTGATTGGCAGTATGGCCAACAATCATGCACATTGGGTAAATGGTATTAATTGGGTTAACTGGGTAAAGCTGATCATAGGTGGGTTCCTGGTTACATCGGCAGCCAATGGTTTTAACGAGATTATTGAAAAGGACCTGGATAAGCTGATGAAACGGACAATGGACAGGCCATTACCGTCAGGTAAAATGACCAACGGGCAGGCCCTGGTTTTAAGCCTGGGCATGGGTATGGCCGGAACCTATTTGTTAGGCAGCCTTAACCTGCTCACAGGCTTGTTATCGGTATTTTCGATATTGTTATACGCATTTGTTTATACGCCGCTGAAACGTAAATCGCCCATAGCGGTATTCGTGGGTGCAATACCAGGGGCGTTGCCGCCGCTTATTGGATATGTAGCCGCGCAACAACACGGGCGTATTGATGAAATAGCGCTGATTTTATTTGCTGTTCAGTTTGTATGGCAGTTTCCACACTTTTGGGCCATTGCCTGGGTCTTGGATGACGACTATAAACTGGCCGGTTTCAGGCTGTTGCCTACGGGCAACCGCAATTTAGGAAGTGCGGTAATTACCTTTATATTTACACTGATATTGGTACCGGTAAGTTTATTGCCAACCATTTACCACTACGGCGGTTACTATGTTGGAGGAGTATCGTTAACATGCAGTATTGTTTTTTTATACCAGGCTTATAACCTGTTGCGTACACAGCAAATTGAGGCGGCCCGTAAATTAATGTTCGGCTCGTTTATGTATTTGCCCATAGTGCAATTAATGTTTTTATTTGATTTTATAGGAAAGTGAAAGTATGATGGCTTCGATTCAAAAAAATCCTGACAGGCTTGATCTGGAACCCAAAAAATTCAACATGTGGATTTTTATATTCACCTCGTTTATGTTTTTTGCGGCTTTAACCAGTGGGTTTATTGTTTATAGTGGTGGTAAAGGGCACGGGCTTAACGTAATTATGCCAAGTGCGTTTATGTACAGCACGGCGGTTATTATCATGAGTAGCGGTACCTTGTTTTTGGCACAAAGGGCAGCTAAAAATATGCAGGTTGGTGTACAGCAACTGTATTTATGGCTAACGTTTTTGTTAGGTGCAGCGTTTTTTGCCATCCAGGTTTATGGCTGGTACGTGTTAACCTACAAAATGAACGTGTATTTAACAGATCCTAATGCATCGCGCTCGTTTGTTTATATATTTACAGGTACACACCTGTTACACATTGTTGCAGCTATATTACTATTATTGAGCACCCTTTGGGGTACATACAGAAGTGTTCCGCAGGTACGTAACCTGTATAAAATGCAAATGACTTCTATTTTTTGGCATTTTCTCGGAATTATATGGATTTATCTGTATGTTTTTTTACTTTTGAACCAAAATTAACACACCATTATTTAAGTACAAATGAGTACAACAGTATCACAAATTGATGAAGTAAAAACAACTCCGTGGTCTGGAGGGAGGTCTCCCTTCAATGTTGAGTACGGAAAAATTATGATGTGGTTTTTTCTCCTTTCGGATGCATTTACCTTTTCGTCATTATTAATTTCTTACGGCTCACTGCGTTTTAGCGCAAGTGTATGGCCGGCGGCAGATAAGGTTTTCCAATCTATACCCGGATTAGTAGATAGCGGTCAACCATTAGTTTTCGTGGGTATCATGACTTTTATACTTATTCTTAGTTCAGTTACTATGGTATTGGCCGTTGAAGCCGGTCATCGTAACGCAAAGAAAGAAGTGGTTTGGTGGATGATAGCTACAGTTATTGGTGGCTTTATGTTCCTGGGTTGCCAGGCTTTAGAGTGGAGCCACTTACATCATGAAGGATTTTGGTGGGGTAGTACGCCTGCATTAGATGAGTTAGGTAAATTCTTCAATGAAGGCGGTACCGAAGCGGCAAGGCATATGACCGCGCAGGAATTTGCCAACCTGTTTTTCACCATCACCGGTTTCCATGGTTTCCACGTATTTACAGGAGTTATCATCAATATCATCATTACTGTTAATGTATTGTTGGGCACCTACGAAAAAAGAGGTAGCTATTTAATGATTGAGAAGGTTGGTCTTTACTGGCACTTTGTAGACCTTGTTTGGGTATTTGTGTTTACCTTCTTTTACTTAGTTTAAAAATATTACATATATGTCAACAGAATCACACGAAGTTCACCACGAAGCTGGCGATCATCAATCAATGACCAGGGGAAGAATAGTAAAAGTGGCCCTTATATTATCAGCTATTACGGCGGTTGAATTTATTATCGCTTTATACCTGGTACCAAAAGGTATCCTACCAATACACTTTGCTAATCCTGTGTACATTGTATTAACACTGTTTAAAGCCTTTTACATTGTGGCTTACTTTATGCACTTAAAGTTTGAGAAGCTTGGTTTGGCTTTAGCAATTATTGTCCCAATTTTATTTATAATCGGTTTAATCCTGGTGCTTACTAACGAGAGTCACCACTGGATTGATCTTCGGGGGTAATGAAAGCTGCCATCTGGAAAAAAATTACAGTCCTGGTGCTCATATTGGCAGTACCAGGATTTTTGTATTATTTACTAACCGCTAAAGGCAAAAACAGGTATAAGCCGCTTGCCCATTTTGGCCCTAAAGAGGTAGCCAAAACCAGCCACAGGTTTCACGGTAAGGATATCCCCGATACCAATTACTACCAGCTGCCCTCATTTAAACTAACCGATCAGGATGGTAAAACCTTCACAGAGGCCAACCTTAAGGGAAAGATATTTGTCGCGAGTTTTTTTTATACCCATTGCCCTACCGTTTGCAGCACCATCAATAATAACTTAAGTTACCTGGTAGGTACTTATTGGAAAAACAAGATGGTGTATTTTACATCAATCACGGTTGATCCAGACCGGGATACACCAGATGTTTTAAAAAAGTACCTGCAAAGCTTTAAGCCCGAATCAAACCGTTGGGTATTTTTAACCGGCGATACCACATCGATATATAACCTGGCCCGCAAAGGCTTTTTGGTTGATGCAGTACAAACTGGCAAAGACGATTTTATATACAGTGATAAGCTGATATTGATTGATCAGGATAAGCACATCCGTGGTTATTACTCTGGGGCCAACACCAACGATGTAAACCGCCTGAACGACGAGATAAAAGTGCTGATAGCCGAAGAGCTGCGTAAAGTTGATAAAGCCCTATATTAACAGATATGACCGATAAATTTATACTCCGTTTTGTTGCAGCCGTTACCATATTTGTAATAGCCGTGGTTGTTGTATTAAACAGGCACCTTATTCCGGGCCCGGCGGTAGCACCCGCATTTACCCCATACCTGCCTATGCTTAACGCGGTGTTAAACGGCGCCTGTACCGTACTTTTATTGTTATCCTTATACTTTATCAAGCAAGGCAATATAACCTTGCATAAAAGGCTTAATATACTGACGTTTTGTTTATCATCAACATTCCTGGTATCCTATATCCTGTTTCACTACCTTATGCGCCATGATACCTTGTATGGCGATGCCAACTTTGATGGTATCCTGTCCGATTCGGAACGTGCCCAGGTAGGGGGGATGCGTACATTGTACCTTTCTATCTTAACACCACACATCATACTGGCGGCTGGTGTATTGCCACTAATATTACTAAGCTTTTACCGCGGCCTGCAAATGCAGGTTGAAAAACATCGCAAACTGGTACGCTGGACGTTCCCGATATGGTTGTTTGTAACAATTACCGGGGTAATAGTTTATTTGATGATAAAGCCGTATTACCAGTTTTAGGGAGGATAGGGGTATGGGCGTTGTCTTGGGCCGGTCTCTTTATGCTCACCAACAGCCTTACGCTCTTTAGCCGGTATCCGCATCAATACCTACTGCATCTGTTTGAATATATAGATTTATTGTTTTTTTTGTAGCGTTACGCTTATCGAACAAAAAATAAGCGTTTAAACCTTGTGCTTACCGCTTTTAGCTTGCACCTAACATAAAAAGCAAGTGTACCACTCCGTACCGGTACACACAGTGGTACATCTTCTACGTGGCCATAGTTTGACCAAATTATGAACGGTAAGCCCGTCATAATAATTAACTTTGCGGCGTGACGGCTAAACAACGCTATTTTATTGAACTGGCTTATGATGGCACAGCCTATCATGGCTGGCAGATACAACAAAACGCCCACAGCGTTCAGGAAGCTTTGAACAAGGCGTTAAGTACCATCCTACGCCAACCCATAGAAACAACCGGCTGCGGCCGAACCGATACGGGCGTGCACGCCAAAGAGTTTTTTGCCCATTTTGATGCCCCCCAACCCCCTGAAGGGGGAGTAAGCGCGTTAGAAAGCACCCCCTTCAGGGGGCGGGGAGGGCTTAACGCTATTTTGCCACCTGATATCGCTATAAAAAACATCATCCCGGTTAGCCCCGATGCGCATGCCCGGTTTGATGCTACGCTGCGTTCATATCAATACCACGTTCATTTTAATAAAGATCCGTTTTTAAGGGGATACTCCTGGCAGTTACGCGATGTGCCGGATATGGAACTGATGAACCGGGCGGCAGCTATGATCATGGACTATATTGATTTTAGTTGTTTCAGTAAATCAAATACCCAGGTAAAAACCAATAACTGTAAAATAAGCTGCGCCGAATGGGTTCGTACCGAACAAGGCATGGTATTCCATATTTCGGCCGATAGGTTTTTACGCAACATGGTACGCGCCATTGTAGGCACCCTGATGATGGTAGGCAAAGGTGAAATACCACCCGAAGCCGTACGGCAGATTATTGAAAGCAAAAACCGATCAAACGCGGGCATGAGCGTACCGGCCTGCGGGCTGTATTTAACAGAAGTGAAGTATTAGCCCCCCTACCCCCTGAAGGGGGAACAACAGGGCAAACGCATGTAAATAGCTAATTGCAATAAGCTATGGTGTCGGAAAGATATAAACATTAAACAGTCCTTGTTTTTATCCCCTGATCCTGGTTAAGAAATCGAGGTACCTAAGGGTTTGGATTGCCAACAACAGGCACAAATATTTGGATGCACATGAATTGCACGATACATCAGTAGTGTTAACCATGTTAAAATGTAATGTATTGATTATTAAATATTTATAAAAAATATATCTAAAATGTGTTAAGTTATGTTAACCCACTTTAGATAACTTTGCCCTGAATGGGCAACAATAGATTGCTAATTTTATCTATAACTTATAACTACATTTGAAATAAGTGAATAAGAATAAACAAGATAACGAAAAAAAAGCTGGCGACTCTGCTAATCAAAAAGCACCCCCTTCAGGGGGCGGGGGGGGCTCCGTTACCGGGAAGGCGCTTGATTGGAAATTGTTAAAACGGGTAATGCGTTATGTAAAGCCCTATAATACTACATTTGTGATTGCCGCTTTTTTAACGGTGTTTTTGGCTGTTGGGGCCTTGCTGCAACCCATCTTGATTCAACGTACGCTGGATGTAAATATCTTGAATGACGATTACGACGGGCTGGTTTTTATGGTTGGCCTTATGGTTGCGCAACTGGTTATACAAACCGTGGCGCAGTATTATCAAACATATTTAACCAACACCTTAGGTCAATCTGTTATTCGCGATTTGAGGATTGACATTTTTAACCACATTACCAGTTTAAGGCTAAAGTATTTTGACAGGACACCTATCGGGATGCTCATCACCCGTACGGTATCCGACCTGGAAACCATTGCCGATATATTTTCTGAAGGGCTCATCAGCATCATGGGCGATATGCTGCTGGTATTTGCCGTTATCGGCCTGATGCTGTTCCAGGACTGGAAACTGGCATTGATTACTCTTATCCCAATGCCGTTCCTGTTTGCATCAACTTACGTGTTTAAGGAGGCTATCAAATCATCGTTCCAGGAAGTGCGTACCCAGGTAGCCCAGTTGAACACTTTTTTGGCCGAGCATATCTCGGGCATCAGCGTCATCCAGCTTTTTGCACGGGAAGACCAGGAGATGCGCAAGTTTAAAGCGGTTAATGTGAAGTACCGTGATGCCAACATCCGCAGTAACTGGTATTATTCTATATTTTTCCCGGTGGTCGAGATTTTGTTTGCTATCTGCATAGGCCTGCTGGTTTGGTACGGTTGCAAACGGATGCTTACCGATGGGCAGCTGGCCAGCTTATCTGCGTCAAAAAAGGGGATTACCCCCGGGTTGATAACCGGCTTTATTGTGCTGCTTAATATGCTTTTTAGGCCCATCCGCCAGCTGGCCGATAAGTTTAATACCTTGCAAATGGGTATGGTAGGTGCCGATAGGATTTTTAAAGTGTTGGATACAGATGAAGTTGCCATTGATAACGGTACTCTGAAAACCGGCAGGCTGCAGGGCGAAATTGAATTTGACAAAGTGTGGTTTGCCTACAACGACGAAAATTGGGTACTTAAAAACATCAGCTTCCACGTAAAACCCGGCGAAACACTGGCCCTGGTAGGTGCTACCGGAGCTGGCAAATCATCTACCATCAATATCCTTAACCGTTTTTATGAGATAGGAAAAGGCAGCGCCAAAGTTGATGGCCATGACATTCGCGATTATGAGGTTGAATTCCTCCAGTCGCAAATAGCAACGGTGATACAGGATGTATTCCTGTTTACTGATACTATTGCTAATAATATCAGCCTTAACAATCAATCCATCACCCGCGAGCAGATCATCGCAGCAGCAAAAGATGTTGGTGCCCACGAGTTTATTGAACGCCTGCCCGGCGGCTATGATTATAACGTAATGGAACGCGGGTCGACCCTTTCGGCGGGGCAATCGCAATTAATATCTTTTATCCGGGCGCTGGTATATAATCCGGCCATTTTAGTGTTGGATGAGGCTACTTCATCTGTAGACACCGAAACCGAGATCCTGATCCAGAACGCCATTAATAAATTAATGCAGGGCCGTACGGCTATAGTTATTGCCCACCGACTATCGACCATCCAAAACGCCGACAGGATCATCGTACTTGATCATGGCGAGATCATGGAAATGGGAACCCACCAGGAACTTCTTAAAATTGAGCACGGCCACTACCGCAAACTTTACGATTTACAGTTTAACTCGGCCGGGATAGCGCGGTAGGTTGTAAGTTTTACGTGCTACGTTATACGTTTTTAACTGTTCTAACTAAACGTATAACTTAAAACGTACCACGTAAAACCTCGTCAATGTTTAGGCACCGCCTTTACCGAATGTACCGGTTGCTCTTCCCTTTCGTGTTTTTTTGCAATGTTGCCGCCATGTGGTTCGTCGGCATGGTACTGCTTATCTTGGGGTTTCACTTTGCTTTTGCCGCCATTATCGTTTGGCCTGTCGGTTGGTGTATCCGAAGGCGATTGTTTTTGTTTATCGTTTGCTGGCTTTGTCATGAAGGTATAACAGGGCGGTAATGGCATTTGTTTATTCAGAACCGGAATTTTTAGGATTAAGCGAATTATTCGAATTTGATTAACCGTGGGTGAGGTAAAACCTGCGATTAAATTCTGTTAATTCTTTAATTCTGCAAATTCTGATTCAGACAATTCGTTAATAAATGTTAAAACCCGCACACTATTACATTATTAAACCATTTTTATAAACAATAAACTTTTACCTTTAACCCGTGTTTCTTAATTTCGCACGAATATAGGTGTGAGATATTAGATATGAGATGTGAGACGAGCCTCAATTTTGCGGCAGTTTTTTTCTCAAATCTCAAATCTCATGTCTCATATCTAAACAAACATGGAAGAATTTGAAGCAAGTGCATCGTCAAAAAAGGTAAAAACCATATACATTTCAACTGTATTTGGTATTGCCATGGTGTTGTTAATGGTGGGTTTGTTAGGATTACTGCTAATAGATGCCAACAACATTTCGCGCTACGTAAAGGAAAATATTGTATTGAATATTTTTGTTGACGACGCCGCGCATGAAACTGACGTACTACAGTTGCAAAAACAATTGGATGCCAACCCGATGGTGAAGCAAACCCAATATGTAAGTAAGGAACTGGCCGCCCGTAACCTGCAAAAAGATTTGGGCGAAGATTTTGTGAAATTTCTGGGCTATAACCCCTTGTCGCAATCGCTGGATATCTACATGAAGGCCGATTTTGCCAACAACAAGGATATTGAAAAATTTAAGGCCGACCTGCTGAAAAACCCCCTGGTTAAAGAAGTTAAATACCAGCAATCGTTGGTTGATAAGATGAACGAGAATGTGAAATCCATCAGTTTAATCATCCTGGCTTTTGCAGGTATATTCGTTGTTTTATCAGTTGCCTTAATTAATAATACTATCAGGCTGGCCATCTACTCGCAAAGATTTTTAATTAAATCCATGCAGCTGGTTGGGGCCACTAAAGGCTTTATCCGTAAGCCATTTTTGCTGTACGGTATTTGGCATGGCCTTTTGGGCGGTTTAATTGCTATTGTTTTGTTGGTAGGTACCTTATACCTGGCCTATCAGCAAGTTCCCGACCTGGTTTTCCTCCAAACTTATACTGAATTTGGAATGGTATTTTTAGGTGTGGTAGGGTTAGGCATATTTATATCGGCCTTTAGTACATTTCTGGCTGTTAACAAGTTTTTACGTTTAAAAATATACGACCTATATAGATAGGTTAAAGGCAAAAGGTTAAAGCCAAAAGGTTTTATCGCGTAGCCAATAAAAAAATCAATATTTAAAAAATATCGAAGCAGTAATTAAATCAATAATTCACTAAATCGATAATTCAATAATTAAAAAACATGGCACAAAAATTTAAACCAACAACGCCTTTAAAAACATCGGCAACTGTATCGGCGCCAAAAGCGGCAAAAACTATCAGTAATGAGCCTGTAGAGTTTATTTTTGATAAAGGCAATTACAAGTTTTTAATCATCAGTGTATTAATAGTAGCCTTTGGTTTTGTGCTGATGTCTGGCACTACCGATATTTACAGCAATACCAAAATTGTTATAGCCCCTATTGTAGTATTGGCTGGCTTTGCTTTAGGTTTTTACGCCATTTTAAAAAAGCCGGAAGTTAGTAAATAGTTTACTGAGTTGATTGAGTGAATGGTTGATTGGTTTTTCTTTTGAGCGATTGCGCTATATAAATCGATTAACCATTTAACCTAATCAATCTAATCTAACTTAATCAACCCCAAAATCTAACCCATCCCAACCCCTACATGGATACCGTTAAACTCATACAAATAATTGTACTTGCCGTAATAGAAGGAATAACCGAATTTTTGCCTATATCGTCAACCGGGCATATGATTATTGCCTCGTCTGTTATGGGCATCGCTGCCGATCCGTTTATTAAATTATTTACCATAGCAGTGCAATTAGGTGCTATCCTATCAGTAGTTGTATTATATTGGAAACGTTTTTTACAATCATTCAACTTTTACCTTAAGTTGTTGGTAGCATTTATACCTGCAGCGGTTTTTGGCTTACTGTTTAGCAAAAAAATAGATGCTTTGTTGGAGAGCGCACTTACCGTAGGCATTACACTTTTTGTAGGTGGTATCATTTTGCTTTTTGTAGATAAATGGTTTAATAAGCCAACTATTAAAGAAGAAAAAGATATCAATTATCTTACTGCCTTAAAAATTGGTTTTTTTCAGTGTTTGGCCATGATCCCCGGGACTTCACGTTCTGCATCAACTATTGTTGGAGGTATGAGCCAGAAACTTACCCGCACCGCGGCTGCCGAATTCTCGTTCTTTTTGGCCGTTCCTACCATGTTTGCGGCTACTGCTAAAAAACTACTTGATTTTTATAAAGAAGGGCACCGTTTTACCGGCGAGGAGATAAAATTACTTGCAATTGGCAATGTAATCGCTTTTATAGTGGCTATGCTGGCCATCAAAACATTCATTACTTTTTTAGAGCGTAAAGGCTTCGTGCTGTTTGGCTGGTATCGTATCGTTATAGGCGCGGTGATTATTGGGCTAATCATGACAGGTCATAAATTAGATGTGATCTAATTTCTACATCATTTCAGGAATAACCTATTTGTTAAAGCGACAACGGAGGGCAGAAATTAAGCCAGGCTTGTTTCTTGTTTTTCCATACCTTTGCCGCTTTAACAACATTACTTGAAAAGTACTTACCAAAATATCCAGGAGTTTGCCGATGGCCAGCTGTTGCTGGTGAACAAACCGTATCAGTGGACAAGCTTTGATGTGGTGGGCAAAATCCGCAATTCTTTTAAGCCTTTAAAACTGAAGGTTGGCCATGCCGGTACGCTCGATCCGCTGGCTACCGGGTTGCTCATTATCTGCACCGGTAAAATGACCAAGCAGATTGATACCTTCCAGGCCGAAGAAAAAGAGTACACCGGCACCATGATGCTTGGCGCAACCACGCCATCGTATGACATGGAAACCGAACCCGACAATAAGTTCGATATCAGCCAACTTACCGAACAACAGCTGCGTAGTAACTGCGTGCAGTTTACCGGCGATATACAGCAATACCCGCCGGCACATTCTGCAATTAAAATAGACGGCGAGCGTTTATACGAAAAAGCCCGCCGCGGCGAAGAAGTTGAACGCCGCCTGCGCAGCGTTACCATAAGCGAATTTGAACTTACACGCGTTGAATTGCCCGAAGTTGATTTTAGGGTGGTATGCAGTAAGGGCACTTATATCCGTAGCTTGGTGCACGATTTTGGCGCTGCTTTAAATAACGGGGCATACCTGTCTGGATTAAGGCGTACCCGCAGTGGTAACTACAAGGTAGAGGATGCCTGGGAGGTGATGGAGTTGTTTAATACCATTAAAGCCCTGAAAGCGCCGGTTGAGCCGGTTGCTGACCAGCGCTAATTACATTTGCAGGTAAAAAATAAGAGGCGGGTACAGCCCGCCGAACTAAAAAACTAAATTTGTGTTTTTACTCATCAAATGAGGATATACAACAATATTGACGAATTTACAGCGATAAACAACGCGGTTGTAACCATTGGCACATTTGACGGTGTGCATATAGGCCACCGCAAAATTATAGCAGGTATTAAGGAGCTGGCGCAGCAAACCGGCGGCGAAACCGTTATCCTTACTTTTTTTCCGCATCCGCGGATGATACTGCATCCCGAGGATGAAAGCATTAAGCTGATAACCACCATTACCGAAAAAGCTCAGTTGATGGAGCAGCTTGGTGTAGATCATTTGATAATCACCCCATTTTCTCGCGATTTTAGTAACCAAACCGCCGAAGACTATATACGCGATGTGCTGGTGAAAAAAATTGGCACAAAAAAAATTGTGATAGGGTATGATCATCGTTTTGGTAAAGACCGCCAGGGTGGCCTGGAAGATTTGTTAAAACTTGGCCCCGTTTATGGATTTGATGTAGTAGAAATTCCTGAGCAGGATATTGATGAAGTTGCCATAAGTTCAACCCGCATCCGCGCGGCTTTGTTAAACGACAAGATCGATTTAGCAAACGCTTTTCTTGGTTACCCGTTTTTTATAACCGGTAAAGTGGTGCGGGGCGACCAGATTGGAAGGCAGATAGGCTACCCTACAGCCAATATTGTGGTAGAGGAAAAATACAAGCTTATACCGGCTGATGGCATTTTTGCGGTAACGGTAATAATTGCCGGCGAAAGCTATAAAGGCATGGCTTATATTGGCAGTCGGCCAACGGTAAATGGCCTCACCCGCAACATCGAAGTGAACATCTTTGACTTTGACCAGGAGATTTATAACCAAACCATCCAAATGGAGTTTCACCATTATGTGCGCGGCGATGTAAAGTTTGCCGGCCTTGATGAACTTAAGGCGCAGCTGGCGCAAGACAAGGTGGATGTGCTGAAAAGCCTGAACCGGGATTTATCGAATTAAAGAATTATTTGAATTTTATATTGAAGCTGAATATCCCACCTTTAAATAATTCTGTAAGTTCCTTAATTCAATAAATTCCGGTTCAGACAAAAATACCCTCAAACCTCGCCCCACGCATCAAATCCCTCATAAATCCCTTAAAACTAAAAACTAAAACTGTACCTTTGCCTGTCAATATGACTTTAATTGTCGCTGTGGCGTAATTATTGAGTTTGTTGCATCATATAAAAATAATATGTTAGATTTTATAAGTAAGCTTTTTGGAAGCAAATCAGAGCGGGATGTAAAAAGTATTAAGCCTATAGTTGAAAAGATTAAGGCTGAATATGCAAAACTCGGTACCATCAGCAATGATGAGCTTAGAGCTAAAACAATAGGTTTTAAACAAACAATAGCCGAAGGCCTATCGGGCATCGACAGCGAGATACAAGCGATAAAAGACCGTACGGAATACGAGCTGGATATGGACGTAGCCGAAAAAGTTGAGTTATACACTCAGCTGGATAAGCTGGAGAAAGACCGTAATAAAGAACTTGAGGATATATTGATTAATATATTGCCCGAGGCGTTTGCCGTGGTTAAAGAAACCGCCAGCCGCCTTGCAGCTAACGAATTTATAGAAGTTACCGCAACCGATTTCGACCGTGATCTTGCCGGGCGTAAAGGTAACGTAACCATAAAAGGCGATAAAGCTTTTCACGCAAGTACCTGGCTTGCCGCAGGTAACCCGGTTACCTGGAACATGGTTCATTACGATGTACAGCTGATAGGCGGTATAGTGTTGCACCAGGGTAAAATATCTGAAATGGCTACGGGTGAAGGTAAAACGCTTGTGGCTACGCTGCCTGCATACCTTAACGCGCTTGCCGGGCAGGGTGTACACATTGTAACGGTGAATGACTACCTGGCACGCCGCGATAGCGAGTGGATGGGGCCATTGTATGAGTTTCATGGTTTATCGGTTGATTGTATTGATAAACATGAGCCAAACAGCGAGGAACGCCGCGCCGCTTACCTGGCCGATATTACTTTTGGCACAAATAACGAGTTTGGTTTCGACTACCTGCGTGACAATATGACACGTAGTCCTGAAGAATTGGTTCAGCGCAAATTGCATTACGCCATGGTGGATGAGGTGGATTCGGTTTTAATTGATGACGCCCGTACACCTTTAATTATATCTGGCCCTATCCCGCGTGGCGACGAGCACGAGTTTTACGAGCTGAAACCGCGTATTGAGCGTTTGGTTAACGCCCAAAAAGCGTATGTAAATACGGTATTGAACGAGGCCAAAAAAGCCATTAACGATGGTGACACCGATCCGGAAAAAGGTGGTTTGGCGTTACTACGAGCTTTCAGGGGGTTACCAAAAAGCAAAGCCTTAATTAAATTCCTGAGCGAAGGTGGCAACAGGAGCACACTGCAAAAGATAGAAAATTATTACATGCAGGATCAAAGTAAGAATATGCCTAAGGTAGATTCGGAGCTTTATTTTGTTATCGACGAAAAAAACAACCAGGTTGAACTGGCCGAAAAAGGTATCGAACTGATTACCTCATCGGGCGAAGACCCTCACTTTTTTGTAATGCCGGATGTAGGCACCGAGATTGCGGAGATTGAAAAATCAACCTTGAGCACTGAAGATAAAATTGCCCGCAAGGACGAATTGATGCGCGATTTCTCGATCAAGTCTGAGCGTATTCACTCGGTTAACCAATTGCTGAAAGCATATACCTTATTTGAAAAGGATACCGAATACATTTTGGACGAAGGCAAAGTGAAAATTGTAGATGAGCAAACCGGCCGTGTACTGGATGGCCGCCGTTACTCTGATGGTTTACACCAGGCAATTGAAGCTAAAGAGAATGTTAAAGTTGAGGATGCTACCCAAACTTTTGCTACCGTAACACTGCAAAACTATTTCAGGATGTACCACAAGCTTTGCGGTATGACGGGTACTGCCGTTACCGAGGCAGGTGAGTTTTGGGAAATATACAAGCTGGATGTAGTAGAGATACCAACAAATACCCCTGCAAGCCGCGAAGACAGGCAGGATTTGGTATACCGTACCATCCGCGAAAAATATAATGCCGTAGCCGATGAAATTGTAAAATTAACGCAGGCGGGCAGACCGGTACTGGTAGGTACAACATCGGTAGAGATCTCGGAATTGTTAAGCCGTATGCTTAAACTGCGCGGTATTAAACATAACGTGCTGAATGCCAAAATGCACCAGAAAGAGGCCGATATTGTGGCCGAAGCAGGGCAGGCCGGCACAGTTACCATTGCTACCAACATGGCTGGCCGTGGTACGGATATTAAATTGGGGGCAGGTGTACAGGCAGCAGGCGGTTTGGCCATTGTAGGTACCGAGCGCCACGAATCTCGCCGGGTTGACAGGCAGTTGCGCGGTCGTTCTGGTCGCCAGGGCGATCCGGGTTCTTCACAGTTCTTTGTATCGCTGGAGGATAACCTGATGCGTTTATTCGGATCGGAGAGGATCTCGAACCTGATGGTGCGTATGGGTATCGAGGAGGGCGAAGTTATCCAGCACTCCATGATCTCAAAATCAATTGAGCGTGCGCAGAAAAAGGTAGAGGAAAATAACTTTGGCATCCGTAAACGTTTGCTGGAGTATGATGATGTGATGAACTCACAACGTACCGTAGTTTACACCAAGCGCAAAAACGCCCTGTTTGGCGAACGTTTGGATGTTGATTTGAGCAATACCATTTTTGATGTGGTTGAAGACATTACAACCGAGTATAAGGAGGCTAACAACTACGACGGATTTAATTTAGAAATGATCCGGCTATTCTCGGTTGATGTGGAGGTTGATGCCGATAAATTCGCGGTAAATTCAATTAACGCCCTGGTTGATCACGTTTTCCAAACGGTGATGGATTTTTACAAACGTAAAGGCGATGCCGTAGCAGCGCAGGCTTACCCGGTATTAAAAGATGTTTACGATACCCGCGGCCAGTATGTAGAAAATATTGTGGTTCCGTTTAGCGATGGCATCCATGGTATACAGGTTTCTGTTCCGTTGAAAAAAGCGATTGATAACCATGGTCACGAAGTGTTTAAATCATTTGAGAAAAATGTTACCCTGTACCTGATAGACGATGCCTGGAAAGAGCATTTGCGCGAAATGGACGAGTTAAAACAATCTGTTCAAAACGCGGTTTATGAGCAAAAGGACCCGCTGTTGGTTTACAAATTTGAGGCTTTCAATTTGTTCCGTGGCATGTTGGCCAATGTGAATAAAGAGATTGTGAGTTTCCTGTTCCGTGGAGGTATCCCGGTTCAGCAACAGGCCGAAGAGGTAAGGGAAGCCAAACCAGAACCAAAACTGGATCTGCGTAAGCTAAAAACCACCAAAGCCGAAATGGTAAGCGAAAGCAACGGTGTGCCGATGGACGATTTTCCGCAGGAAATTCAAAAAGCCATCCCGGTAAGGGTTGAGCAAAAGATAGGCAGAAATGACCCTTGCCCTTGCGGAAGCGGTAAAAAATATAAAAACTGCCACGGGGTAGGGCAAAATTAAGAAGCCGACCCGGCCTCCCCTGAAGGGGAGGAGGAGAAAAAAATAAAAAAACAAGCGTCATTGTGGGTAAAATCCAAGGGCCTCTGAAGAGGAAAATGACGTATATCGCATAGCGGCGAGTCGACTCACCCCGACGAGGCTCCGCCCGTCCACCCCTCTATGCGACGAAGTCGGAGAGAGGGGCGGAAAAATGAAAAATTGGAGGCACCCTCTTTGCGGCTTTAGCCGGAGAGAGGGTCGGCCAGCGCAGCGTAGCCGGGGTGAGTCGTAGCCAGCGTTTAGGCGAATGGTTATGTAAATTACATACATCGTGCCTCGCAATGATGGTTTTAATAATATAAATATGAAAAAAGCAGTATTTGATCATAAAGCTAAATCCGGCCTCATCAAGTACTGCTTTTTTTTTATGCTGATAGCGGCATCCACCCAAACCTTTGCCCAAACCCGCGGCAAGGTTGAGGTAGTTAAGGATCCCCTGGTTGATACCCTGATTGCTAAGCGTTTTTCGCTGAACAAAGAAACCGGTGTAGCGCCGGCAGTAACATCATCTTATGGCTATCGGGTGCAGTTCTTCAGCGGATCGAACCGGAAGGATGCCTATAATGCGCAGGCCCGTTTGCAACGCGACTATCCTGAACTGCGTACCTACATCTTATACAGCGAGCCAAATTTTAAAGTACGGGCGGGCGATTTCAGGACTCGGTTAGAGGCCGAAAAGCTGATACAGGAATTGCGGCCTTCGTTTTCAAGCCTGTTCATCATATCCGAAAAAATAAACCTGCCCAAAGCCGACACCGACAATGATTAAAGAAAAAATACAGGAACTATCCCAAAAAATATTTGATGATGTGGTAGCTAACCGCCGCCATCTGCATACCAATCCCGAACTATCATTCCACGAGCAAAAAACATCTGCTTTTGTAGCTGGTAAACTGGAAGAACTGGGCTTAACCTACGAAAAAATGGCCGACACCGGCCTGGTGGCCCTTATCAAAGGAGATTTACCGTCAAATAACGTGGTGGCCCTGCGCGCCGATATGGATGCTTTGCCTATTACCGAGGCTAATGATGTACCCTACAAATCCCAAAATGTGGGTGTGATGCACGCTTGCGGCCACGATGCGCATACCTCATCGTTATTGGGCACGGCCCGTATTTTAACAGAACTGAAAAGCCAGTTTGGCGGTACTATAAAGCTAATCTTTCAACCGGCCGAGGAGAAACTACCTGGCGGTGCAAGCCTGATGATTAAAGAAGGCGTACTGGAAAATCCAAAACCGCAGGCTGTATTGGGGCAGCACGTGATGCCTTTGATAGAAGCCGGTAAAGTAGGTTTCCGTGCGGGCAAATATATGGCATCAACTGACGAGCTGTACGTTACAGTAAAAGGTAAAGGCGGCCACGGTGCCCAGCCACAACAAAATATCGACCCGGTAATTATCACCGCACATATATTAACTGCTTTGCAAACGGTAGTAAGCCGCTTTGCTGATCCTAAAAGCCCATCAGTATTGTCATTTGGTAAAGTGATAGCCAATGGTGCCACCAACGTAATCCCCAACGAAGTTTACCTTGAGGGTACCTTTCGTACTATGGACGAGAACTGGCGCGGCGAAGCCCACGAGCGCATGAAAAAAATGGCCGAAGGTATAGCCGAAAGTATGGGCGGCAGCTGCGATTTTAATATTATGCGTGGTTACCCTTTCCTGATTAACGAAGAGGTACTAACTCACGCCACCCGCGGCCATGCCGAAGACTACCTGGGCAAAGAAAACGTATTGGACCTGGATATCTGGATGGCGGCAGAAGATTTTGCCTATTACTCGCAGGCAGCCGATAGCTGTTTTTACCGCTTAGGTACCCGCAACGAAGCCCGCGGTATAACCTCATCAGTACATACGCCTACGTTTGATGTGGAAGAAGATGCATTTAAAATAAGCACCGGACTGATGGCCTATTTGGCTATTAAGCAGTTAGGGAATTAGCACCAGCTATGTCATTGCGATGAACGAAGCAATCTCGTAACTATGCCAGCTCGCCCTGAATAGTTACGAGATTGCCACGCTATCGCTCGCAATGACATGGTTAGTGATATTATAATAGGCATCACGATGAAACAACCACCTTCCGCAAAAGGTTAGTAGTAAGAAATGAAGAAATTATTATTATTTGTAGCGTTTACTATTTTCAGCAGTTTTGCTTTTGCCCAGCAAATACAACGTTTTAACCCCGATACCATCCGCACCATTGTTATCGATTCTGCAGTAGATATCCGTTCGCATAAACTACGGGCGCAGGATTTTATTGACGCGGTGATGGCCGATACCAGTTTTTACCGGGCTTTTCAGCATATGAAAAAATATGCCTTTACTGCCGAAAACCGCATTTACACCTACGATAAAAAAAACAAGGTTGATGGCAAGATTTACCGTAAGCTTAAGCATAGTAATATAGCCGGTCAGCATAAAATTGAGTATATAACCAGGCAGGATAGCGGTACCGTTTACAAAAAAAACGGCAAATACAATTTGTACACCGTTGAAATGTTTGATTACATTTTCATGAACGCCTACAACTCCGATTTTGTAGAGGGCGATGGCTTACCGGGCGAAAAAGGTAAAAACGAGAGTTATAAAGCAAAGCTTAAAACACTGGTGTTTACGCCGGGCCGCCGGGTTACCGGCATACCGTTCATCGGCGATAAAACCGAGATATTCAGCAGGGATATGCAGCAGTTTTACTACTATGAATTTGCCCGCGGCAAATACCTGGATACCATTCCTGTTTACCGCTTTAAGGTAAGGTGCAAGCCCAGCACATCTGATGGCGACACCATGATTAAGGAAATGACCACCATTTTTGACGAACGCACGTTCGAGATACTTGGCCGCTACATCGACCTTAAATTCAGTAATATGTTCGTCGATTTTAATGTGCAGATGAACATCGAACTCAACAACTTTAACGGGCAGCTACTGCCCATTAAAATAACCTACCAGGGCAACTGGGATATTCCTTTCCACAAACAGGAGCGCGCAAGCTTCTTGATTGTGCACAAGGATTATAAGAGGGAGTAGGGGCTATCTGACAGCCGGAAGCCGGGCCCGGAAAAAAATATGTCATTGCGAGCGCAGCGCGGCAATCGCGAACTATATAGGTCGGATGACATTTGTGGAACAAAAAGCGCCTGTATGCACGAATAATCGCTAACATCTAAGTTCCTTTTTCCCTATTTTGCATTGTGCACAACAGTGCCTTATCACATGAAAATACACCAATACTATGTTTGTATCTTAACAAATAAATTAAACACGGTTTTATATGTTGGCGTTACCAATGATATGGTTAGCCTTGTGTACCACCATAAGCAAAAGTTATTTAAAAGCTTTTCGGCTACGTATAATTGTAATAAACTGGTGTATTATGAAGAATTTCAGTGGATACGGGACGCTATAACAAGAGAAAAGCAATTGAAAGCCGGATCGAGGCAAAAAAAGATCGATTTAATTGTTGAAAATAATCTGCCGGGGGATGATTTGAGTAATGGGTGGTACGACGATGCGTCATGCCGATTTCGGAAAAAAAATATGTCGGGGCATGCTGGTGATGTACAGTTCGCGATTGCCGCGCTGTGCCGCAATGACATAATTAGCAATGTCATTATCCCTTTTCAGACGGGATATTCTTGCTGATTCTCCTTACGGTTAATTTTTTTAATAATCAATTATTTAGATAACCATCTGCTTTGTAAGTATTTCAATATAATGCTTGATGGTGTGTTATTTATACACATCGCGTCAATAAAAAGATATATTTTTGATGGATAACTTTTTAAGTTAAACCAATTGAAGCGCTTGCGTACCCTTAAATTACTTTTGCTGTTTATTGCCATTCTTGATTTTACACTGGCGCGTGGCCAGTCGGTAAATTGTACAGGCAGTTTGGGCGATCCGGTAATTACCGAAACCTTTGGATCGGGGTCAAATCCGGGGAATGCGCTTCCGGACGGAATCAGCAACATGTCGTTTAGCAGCTACTGCCCCAACGATGGCTCGTACACCATTGTAAATGCCACCAATATATATGGCGGGGTTACCGGTAATTGCCACCCGGAGGCCTGGCAAACTGTAACTCATGACCACACCGGTGATGCTAACGGCTATATGATGATGATTAATGCATCCTACACGCCAAGTATATTTTTTACTAAGACCACGCCTGCCGTGTTATGCGAAAATACTACATACGAATTTTCGGCCTATATCCTGAACCTGATTAAGGCGGGCTCATCAGCCATCCGGCCAAATATTAAATTTACTATCGAAACTACCGCTGGCATGGTATTGGATTCATTGGTTACCGGTGATATTTTGGAATCAACCAGCGGCGACGACTGGATACGTAAGAGCTTCTTTTTTACAACCCCGCCAAATACCAGCCAGGTGGTTTTAAAAATGACCAATGAGGCCCCCGGCGGCAACGGCAACGACCTGTTGCTCGATGATATCAATTTCAGGGCATGTGGCCCAATAGTGCAAACAGGTTTTACCACTGTCGATGCTAACCAGCCGCAAAATCAATGTGTGGGCGAAAGCAAAACTTATACACTTAAATCGAAGATCGGGGCCGGATACTCTAATCCTAAAATGCAGTGGCAGGTAAACAAAAACGACGGGAACGGCTGGCTCGATATTGTCGGGCAAACAGCAGATGCCTATACTTTTACACAGGGCGGAAGTGCAGCCAGTATGTATCAATACAGGCTTGCCGCAGCCGGAGGCTCAAACATAAACTCGCCTACATGCAGGGTGTTTTCGGAGCCGCTGAGTGTTAACGTAAACGCTTATCCTGTTGTGCCAGATGTATCACCTGTTCAGGAATGTGAGGGTAAAACAGTAACGTTAAATGTATTTGGAGGGGCAACTGTTGATTGGACGGGGCCTGGCATTACCGCCGCTAATAAAAATCAAAACCCACTGATACTTACAAATATAAAGCCTGCCGATGCAGGCACTTATAGCTTTATAGTAACATCGGCTGCCGGCTGCTCTACCTCAAAATCGACAACCATCACCGTTATCCCTAAGGCGGTTATTACCTTAAATACTCCAACAGTTACCATTTGTAAGGGCGCATCTACTAATTTAAGTGCGAGTGCCCTGGGTGCCATCAGCTACAAATGGACGCCTGGCAAAGGTTTATCTGATAGTACTATTGCTAATCCCGTAGCTTCGCCTGCAGACACTACAATATACAAGGTAATAGTCACCAACAATATTGGCTGTACCGATACCGCTGCTTTAACTGTTAATGTGTTGCCGCGGCCGGTTGCAATTACGCAAACCAAACAAAGCATGTTCCAGGACAGGCCAATTACCCTGGTAGCGTCGGCACAAAGCGCCGATGTTTTCAACTGGACACCCACCACCGGCCTTAGCGATGCCAATGTGTTAAACCCGGTTGCCAACCCGACCGATGATATAAAATATACATTGCATGTAAAATCGACCTATAATTGTGGCGAAGATACCAGCAGCGTTTTTGTAAAAGTTTATCATAAAGTGGTTGTGCCTAACGCTTTTTCGCCCAATGCCGATGGCGTAAATGATACCTGGGAAATTGAAGGCCTTTTTACCTACCCTGAAAGCGTAACAACGGTGTTTAACCGTTACGGACAGCAGATATTTAAAAGCATTGGCTACGCCAAACCCTGGAAGGGCACCTATAACGGCGCCAAATTACCACCCGGCACCTATTACTACATCATCGACCTTAAAACGGGCCAGCCTAAACTTACGGGATGGGTGTTGATTGTTTTATGATTTTTATATGATTTCACCGATTATTGGATGATTACATAGATTTGATTGCTGATTTAACCAAATGGATTGTTTACGATGTCATTCAGCCACATGAAAAATCGGTGAAATCAACCGCAATCGGTGAAATCATTAAAATAATATGAACTTATCTATCTGCTCATTGGTGAACTTTATCGTATCAGCGTTTAATAGCTGGCCGGTTTCATCAAACTCCTTGTTGATGCCTGATATATGGAGTTTAAGGGCCATCACATTAAGGTGTACATAGTGGCAAACACCGGTAAAATGATCAATACCCCTGATGTTGCCATATTTGCCCGATGATATGCCAACCAGCGCTGCTTTTTTATCATAAAAGCTCGCCGGAAAATCGCAGGCGTCAATAAAAACTTTTAGTACCCCGGGGTAGCTGCCATTGTACTCGGGTATCACAAATATAAACTTATGGGTTTGGGTAATTATTTTTTGAATTTCGGCAAATTCCGGGCTTCGCTTGCCGTAAAGGTCGGTTTCAATAAGGCTGGACGGCAATTGCGCCAATGATAGTACACCCGCTTCAACTCCTTTTTCCTGCAGTTTTTGCTGATAATATTTGGCCATTTTTAAGGTAGAACTGCCGGGGCGGTTAGTTGATGCGATGATAGTTATCATTTATAATTATTGAATTATTGATTTATTGAATTATCGAATTGCAATTCTTTCAGCATCTAAATTGCTGATATGTAAAGTATTAAATATAAAAGAGAAATAGCGTCATCTTGCTCATTCATCAATCAATAATTCAATAAATCGATAATTCGATAATTGCTAATTATGTTTGTAAATTGACTAAACCTGTGGATTTCGTAATTGTTTAATTCCGTATCTTTATCACCGGATAAAAACATTACGAAAGTAGAAATTTCTGACCCTACTTTACGTTTATATAAATCATTGTAACATCAAAATTTTTTATACTATAGAATGAGTAAAATTATTGCTTTAGCCAACCAGAAAGGTGGCGTAGGAAAAACTACATCATCTATAAATCTGGCTGCAAGTTTGGCTGTATTAGATTTTAAAACATTATTGGTTGATGCCGATCCGCAGGCAAACTCTACTTCGGGTATTGGTTTTGATCCCCGCAACATAAAAAACAGTATTTACGAGTGCATTATTAACCAGGTTGACCCGCACGAGGCTATTCAGAAAACGGAGACCCCTAATCTTGACCTGCTGCCCGCTCATATTGACTTGGTAGGTGCCGAGATTGAAATGATTAACCTGAGTGGCCGCGAATACAAAATGAAACAGGTATTTGAAGCCGTACGCGACGAATACGATTTTATTATTATTGATTGTTCGCCTTCGTTAGGTTTAATAACTATCAACGCTTTAACCGCCGCCGATTCGGTAATTATACCGGTACAGTGCGAGTACTTTGCATTGGAGGGTTTAGGTAAATTGTTAAACACCATCAAAATTGTACAATCGCGCCTTAACCCGCAGCTGGAAATTGAAGGTATTTTGTTAACCATGTACGATGTGCGCCTGCGCCTGAGTAACCAGGTGGTTGATGAGGTAAAAACGCATTTTGAGGATATGGTTTTTGATACCATTATACAGCGTAACACCCGCTTAAGCGAAGCGCCAAGCTTTGGTGTATCTGTTATTATGCACGATGCTACCTGTAAAGGCGCCATTAATTATTTGAACCTGGCCCGCGAAATTATCCAGAAAAATGGCCTTGTAAAAGCCGAAGCAACAACGGTAACAGCAACAGTATAAGTAAATGAGTAGTGAAAGAAGAAATGCCCTGGGCAAAGGATTAAGTGCGCTGTTGAATGACTCGGTAAACGTACAACCATACCAAAACAAAAGCACCAAAAAGGAAGAGGCATCAACTTCGGCCGCCGAGGTGAGCAGCCTTGGCTCGGTTAATGAAATCAGGCTTGATGAGATAGAAGTAAACCCTTTTCAGCCCCGTACTGACTTTGACGAGCTTGCTTTAAATGAACTGGCCGACTCCATCAAGCTGCAGGGCCTTATACAGCCTATTACCGTTAGGCGTATTAACGCGCATAAATACCAGCTGATATCCGGCGAACGCCGTTTCCGCGCATCAAAACTGGCTGGGCTTACCCAGTTGCCTGCTTATGTGCGTACTGCCAACGACCAGCAAATGCTGGAAATGGCCCTCATTGAAAACATCCAGCGCGAAAACCTGAATGCTATTGAAGTAGCCTTAAGCTTTCAGCGGATGATTGAGGAATGCAACCTGAAACAGGAAGAACTGGGCGACAGGGTGAGCAAAAACCGGTCGACGGTTACTAACTACCTGCGTTTATTAAAATTGCCGCCAAGCATCCAGGCATCCATCCGCGATGGTGCGCTTACTATGGGCCATGCCAAGGCACTCATCTCTATTGATGACCCTGCCAAGCAATTATATTTGCACCAGCATATTATTCAGCAAGGCTTATCGGTTCGTAAGGTTGAAGAATTAGTTAGGGAAATGCAGAAGGCTCCCGTAAAAAAGGAGGGCAAGCAACCCGAGCCTGTTTCATACCAATTGCAAAAAATACAAGACGATTTAGCTTCCAAATTCAGCTCGCGGGTAACGCTTAAGTTAGGCGCCAAGGGCAACGGGGTTATCGAAATTCCCTTCCTGTCAGAAGATGACCTTGGCCGTATCCTTGAGATGCTGGATTGGTAGGTAATGAGAATCAAGAGTTAAGAATCAGGAATCAAGATAGAAAAGCAAATGAATTGATCTTTTTGTGATTCGAATAAAATGTAATTAAAATACCAAAAATAAAAAGCCGGCCGCTGATAAAAACTTATCAGTGGCCGGCTTTTTTATATAATAGTTAATGTGTGCATAATAATTAGTGGCTAAACCTGTTAATGATTTGTTTAATAAGGTGTTTTTGTAACGGCGGGATATAGCTTCTTAATCCGGCTATAAAAATTACCTTTGTAATCAACTAAAAGCGGGCCTCTTATCAAGTTTTAAAAGCCTACGTTTATTTAAATTTTATCAGCTGCATGTATAAATATTTGTTAATTATTGGTTTTGTTATGCTATTTGCTTTTGCGGCCAACGCGCAGCAACAACATGCAGATACCACATCGGTAGCCAAAAAAGATACTTTTAAAAAGGCATCGGGTACGGCGCCGGGCTCTTTTGCGCCACCTATAAAAAAAGAGAAGGAATACCACCCAGATAGCACCCACAGCCCACACAAGGCGGTAATGCACTCGCTGATGATACCCGGCTGGGGGCAGTTGTACAATCACCGCTGGTGGAAAGTGCCTATTATTTATACAGGTATAGGCCTTTTGGCATCGGCAGTAATATTTAACCAGCATTACTACAACGAGTTTAATATACTTGCCCATTATTATAAAAGCGGGGTAGCACCGGTAAAAGGCGATGCCTATTACGATGAGTATATAGCCTATACCAATAATAAAGTTCCGGCCCAGAATATATATGATGCGCTTGACAGTTACCGCCGCAACCGCGATTTAAGTATCCTGGGTATTTTAGGCGCATGGGGTATTCAAACCATTGATGCCTATATTGATGCCAAATTTATTCACTCGTACACGGTTGATAACAACTTTGCTTTTAAGGTTAGTCCGGGAATGATTAACCAGCCGGTTTACGCGCAAACTGCTTTTGGTAGCTATATTCCGGCTGTAAAAGTTACCTTTACGTTTTAACAGCACATTTATAACTTAGCTGTTAATCTCAACACATACATTAAAAATGAAAATAGCGTTACTCGGCTACGGAAAAATGGGCAAAATGATTGAAAAAATTGCTCTTAGCCGCAATCATGAAATTGTTTTAACCATCGATCAGGATAACCTGCATGAACTAACTGCCGAAAACCTGCAAAAGGCCGATGCGGTTATTGAGTTTAGCATGCCCGCAACAGTGTTGGGCAATATTCAACATTGCTTTAACGCCGGCGTACCTATAGTAGTTGGCACCACCGGCTGGTATGATAAGCTTGATGAGGTAAAACAACAATGCGAGGAAAGTAACGCTTCACTAATGTATGCCACCAACTTTAGCGTAGGTGTTAACATATTTTTCCATATTAACCGGATGCTGGCTAAAGTGATGAACAACTACCCATACTATGATGTACAAGTAGAAGAGATTCACCACATGCAAAAGCTGGATGCCCCAAGTGGCACCGCCATAACCATTGCCGAAGGGATCATCGATAATCTTGACTCCAAAAAAGACTGGCTGAATGTGCTGACAACCGACGACGGGGCAGATGATCAAAACCCGCTGCCAGATCAGCTATTAATAGAATCCTTGCGGATTGACAGCGTACCCGGCACCCACACCGTTATCTACGATTCGGAAGTGGACACCATCGAATTTAAACATACTGCTCATAACCGCAGCGGCTTTGCCCTTGGCGCTGTTTTAGCTGCCGAGTGGATACAGGGTAAAAAAGGCTTTTACACGGTTGACGCCATGTTCGATTTTAAAAGCTAACCCCCTGTTTTATCAATGGATATAGCGGGTTACTTAGGCGTTTATTTACTGTTGGCCCCTGTATTGTTATTGATGCAAGTTGGGCTTTGGAAGCTGTTTCAAAAAGCCGGCCGCCATGGCTGGGAGTCCTTGATTCCGGTTTACGCTACCTATGTAATGCTGAAAATAAGCGGCAGGCCCGTGTGGTTGCTACTGTTGTTATTGATACCGGGTATTGGTGTTATTGTAGCTATTGGTATCACCATTGATTTTGTAAAAAGCTTTGGCAAAACAAAAATGCGCCAGATAGCCGGTGCGGTACTTTTGCCATTCATTTTTTTGCCCAAATGGGGTTTTGATAGAAATACCCGGTACCTGGGCCAATCGGCCAGCTATGAGTTTCGCGAAGAATATCACCACCTGTTACATAAATCCTCAGCCCGCGAATGGGCCGAGACTGTCTTTTTTGCTGTAGTTGCCGTTACGCTTATCCGTTTGCTGCTTATCGAAGCTTATACCATTCCATCTTCATCCATGGAAAGCTCGCTTATGGTGGGCGATTACCTGTTTGTGAGTAAGCTTAACTACGGTGCCCGGTTGCCTATGACACCTGTTTCATTTCCGTTTACACATAATACCATGCCCGGTATGGGTATCAAATCATATTGGGAGGGCATCAAGTTGCCTTACTTCAGGTTGCCGGGTTTTGGCGATATCAAAAGTGGCGATGTGGTGGTTTTTAACTTCCCGATGGAGTCCGATTCGCCATGGTACCGCCCGGTTGACAAGCGCGAGCATTTCATTAAACGCTGCGAGGCAATACCCGGCGATAATGTGCGGCTAATAAGCGGCCAGGTGTATATTAACGGTCGGCCTATACCGCCGCCGCCCAATGCCGAAATGGAATATGCCGTGAATACCGATAGTAACACATTTAACTTTAATCCCGAACTGATTTATAAACTTCACATATCCGATATACAACCATTTACCCGTACCAACTATTTGATGAACATGACGCGGCCATCGTCGCTTGCGGTAAAAAAAGTCGCGGGTGTTAAATACATCAGGCCCAACATCCAGTTTGGCGGTGTTTATGATCCCGAAGTATTCCCGCATAGCCCGGGCCACCGGTGGAACGTAGATAACCTTGGCCCTTTCACCGTACCCAAACGTGACCTCACCATAAAATTAGACACACTTAATCTCCCCATTTACCGCCGCGCCATCGAAGTTTATGAAAATAACAAACTGCAGGTAAACGGCGGCAGCATTAGCATCAACGGCCGCCAAACCAATTCCTATACCTTTAAAATGGACTACTACTGGATGATGGGCGATAACCGCCACAACTCCATCGACTCCCGCTTCTGGGGTTTTGTGCCCGAAGATCATATTGTAGGCAAAGCTATTTTTGTGTGGATGAGCTGGGACGCCAATGCCCCTTTTGCGGATAAAATACGCTGGGATAAAGTGATGCGGATAATCAGGTAGAGGTTGTAGATGTGCAGATTTCAAATGACAGATGTGCAGATGAAAACCCCATGTGATTTGGCGTTGTAAAATCCGGGGACTCTGAATGAGGAAGAGGGTTCAGAATAAGAACAATGTCATCATATCACCACTATCCTGATCGCCTTCTACCGCGGGCACGACTTTGATACCGCTTACCTTTGGCCTTTTACCTTTTACCTTTTACCTTTCGCCTTTCGCCTATAGTTCGTCCAATTCCCGCAGAAGCTCCAGGCCTGCCTCCCATGTTCCTAATCCCGATGAAGCGTTAATATGGCTGGCATCACCTATGCTTACCAGTTTGCTGCCCCAGGCATCGGCAAATAGTTGGGCGCGTTGGGGTGTTACGTAAAAATCATTGGTGCTCATTACCGTGGTACTTTTAAACGGCAGCTTTATTAGCGGCACAGGCGCAAAGCCGGTTGTTCCGGTTGGGTAGCTTTCGGCTTCGGTATCGCTGGGGGCAACCAGCAGGGCAGCTTTAATGGCTACATTATATTCCATTGCCCAATAGGCAATGGTGGCGCAGGCCAGGCTATGGCCTACCAATATCACATCTTTAGCATCATATTTGTCTACATAGGCCTGCAGGGTGGTTATCCAGTCGGCACAAACGGGTGTTTCCCAGTCCTGCTGTTCAACGCGGGTAAAACCAAATTGTTTTTCCCAAAGCGATTGCCAATGCTGCGGCCCCGAATTACCCAGGCCCGGGATGATGAGGATAGTTGATTTGAACATGATTTTTCGCATAGTGTTTATTTTTAAGGGTGCTCAAGAGGGCTGCGCCGTTTAAGGATTTTACAGGATTAACAGGATTTTTGAACACGATTGAAAGATTTTACAGGGTTAACAGGATTTTTTTCGAAAGTTTAATGTCGCGTCCAACTCCCCCTTCAGGGGGCCGGGGGGCTTCCGCCGCTTTTTTTATTTCCTGGTTGCGTTGTTGCAGCAAGCGGGTCATATAGCGTTCCAAAAACAGGAAGTTAGCTATAATTCCTAAAAATCCCAAGGGAGTGTCAAACATAAAAATATCCTTCATCAGGGTTTGGTTATTGATGGGATAAAAATAATGTTCGTGACGGAAGGCTTTAAATGCGCCCTTAACCATTTCGTCGGTAAAATAATTGGGATATTCCATTTCGGTAACCCTGGAGGTTAGGGTCTGCCAGATGCCGAAATGCTTTGCCCGCCAGGTAACGGTTTCACCCAGCTCAATCAGTCCGCTGGTTCGCCCGGCTACAGCAGTCTCGCCGCTTTGCCGCATCGAATCTACATGCATATCAATGCTCCTGGCCAAATCGAAACACCGGGCAACAGGGGCATTAATGTGGGTGGCTAATTCAATAATCGGCATGATTTTCAGGATTATACAGGATTAACAGGATTTTTGAAGATCGGTAAGATTAATTACAGGATTTTTTTGACAATATGAAAATCAAAAAAAATCCTGTTAATCCTGCAAAATCCTTAAATCCTGTCTAAAACTCCGCATTCTTCGGGAACCTTGGGAAAGGGATCACATCGCGGATGTTGCCCATGCCGGTAACAAACAGCACCAGGCGCTCAAAGCCTAAGCCAAAACCGGCATGCGGGCACGAGCCAAAGCGGCGGGTATCCAGGTACCACCAAAGCTCGTCCTTGGGGATGCCCATTTCGTCCATGCGTTTTTCTAACAGATCCAAACGCTCTTCACGTTGCGAACCGCCCACAATTTCGCCTATGCCCGGGAAAAGGATATCCATAGCGGCTACCGTTTTACCGTCGTCATTCTGGCGCATGTAAAACGATTTGATCTCTTTAGGGTAATCGGTCAGGATCACCGGTTTTTTAAAGTGTTTCTCAACCAGGTAGCGTTCGTGCTCGCTTTGCAGGTCGGTACCCCAGCCTTCAACGATATATTGGAATTTCTTCTTTTTATTCGGTGTCGATTCCTTTAGGATCTCGATAGCCTCGGTGTAAGTAAGGCGTTCAAAATCGTTATCTAAGCAAAAGTTCAGCTTCTCTAATAAAGTCATGTCCGATCGCTCGTTCTGTGGTTTTTGCTTTTCTTCTTCGGCCAGGCGTTGGGTTAAAAATTCAATATCATCGGGACATTTATCCAGCGCGTATTTGATCACGTATTTCAGCATGTCCTCGGCAAGGTCCATGTTGTCGCGCAGGTCGTTAAAGGCAACTTCAGGCTCAATCATCCAAAACTCGGCCAGGTGGCGGGTAGTGTTCGAGTTTTCGGCACGGAATGTTGGTCCGAAGGTATAAATATCGCTCAGGGCCATAGCACCCAGCTCGCCTTCCAGCTGGCCGGATACGGTAAGGTTGGTTGATTTACCAAAAAAATCCTGCTTGTAATCTACCTCGCCGGTATCTGTTTTAGGGATGTTGTTTAAATCGAAGTTGGTTACGTGGAAAGCTTCGCCCGCGCCTTCGGCATCCGATTGGGTGATAACCGGGGTATGCAGGTAAATAAAACCACGCTCCTGAAAAAATTGGTGCACCGCGAATGCCAGGCTGTTACGCAGGCGGAATATCGAACCAAAGGTGCTGGTACGGAAACGCAGGTGGGCGTTTTCCCTCAAAAACTCCAGGCTGTGTTTTTTGGGCTGGATAGGATATTTTTCGGGATCGCTGTCGCCTAAAATTTCGATATCCTGTGCTATAACTTCAACTGTTTGACCTTTGCCTAATGAAGCGATGAGTTTGCCCGATACGCTTAGCGCCGCGCCAACTGTTATACGTTTTAGCAAAGCAGGATCGGTGTTTTCAAAATCAACAACAATCTGGATGTTATTATTAGTTGAGCCATCATTCAAAGCAATAAAACGATTTGACCGGAAGGCACGAACCCATCCTTTAACTGTTACATCAATATCCGTTTGCTGGCTTTGCAGCAATGCTTTGATCTTTGTGCGCTGACTCATAATGTGTAATTATGTATAAAATTGTGTATTTTTTTGAGCCGCAAAAATACAATTATTTATGTAATGTAACTTTGAATTTGCCATCTAAAAAACTTATACTATCGGCCTTAGCGCCCGGCTGGCTATCATATGTTTTGATGAATTTCAGGTCGAAAAAACCTTGTATGATCATATCTGCCTGGTTAACCGATATAACGCTCACCGAGTTTAGATGGGTAGGGCTAAGGGCATACTTTTGGGTAATGGCGCCGTTTTTTTTGAGCATGTAATATCCCTGGTGATTTTTTAACGGATAGTAGCCGACGCCGCCTATGCTCAGTTTAATTGCAAAAGTTTCCTCTTCGCCGGCCTGGGTTTGGGTGCCGGCTATGGTTGTTGTATCGCCCAGTATGCTGGAGGCAGCAGGTTGTATTTCCCATTTGGCACCGTCTTTATCGGCAATAATAAAATCGGGTGTTACCGGCACTACGCAACATGATTTTTTGGCGCATGAGCCCAAGAGCAATAATGTAACGAAAAAAAATGAAAGCAGGCATTTTTTCATAACGGTGAAACAGCGGCGGGTTGGCAATAAAGGTTGTACTAAAGGTATACAAATTAAGGGACATGCATTAGGGTATTTAATTTGTGCACAAAGTTGCCCTATGATATATTCGATGGTTAAAGCGCCGGGATGAGGAGCTATTTGCTTAAGTTTGCCGCTCAATTAATTCGTTATCATGAACCCTAAAGTGAGCCTGGTTATTGGCATTTTATGCATCTCGTTTTCGCCAATATTTGTGAAGCTTGCGGGGGTATCGCCAATTGGCTGCGCATTTTATCGGGTGTTTTTTGCCTGGCTTTGTTTGCTGCCCTATTGCATTATCAAAAGCAAGCTCCGGGTTAAAAAAAAGCAATTGGTAATTGCTATCATAGCGGGTGTAATTTTTGCCGCCGATGTAGTCGTTTGGAATTTATCACTGTTAAAAATAAGCGCCACCGTATCAACGCTGATTGCCAACCTGGCGCCTGTTTGGGTTGGGCTGTTCAGTTTCCTGTTATTTAAAAAAAGTTCGGGCAAGTTGTTTTGGATAGGTACGGTAGTGGCCATAGCAGGCATGGTGGTGCTGGTAGGATATCAGCATATTTTACACCTGGAGCTTAACGCGGGTATTTTGCTTGCCGTACTGGCCAGCCTGTTTTACGCTACGTACATCATGACATCAAAAAACATCATGGGCGGCATTGATGTTTTTACCTTTATGTTTTACAGCATGATGGGGGCAAGCGTGTTCCTGCTGGTTGTTAATAATTTTATGGGCACAAGCATTTTGTATTTCCCGGTAAAAGTTTGGCTTTGCTTTTTGGGGATGGGGGTAATTTGCCAGCTTGTCGGCTGGCTTACCATTAATTATTCTTTACGCTACCTCGAATCGACCAAGGTATCTATCGCCTTGCTGAGCCAAACTGTTTTTGCCGCCATACTGGCCGCTATTTTACTGAACGAAAAACTGGAGCTGAACGAGATCATCGGCAGCGTAATTGTGCTGGCTGGTATTGCGGTAACATTTTTAAAGCGCAGGCAAGTAACCATGGTTTAGGTTAAGGATATAATTTATTATCTTCAATTAATGAATTTTCTCCCTTTCGAAAACCTTGTCATTTTAACTCCGCATCAGCCGGCCGAGGTTGAAGCGATATTGCAAAAGGCTGTAATGCCCTCCCGCTTTAATTATCAAAACTGGGTATTTTACAACAAAAGGGAACCATTATTCATTGGTGATGTATTTGACCTTCAATTCAGGTTTGAGCCGCCACATAGCCCCCGAGCGACCATGGTGCCCATAGCCAAAGGAGGTATTGCGCCGCATTTGCAGGGAAGTAAAATAAGTTTGAAGATTTTTCCGTCAATGATCATCTTCATGGTGATTGGCGTGCTTTTTTGCTGGGAAATGGCTTTTATATTTATTTCAAGGACAATTAAAGATAATTTTAGTTATTGGTTGCCTTTCGTAGCCCCAATTTTGGCTTACCTGCTACTTATCGTTTTCTATAAATATGAAGCAAGCAGTGTTAAATCATCGCTGCTTAAATTGTTAGATGGTAAGTTTGCTTAGCGTTGGCGTTTGAATTTTAAAGCCCTCGCCATCAAATAAAAGTGTAATTTAACGTTTGCGGATTTAGGGCAACGCTCATCTTTGCCTACATTTACATTTTAGCGCATGATCATAAAATCCACCATCGACCGTATTATGGAAGCCACCGACATTGTGGAGGTGATAGGGGAGTTTGTGCAGTTAAAAAAGCGCGGGGCCAACTACGTGGGTCTTTCGCCATTTGCCAATGAGCGCACACCATCGTTCACGGTATCGCCCGCTAAAGGCATTTTTAAAGATTTCTCTACGGGTAAAGGCGGCTCGGCAGTTACTTTTTTAATGGAGCTGGAAAAATTCAGCTATCCCGAAGCCTTAAAATGGCTGGCCAAAAAGTATGGCATCGAGGTAGAAGAAACCGTTGAAGCCCCCGAAAACAGGGAAGAAGACCTGCGCCGCGAAAGCCTGATGATTGTATCGGGCTACGCCGCCAAATTTTTTCACGAAAGTTTGCTTGAAACAGATGAAGGTAAAAGCATCGGCTTAAGTTATTTTAAAGAGCGCGGCTTCAGTAACGATATCATCAAAAAATTTGAGCTGGGCTACTCGCCCGATCAATGGGAGGCGTTTACCGGCAGCGCCATAAAGGAGGGTTATAAAGAACAATTCCTGGTAGATAGCGGCCTGTCTGTAAAACGGGATAACGGTACCTTGTATGACCGTTACCGTGGCAGGGTAATGTTCCCGATACATAATTTTACAGGCAGGGTTATCGCGTTTGGCGGCCGTACCTTAAAAAAAGATAAAAACGTACCCAAGTATGTAAACTCGCCCGAGAGCGAGATCTACCATAAATCAAATGTACTTTACGGCTTGTATTTTGCCAAAAAGGCCATCCGTGAGGAAGATAACTGCTACCTGGTTGAAGGCTATGCCGATGTGCTTTCGGTAGTGCAGGCCGGTATCGAAAACGTGGTGGCATCATCGGGTACATCCTTAACCGTCGAGCAGATCAAGCTAATCAGCCGGTTTACCAAAAATATTACCATTTTATATGATGGCGATGCCGCGGGTATAAAAGCGGCCATCCGCGGGTTGGATATGATCCTGGAGGAAGGCCTTAACGTAAAGGTAGTAACCTTCCTTGATGGGCACGATCCCGACTCGTACGTACAAGCCAATGGCTCAAGCGCGTTTAAAAAATACATCGAGGAAAATAAAAAGGACTTTATCCTTTTTAAGGCTAATACCCTGCTAAAAGATGCAGGGAACGACCCGATTAAAAAGGCCGGCGTCATCCGCGAGATTGTAGAAAGTATTGCCAAAATTCCAGATTCCATCAAGGCATCGGTGTTCATTAAAGAGTGCAGCTACATTTTGCAAATTGATGAACGCGCGCTGCTATCCGAGCTTAACAAAATGCGCCAGGCCAAGGCCAAAAAGGATGGCCAGCAGCAGCAAAATCATAATCGGTACCAACCGGAAATGCCGCCTGATGAGCCTCATTTTTTTGACGAGGTTGACCTGGCGCCAAGCACTCCTAAAAAAGAGTATTTCCAGGAGAAGGAGATTATCCGCCTGCTGTTGTTATACGGCAGTAAAATGATTGACTGGGATGGCATTGCCAATACCTACATTGGTCCTTTTATGATAGCCGAATTAGGCGATGTTACCTTTGAGCATGAAACCTGCAAGCTATTTGTTGAGCTTTATCAAAAAGAGGTTGAAAATGGTATTTTGCCAGAGGATGCCTATTTCATTCACCACGCAAATAAAGGCATTGTTGATATCAGTATTGATTTGCTCAGCTCCAAATATACCCTGAGCGAGAACTGGTACGATATGCACAAGATTACTATTCATGACGAACAGCATAATATGAAGGCCACCATCCTGGGCGCTATTTTTCATCTTAAAAAGCATAAGGTAGAGGGCATGCTGGATAACCTTCGGGTCGAACTCAAAAATGCATCGTCGGAAGCCGACCAGGAAATACTGCTTAACCAGTATATGCGCATGAAAAAAGTTGAAAAAAGTATCTCCGACTTTTTAGGTTCAGTAATTATCAAATAATGGCCCAACACCTTGATCTTGGTCGCGCGGGCGAAGCTTTAGCCAAAACACACCTGGAAAATGCCGGTTATGAAATACTGGACGAAAACTGGACGCACGGCAAAGCCGAAATTGACCTTATTGCATATAAAGACAAGGTTATTATATTTACCGAAGTGAAAACGCGCACCGGCACCGGTTTTGGCATGCCCGAGGATTTTGTTGATGCACGCAAGCAAAAACTATTGGCCGATGCCGCCGACGAATATATTTACATTATGAACCACCAGGGCGAGGTGCGGTTTGATATCATCGCTATTTTGTTTGACAAGGATAAAAATTATATACTAAACCATATCGAAGACGCGTTTTGGCCGTCGGGTACATTATGAAAAAGATGAATAGTAAATTAAAGATATTTTTTGCAGCCGGTTTACTGCTGGCTTTGGGCTGTAACAGTTGCAAACAAAAACCGGCTGATAACGGCGCTGATTATACTATGAGCCCGGAAGCCGGCACCACTTACAAAGCCGGTGATGTAGTGAAGGTAAAAGTGGGCCTGCCTGCCGATACCAAACCCGATTCGGTAGTGTATATGATGGAAGAAACCCGTTTAGGTGTTGCTAAAGATTCATCGGCCATCAGCGTGAAAACAGACAGCATCCCCCTGGGTATAAAACTGATAACTGCCAAAGTGTACCAGGGAGGTAAAAGCCAGGATGTAACTACCAATATTTTGCTGCTGGCTGGTAAAGCGCCCGAAGCTTACAGCTATAAAGTAGAGAAGACTTACCCGCATGACACAAGCTCATATACCGAAGGGTTAGAGTATTTGGATGGCATTATGTACGAAAGTACGGGTGATCCCGGTCATTCTACCATTCGTAAAAACAACCTGGAAACAGGTAAGGCAATACAGCTTACCAAATTAGGCGACCAATATTTTGGCGAAGGGCTATCTGTAGTGGGCGATAAAGTGGTGCAACTTACCTATCGCGAAAAAGTTGGTTTTGTGTATGATAAAAGCAATTTAAAGCTGCTAAAAACATTTACCAACAACGTAGGCGTTGAAGGATGGGGTATGTGTTTTGATGGTAAAAAACTTTACATGGATGATAGCACCAACAAGATTTGGTTTTTGGATAAGGATACCTACCGGCAAATTGGCTCTATTGAAGTTTGCGACGATGAAGCCAAGATAGATTCTGTAAACGAGCTGGAATATATTAACGGTAAGCTATATGCCAACGTTTACCAAAAGGATGAGATATTAGTAATTAACCCTAAAACAGGTGCTGTTGAGCAAAAAATTGACATGAGAAACCTGTATCCCGAATCGGAGCGCCCCGCCGGCCGCGATTGGGGGAACAACGTGCTTAACGGTATAGCCTACGATGCCGCCACCAAACGCATTTTTGTAACCGGCAAAAAATGGCCCAAAATGTACCAGGTAAGGTTTATAAAGCAATAGTGTTAAGTCGGAAGTACTAAGTCTAAAGTCTAAAATAAAAAAAACAGATCGTCATTGCGAGGTACGAAGCAATCCCCGATATGCTAAGTCCCAATTAGTTAGGGATTGCTTCGTACCTCGCAATGACGGTAGTTTAGTACATGGATTTGGCCATATCTCGTTGCGCGTCATAACGTTTTTTTATTTTTAAAAGAGCATTTTTTGTAAGTTATTGGCCCTTAATATACTCAAAAGCTCTCACTCCCTGATACCCGCAATCCTTCCAAACAAACAGCATGCCCGCAAGCGGCTGTTGCTCCAGTTCATTGGCACTAAGGCCTTTTTGGGCGGTGGTGATGTACAGGTCACTTAGGTTGGGGCAGCCAAAGGTGCAGGATGTTACATTGGCTATGGGTAGGGGTAAGGTAAATAATTTGGTTGCGGTATTCGGATTCCAGCGGCTTACCTGCCAGCCGTTCCAGTGTGCAATCCAGAGCATGCCTTCGGCGTCGATGGTCATGCCATCCGGGTAGCCATCTTTTTCGTCGATAGTGATCACCGTTTTTTTGTTGGAGATTGTGCCGCTATGTACATCAAAATCATAGGCCACCACATTCATGGTCGGTGTATCAATATAGTAAAACGTTTTGTGGTCGGGGCTCCATGCCATTCCGTTGGATATGGTGGTGCCATGTATTTTGGGTGTGATTTGCAGGTCGGCATCCAACGTATACAATTTTCCGGCGTTCGGCGTTTCGTCAATAGCCATCGACCCAATCCAGAACCTGCCTGCCGGATCGCATTTGCCATCGTTAAAACGGTTTTGGGGCAAATGAGCTTCCGGCTGGGCAAAAAATGCAGGCTCGCCACTTTCACGGTTAACCATAGCCAACCCGCTTTTTAACGCGGCAAGTAATTGTCCATCGTTGCAAACTGTTACCGCGCCAACCATCTGTTTAACATCAATGGTTCTGAAAGCCTTGTTTTCGGGATTGTATTCATGGATATGGCCGCCCATAATATCAACCCAGTATAATAGGTTACTACGCCAATCCCAAACCGGCCCTTCGCCCAAAAAGCTGGCGTGGTTAACTGCTACTTCTACCATTGTGTTATTTTATTTAATGCCATCGGGCAAAGTACTTACAGATGTCCAACCACCATCAACAATCAGGCTTTGGCCGGTAATGTGTTTAGCCTCGTCCGATACTAAAAACAGCGCCGTGTTGGCAATGTCGGTAACGTAAGCCGGCCGCCCCATTGGGGTAATGTTCGACCATACACGTTCATAATCCGCTTCTTCCATAGTTCGTTCGGTTAAGGTGGCGCCAGGCGCAACGGTATTTACATTGATGCAGTAGTGCGAAAGTTCGATCACCAGGTTTTTGGCTAGCATCTCTAACGCGGCTTTCGTCATGGCATAGGCGGCAAGGCTTTTGAGCGCCTGGTGCCCTACTACCGATGAGGTAAAAAGTATTGCCCCGCCATTTGCCTGATCTTTCATTTGTTTGGCCGCCGCCTGCGCCAGGAAGAACGAGCCGCCGAGGTTTACGTCCATTACTTTGGAGAATGACTCTTTGGTATAGGCAAAAAAATCGCCATATAAGGTAATGCCGGCATTGGCTATCACAATATCCAGCCGCCCGTATAGCTTTACGGCAGTATCAACCATGCTATTGATGAAAGCTACGTCGCTTGAATCGCCGGGCATGGCTAAACAACCACCCGGATGGTTTTGGTTGATCAGGTCTTCCGCTTTTTTCGCTAAATCGATATCTATATCATTCAATATTACGGTAGCACCTTTTTGGGCCAGCATGCGGCAAATTTCAAACCCTATGCCCTGGCCCGCGCCGGTTATTATGGCTACTTTATTTTTAAAACTCATTATATCAGCTTAATGTGAATCTCTTAAAACATTACTGCCCGAACCACCCACCAGGAAATCCATATCGGCCCCTAAGTGCGCCTGCTGCACATGGTCAATATACAGTTTTACATAACCACGATTAGTAACCGGTTCGGGCGAAATGTATTGTCGCTTTCGTTCCGCAAACTCTTCGGTACTAATAGCTACATTTAACGTGCGGTTGGGCACATCAAGCGTTATAAGGTCGCCGGTTTTGATGAGGGCAAAATTGCCGCCTGCGGCTGCCTCCGGTGATATGTGCAATACTACGGTGCCAAAGCCTGTTCCGCTCATACGTCCGTCGGATATGCGCACCATATCTGTAATTCCCTTTTCCAGTAGCTTTTTGGGGATGCCCATATTACCAACCTCGGGCATCCCAGGATAGCCTTTAGGGCCGACATTTTTTAATACCAAAACGCTGTTTTCATCAACCTCCAGCTCGGCGGTATCAATACGGGCTTTAAAGTCTTCAATGTTTTCAAACACTACGGCTTTGCCGGTATGCTGCATTAAATGCGCACTGGCAGCCGATGGCTTGATCACGGCACCCTGCTCGCACAGGTTACCTCCTAAAATAGCCAGGCCGGTAGCCGTATTAAAAGGCGCATCAACCGTAGTTATTACGTTGCTGTTATAGCCCACGGCATTGCTGTAATTATGGGCAATGGTTTTACCGTTTACCGTGATGGCATCCCTATGAAGTATGCCATCCAGTGCCTTTAAAACAACAGGCAGGCCGCCGGCATAAAACAGGTCTTCCATAAAGTATTGGCCGGATGGCTGCAGGTTGGCTATCAGCGGGATGTTTTTTGATAAGGGATCAAAATCCTTCAGTTCAAGTGGTACGCCAATGCGGCCGGCAATAGCCAGCAAATGGATCACAAAATTGGTTGATCCGCCTATGGCAGCGTTGGTCATGATGGCGTTTTCAAAAGCCTGGCGGGTAAGTATGTCGGATAATTTCAGATCTTCCTTAACCATCTCGACAATGCGTAAACCCGAGAGCTGCGCCAACACCTTCCGCCTGGAATCGGCAGCAGGAATAGCCGCGTTGCCCGGCAATGAAAGGCCCAATGACTCAACCATACAAGCCATAGACGAGGCTGTGCCCATAACCGCGCAATGCCCCTGGCTGCGGCACATCGCCGCCTCTATGGTGAGCAATTCTTCTTCCATGATCTTGCCCGAGCGTACATCATCATGATAGCGCCAAACATCGCTGGTGCCTATTTGCTTGCCACGGTGGTTACCCGTAAGCATTGGTCCGCCAGATACCACGATAGTAGGGATATTTACACTACAAGCGCCCATTACCAAAGATGGGGTTGTTTTATCGCAGCCGCACAAAAGTACCACGCCATCCAGCGGGTTGGCGCGGATAGATTCTTCTACATCCATACTGGCCAGGTTACGGTACAGCATGGCCGTGGGCTTCATTAAAGTTTCGCCAAGCGACATTACCGGGAACTCGACCGGGAACCCGCCGGCCTCTAAAATACCCCGTTTTACCGAATCGGCAAGCTCGCGAAAATGAGCGTTGCACGGGGTAAGCTCGCTCCAGGTATTGCAGATGCCTATTACCGGTTTACCTTGAAATTCATAGTCGGGGATGCCCTGGTTTTTCATCCAGGCGCGGTAAATAAAGCCATCCTTGCCTTTACGGCCAAACCATGCCCTGCTTCGTAGTTCTTGCTCGTCCATTAGTTGATATTGTTTTGCAGCCCGGGGGCGTTTATAATTGGTGCTGAAACAAATATAATCGCAATATTTAATTATGGATGCGCATTCATTGGTTGTTTTTTCTTTTGTAGAGGCGCATCACATGCGTCTTCCGTGGGATATTCAGGATTTGCATGGCCGATTTGAAGGCCGGATTTGCATGCTGGAGGGTAATTATGCGTCTTTCAGAAAAAAAATCATAAGCTACCCACCAAATCGCCCAACACCTTAATACTCTGCTCCACCACATTGTCAAAGCTTAGCCCAAAACTAATGCGGATAAAATTGGTGAACCGGGCATCGGTGCTAAAAATCTGGCCGGGGGCAATGCTGATGTTTTGTGCAATGGCAAGCTGGTAAAGTTCAAACGCGTTGATGTGTTTATCCAGCTCCACCCATAGCGCGTACCCGCCCTGCGGCCTGCTTATTTTAGTGCCCGGCGGAAAATAGGTAGCGATAGCCTGTGTATACCTGAGCGATTGCGTGTACAAAGCCTTGCGCAGGTTACGCATATGCAAATCATACCGGCCGGTTTCAAAAAAATGGGCAATGGCAGCCTGCGTTGGCGTGGCCGCACTGATGGTATGCATCATTTTTAGATTGATGATTTGCTCTTTAAACCGCCCGGGGATACACCAGCCCACCCGGTAGCCTGGCGCTATCGATTTGGAAACAGAGGAGCATAACAATACCCAGCCATCCTTATCATAGCTTTTGCAGGTACGCGGGCGGCTTTTACCAAAGTATATCTCGCCATAAATATCGTCCTCAATCAGTGGGATTTTTTGGGCGGCTAATAAAGTAACCAGTTGCTGCTTGTTTTCATCGGGCATACAGCTGCCTACCGGGTTACTAAAATTGGTAACAAACAGGCATACTTTAATATCAACCTCATTGATGGCCTGCGTTAAATAATCCAGATCGATACCTGAGTCGGGGTTAACCGGAATTTCAAGTACTTTTAAATCAAGGCTGAGCATAATATTAAAAATGCCAAAATAGGTAGGGCTTTCAATAGCGATGGTATCGCCGGGTTTGGTAAGTGCACGCAGGCAAAATATCAGCGCCTCCATGCAGCCCTGGGTGGTAACTACATCATCTTCCGTAATATTACCGCCCCAGTTAAACGCATTTTTGGCTATTTGCCTGCGCAACGAAACGTTGCCCTGCAGGTTTTCATAATTGATATTGCCAGACGGACTTTTGCGGATGGCCTCCATCATCGATTTATTGAGCTTGGCCATCGGTATCATGCTGATCGGTGGGGATGAGCGCGACAGGCGCAACACGCTATCGCTATCCATGTTTTGGTATACCATGGCTATCATATCGGTAACGCTGGCTTGCGCTATTTTTTGGATGGGCGGCTTTGTGGCCGGCACATGGTTAACTTTTGCAGGCGAAAACTTAACATAATAGCCCGATTTTGGGCGGGCCTCTATCATTCCCATATTCTCCAGCTCCACATAAGCTTTATACGATGTACTGATGCTAATGCCCTGCTCCAGGCTTAATGCCCGTACAGATAGCAGCCTGTCGCCGGTTTTTAACAGCTTTTGTTTGATTTGTTTTTCAATGCGCGACACTATCTGTGCATATAAAAAATCATCGGCCTGGGCTACTAGTTGCTTTTCCATTTCAAAATCTGTTATGGTCAAAATTAATAAAACTGAATCTGTTTTACTACGTGCAGATGCTTTTACTTTGTATTTATAAATAATTAAAAAAAATGGAACTGCAACTCATCGATTATAAGCCCGAATACCAGCCTTACTTCGAAAAGTTTAACAAGGCCTGGCTCGAAGAATTTTTTGTGGTTGAACCGCTTGACAAATGGGTTTTAGAAAACCCAAACGAAGCAATGTTAAAACAAGGCGGCAAAATATATTTCGCGGCATCCGGCGATACCATTATAGGCACTGTTGGGCTGCGTTTTATTGAAGATGGCGTTTTTGAACTTACCAAAATGGCTGTTGATAAAGCTTACCACGGCGGCGGCACCGGTAAATTTTTATGCCAGGCTGGTATTGATAAAGCAAGGGAAATGGGCGTTGAAAAACTTATCCTTTTCTCGAGCCGCGTTTTGAAAAACGCCATTCATATTTACTACAAACTGGGCTTTATCGAGATACCCGTAACTCCCGGCACTTATGGCCGCGCGGATATTATGATGGAGATAAATTTTAAATAATTGTTTCGGACAAAGGCGCTAACAAAGTAAACAAGGCAATAGAAGCTTAGCGTCTTTGAGCGAAACACTTCAACCCCTACTAAACTAACCATGAACATCACCCCAATAACCGACCAGGAAGTAGCGCAATTACGTGCCGAAACAATTGGCACAACTCAAATAATACATTTCAACAACGCGGGGTCATCTTTAAACCCCGATGTAGTGGTGGATACCGTAATTAACTACCTGCGGGAAGAAGCAACCCACGGCGGCTACGAAATTGAAGATAAATACAAACGCGAATTAAATAATACCTATGAACTGATAGCCAAACTCATTAACGCCGATGCGGACGAAATTGCCATTGTTGAAAATGCCAGTACAGCCTGGGGCATCGCCTTTAACGGTATCGGTTTTAAACCCGGCGATGAGATCATTACCTGCGAAATGGAATATGTAACCAATATTATTGGTTTTTTAAATGTTCAAAAAACATTGGGTGTAAGCCTCAAAATAATACCCAACGATGCACAGGGCAATTTCCCGCTGGATGTTTTTGAACAGGCCATATCGCCCAAAACAAAACTCATCGCCATGACGCAGATCCCGTCGACAGCGGGAGGCATGATCCCGGTTGTGGAGATTGGGAAAATAGCCAGCAGGCACAACGTTTTATATTTGGTTGACGCCTGCCAAAGTGCCGGGCAAATTCCGCTTGATGTAAAAGAGATTGGCTGCGATATGCTATCCGTAACCGGCCGCAAATACCTGCGGGCTCCGCGTGGTACAGGATTTTTGTTTGTGCGTAAAGAGATCCAGGACTCGTTGAAGCTGTCGTTTATGGATGGTTACAGCGCACCAACCGTAAGTTTGCATGATTTTAAACCACGAGGCGATGCCCGCAGGTTTGAGTTGTACGAGAAGAACCGTGCCCTCACCCTTGGGCTGGGTAAGGCAGTGGACTACGCCTTAAATATCGGCGTGGACAGGATTTGGGAGCGCATACAATACTTAGCCACCCTATTGCGCCGTGAACTGGCCGCGATTGAGGGGATTACCGTTCATGATTTTGGCGCGCAGCAATGCGGTATTATAACATTTTCGGTAAAAGGATTGGAGAATGCGTTTGTAAAAAATAAACTGGCCGATAAAAACATCAATGTATCTGTTGGCAAAGCCATATCCACCCTTATTTATATGGATAAACATCATTTGCCAAGCAACGTAAGGGCATCGGTGCATTATTATAACACGGAGGAGGAGATACAGATACTTTGCGCCGAACTAAAAAGCATGCTTGTCAGCTAAAGTCCATATTGTGTTTACCTTACATTAAGGGCTTCTTAACATCAGGTTTAAATAGTTATTTTTGAAACCGATGTTAAGGAGCCTTTTCAATTTTTGCCGATTTTTTATTTTCTGGATCATACTGGCCATCATAACGCGTGTGGTATTCGAAGTCTATTTTTGCAACAAACTTAGGGGTGCCAGTTTTTCGGAGATAGCCCAAACCTTTCAGTACGGCTTCCTGATGGATGCTTCGGTTGCTGCATATATCAGTTCAATTCCACTGCTTGTATTTTGTGTTAACTGGTTTACCAAAAAGCACATTGGCAGTAAATGGCTCAGGTTTTATGTTTACCTGGCTGTGGTTATCATCGCTATTGTAACGGTTGTTAACCTCAACATCTTCCGCGAGTGGGGTACCAAGGTGAATTTCAGGGCGTTTGACGTTTTCTTTAATGCGCCATCCGAGGCGTTTGCAGCGTCCAGTTCGTCGCCGTTGTTTTTAACTTTTGTGCTGTTTGTGGTGTTGATAGCCGGGGGTGTTTTTCTGTCGAAATACATTATCGATTTTGATTTCAAAAAGCCCAACGCACCACTGATTGTAAAGCCCATTATCGTGGTTTTATTACTGGGCATAAACCTGTTGATCATCCGGGGCGGCCTGCAGGTAGCGCCGATAGCCCAAAGCAATGCCTATTTCTCGGCAAAACCCATCCTTAACCAATCGGCATTAAACACCGAATGGAACCTGATCCAAAACGTGGTAGAAAACCTGGAATCGCCGGGTAATCCTTACGTATTTATGCCTGCCGAAAAGGCTTCGGCGATGGTTGATAGCATGTACGCTGTAAAAAAGGACAGCACTTTACACATCCTGACAACCAATCGCCCAAACGTGGTAATTTTTCAACTGGAAAGTTTTACTGCCGACCTCATTGAATCATTAGGCGGCGAAAAAGGCGACGCACCTAACTTTGAAGATTTTATAAAACAAGGCGTTTTGTTTGATAGTGTATACGCAGCCAGCGACCGTACCGACAAAGGCATTGTTGCCATTATGAGCGCTTTCCCGTCGCAAGCCACGCGCACCATCATCATTGATAACGAAAAGCAGGAACGCCTGCCGGCCCTCTCCGGTGTTTTTGCCGACCAGGGTTACCGAACATCGTACTTTTATGGCGGCGAAAGTGAGTTCATGAACTTTAAAGCCTACCTGCTAAGCCACAAAATAACCGACCTGGTAGATAAAAGAGATTTTGAGGCCAAAGAAATGAACTCCAAATGGGGCGCACACGATGATATTTTGTTCAGGCGGAATATCAGCTACCTGAACAAAGTACAAAAGCCGTTTTTTAGCTACGTTCAAACGCTAAGCAACCACGAACCCTTTGAGCTTCCAGTTTCACCGCATTTCCCCGGCGATGATATGGGCAACAAATTCAGGAGTACTGCCTACTATACCGATGCCAGCCTGAAACAATATTTTGATGCCGCAAAAAAACAAAGCTGGTATAAAAACACGCTGTTTATTTTAGTGGCCGATCATGGGCACCGCTTACCGCTGGATAAATCGGAACCTTACCAACCCCGTAAATACCATATCCCCATACTGTTTTTTGGCGACGCCATTAAACCAGAATACCGCGGTCTGAGGGTGAAAAAGCTGGGCAACCAAACAGATATAGCCGCCACCCTGCTGGCTCAGTTAAACCTGCCACATCAGCAATTCAAATGGTCGAAGGATTTACTGAACCCCTACAGCCGGGATTTCGCATTTTTTGACTGGGATAATGGCATGGGCTTTATGCTACCCAACCAGGCTGTTACTTACGATAACGCAGGCCAAACGGTTAGCTATATTCAGACTAAGAACGCACCAAAAGGTTATACTGACAAAACTTTGGACTATGCCAAAGCTTTTATGCAACAGGTGTTTACGGATTATTTGAAGTAGCTGGGTTCAGCGGCTTCTTACAGATCATAAGGATTAAAAATTTTCAATTCTACAATCCTTTTAAAATCCGAGGTGTTATTGGTGATTAAAGTAAAATCGTTGACCAATGCAGTTGCCGCGATAATAGCATCTGGTGTTTTTATTTTTATTGCTTTTTTTATCGTAATAGTCCGCTCAACCAGATCTTCAGTTAGCGGGATGATATTTGAATACTTTAAAAATTCCAGCATTTTTACCTCTTCTGCCTCATCACTGTTGTAACCAAGCAGTTCAATTTTGGTAATAACGGAAATACGAAGCGCCTCATCAAAAATAATATCCAATGATTTAAGCTGACCTTTTGTAAATCGATTAGCAATATAATCTATCAGGACATTACTATCTACAAGGTATCCCATTCAGCCCTGCTCTGGTTAACATGTTCATGCATTAATTTAGCACTTTTTTCGGATAAAAAACCACGTAGTTGAGAGGGTTTAAGCGTTGGGGGCGCTACCTTCACGTTATGCTCGTCTTCTTTTATTTCAAACGCAATTATCTCTATCATTTTGCCTACGAGTTCATCTGGCAAAGTGAGTGTGAGGTTATTTTGATCTGATTTTAAAATTGTGCGTATCATGTATAGCAAATATATGCATTTTAAATACCATTTTATTCAAAGGTGTTAAGAACAACAATTTCGCCCGCTTTATAACTATCAATACATCTCCATAAACGCCTTCAACGCCCTTGATTGCGGTACATCTCTCCGGGTTATCAGTACGGTGGTCATGGTACCTATTTCCTTATTCATGGCAAAGGTATTTATCTTGCGGCCGCTGTAGTACTGGCTAATCACTTCTTCGGGTAATATACTTACGCCAAGGCCGGCTTCTACAAAGTTGATGATGCCTTCGATGGAGTTAACCACGATGCTTTTGTAGCGGATGATGCCTTTTGAACCAAGCCACGATTCCAACCTCGACCTAAAAATACAGCCCTGGTCAAACACCACAATTTTTAAGGGACTAACGGCAATGGCGTCGTCAATATTTTTGATGCCGGCCGGTGCTAAAATAACCAGTTGCTCTTCTTTAATCATCACCTGCTCCAACTCGGGGATATTAACCGGCGCGGGCACAAAAGCTGCATCCAGTTTATAGTTCATGACGTCGCTGATAAGGCTGCCCGCCATAGCTGATCTGAACTCCAGCTCAACCTCCGGATAGGTATCTGCAAAATGGTTTATGATGCCAGGGGCTTTGAGTGCCATGGTGGTTTCAATACAACCTATTTTGATGTGTCCTTTAACCTGGTCGGCATTTTGGATGTCTTTTTTGGCTTCCTCAATCAAGTGGCCTACCTGTTTGCTGTACTGCATCAAAGTTTGCCCGGCGGCCGTCAATTCAACCTTGCGTGATGTTCGGGTAAAAAGCTCGGTGCCAAATTCTTCCTCCAAACTTTTAATGCGTGCCGTTACGTTTGATTGCACCGTAAACATGAATTCGGCAGCTTTGGTAAAACTGCCATTGGCCGCCACGGCTTCAAATATTTTAAGATCGTTGGTATTCATAAATCACAAAATATGATAATATAAATCATTATAAATCGTTTTTAACAATCAAATGTAAGGGTTAGTTTTGAATAAGCGAAACAGCAAATGAAAAACATAACAAAAACAACACTCTCGTTATTAACAGCGGTCAGCCTGGCAGGTAGCCAGTCGCACGCTTTCGCTGTTAAACATTCACAACCAAATAAAAACACCATGGAAACCACTCAAGTTCATTACCGCAACATTAAAGCTAACGGGCTGAACATATTTTACCGCGAAGCCGGATCAAAAGATGCCCCCGTAATTTTATTGCTGCACGGCTACCCAACATCATCGCACATGTTCAGGAACCTAATACCCATACTTAGCGAAAAATACCACGTGATAGCCCCCGATTTACCTGGCTTCGGCTATTCAGACGCGCCCGACCATACCCGGTTTACCTACACATTTGATAACCTGGCCAACACCATGCAGGCTTTTATAGACGAACTTAGCCTTAAACAATTTGCACTATACATATTTGATTATGGTGCGCCAACCGGGTTAAGGCTGGCAATGGCCAATCCCGAAAAAATCACCGGCATCATATCACAAAACGGCAACGCCTATGTTGAGGGCCTGGGCGACGCGTGGAACCCTATCCAGCGGTACTGGAAAGACGATTCAAAAGCAAACAGGGATGCTTTGCGGGATTTTGTGAACCTAAAAATAACCTGGTTCCAGTACCACGAAGGTGTAGCCGATTCATCATTGATAGCCCCCGAAAGCTACACTTTAGACCAATATTTTTTAGATCGTCCCGGAAACGTGGAGATTCAATTGGATTTAATGAAAGATTATAAAACCAATGTGGAACTGTATGCAAAATTTCAAGCTTATTTTAGGCAATATGAACCTAAATTCCTGGCTGTTTGGGGCAACAAAGATCCCTTCTTTTTACCAGCCGGTGCCGAAGCTTACAAACGCGATAACCCTAACGCTACCGTTAAATTTTATAATACGGGGCACTTCGCTTTAGAAACCCATGTTAACGAAATTGGCGGCGATATTTTAAATTTTATGGCGGGGCTTTAAGCTAAAAAAGCACAGGCGCACCAACAGAAAAGCACAGGGCATATCGCTCTGTGCTTTTCCATTTGTCATGCTTGCCCGAGCTAAAAACCTGTAGTTGCTGATGCAGTTTCGCCGTTATTCCGTGCCGGAGGATCAGTACCCAGTAAATGTTTTACAAAAAAATCGCGCTTCTTTTGTCGCCCGTAAACACCGCCATCGCCGTGGCCCATGCCCGGCACGGTAAGCAAATCGAAAAATTTATTATTTTTTATCAGCGCGTCGGCAAAACGATAGGTGGACTCGGGTGGTACATTGGTATCGGCCTCGCCCACTATCAGCATTAAATTGCCCTGTAGTTTTGCAGCGTTGGTGATGTTTGATTGTTCGGCATAATGCGGGCCTACGGGGTAGCCCATCCATTGCTCGTTCCACCACTGTTTATCTATGCGGTTATCGTGGCAGCCGCAAGCAGAAACCGCGGCTTTATAAAACTCGGGGTGAAACAATACCGCCCCTGCCGAATTTTGCCCGCCTGCTGATGTGCCATAAACACCCACCCTGCTAATATCAGCCTGCGGGTATTTGGCCGCCAGCGCTTTCATCCATAAAATACGGTCGGCAAAACCTGCATCGGCAAGGTTATGCCAGCATACATCATGAAAAGCTTTGGAGCGGTTGGCGGTACCCATGCCATCAATTTGTACCACAATAAAGCCAAGCTGGGCTATACTTTGCATTTCGTTAACGGCTGCAAAGTTTTTAGGTACAAATGAATCCTGCGGCCCGGCGTAAATATTTTCAATTACCGGGTAACTTTTAGCAGTGTCCATATTGGCAGGGCGATAAACTACGCCCCATATATCGGTTATCCCATCGCGCCCCTTTGCTACAAACACTTCGGGCAATTTTATGCCGGTATTTAATAAGGGCGTTAGATCAGGGTGCTCCAACTCCATAACAGTTTTCAGCGTAGCTGTATTTTTGAGCACCATACGCGGCGCAACATTTACCTCCGAGTAAGTATCTGTATAATATTTCCTGTCGGGAGAGAAAGTAAGCCGGTGATTCCCTTTTTCGGGTGTAAGCTCAACCATATTTTTACCATCCAGGCCCATACGGTAATAATGGATAAAGTAGGGGTCTTCGGCCGTGTTTTTGCCGCTGGCGGTAAACCATAGCTGCCTTTTATTTACGTCAACGCTATCAATATCCCGTACCACCCAATTGCCTTTGGTAATTAGCTTTTCTTTGCCGGTAAGCTCATCAACCAGGTAAATATGTCGCCAGCCATCTTTTTCGGTTATCCATACTACCTCATGCGTTTTGGGCAAATAATATGTATACAGCCTTTGCTCGTAAATAAAAGTATTCGTTTTCTCCTCGATGATATTGCGGGTTTTGCCTGTTTGTACATCCACCTCAATAACCCGGAACCGCTGATGCCCCCTGTCAACCTTTTCATAAGTGTAAAAGCGGCTGTTACCATTGCGCCAGTGCAGTATGGGCGCTCCAAAAAAATCAATCTTTTCGGCATCAACGGGTAGCTTGCTTTTATCGGTTATGTTAAAAATAAAAGGCTGGTACGATGTAAATTCATCGCCCGGCTGGTCGTACTCATGCGATTCGAGCTGCCCCCTTGTGGTGCCGGGTACCGAACTTAATATATAGTATACCTTCTTTGTTTTTTTAGGATCGGTAAGGTAAGCCACCAAATGCTTACTATCCGGCGACCATGAGATTTCGGCATACGGCTTATCATTTGTACCATCAGTTGTAAACTGTATTTCGGCAGAGCCCTTTAATGCCCTGGCATACAAATTCCCGTTCCTGATAAAAGCCGTCCATTGTTTATCGGGCGAAACCGAATCGGTAACATTAGCCTCCCAGCGATAGGTGCGTTTTTGCAGCGGGGCGGTCGGGTCGTAATCCTTAAAAACGGTATCGGTAGTTTTTTCGCAATGGTAGTTACTTAAATCGCATTTGAGCCAGTTTTTGCCGGTTTTAAAAGTAACCTGCTTTTCATCGGTGCCATAAAACATGGTCGCGATGCGTAGTTTATTTGCCGGTACAGGTTTACCTAACGCGGCAGCCACAGCATTGGCCATTTGTTTGGTATCAAAGGCCATTTGTTTGGTTTGTTTTTCGGCATTAACAAAGTAATATTCGGTACCATCGGCTCCTGCGCGCTTGTCATACCAAAATTGCTTGCCGTTTGCCTGCCAGTTGGGTCTGATGTTGGTTACAACCGGGATCTTTTTCCAGGCAGAATCCAACCTGTCGGCGTTGGCATAGGCCTGTAGCATTTGTTGATGGGTTGGCAAATATGGCGTAATCGCCGGTTTTTGGGCATAGCTAAAGTTAGCTGCAAAAACCAGCAACAAACAAAAACGAATGTATCGCATTTGGAGACAGATGAAATTGATGAATATTTTTAATGCAGCCCGGCGTTAAAACCGGGCGGCATTTTGTTATTTATTAAAATCGTAAAACTTCCAGCTGGTGGCAAAATCCCTGGTTAATGGCTGGTTAATAAATGTGGCCCGCATCATTTCAATAGGGATAAGGTTCTGTTTCATAAATGTATCATGAAATTGCTTGTAGCTCATTTTACCACTATCAACCATCTCTTTTTTAAGCTCCATAATTTGCAGGCCGCCCAGCAGGTAGGCTACCTGGTAAAGCGGACTGTAGCCCCCTTCAAAAGAACGCCTTACTTCGCCTGCCGCATTGGCCTTTTCGTGCCCTACACGGTCAATCAAAAAGTCGATACATTGCTGTGGTGTCCATTTACCCAGGTGATAGTTGAGCGAGAAGATGATCCTTGCGCAACGGTGCATACGCCAAAATAGCATCCCTACCCTTTCTTCGGGAGTTTTGGCAAAGCCCTTATCATACAGTAATAATTCCCAGTATAACGACCAGCCTTCTACCCCAAATGGGGTCACAAAATCCTGCCTGTAGGCTTTGTACCTGCTGTTCATAAAATATTGCAGGTTATGGCCGGGTATTAATTCATGCTGTACTGTTCCCCTCGAAAAATAAGGGTTATTGCCGCGCATGCTCATCAGTTTATCCTGCGCTTCCATACTATTGGTTGGGTACGATATCATGATCTCTTTACCACCCAAAAAGAACGGGTTAACCAATTGTCGTTCGGGCGACATCATTGTCATGCCCCAGGTTTCTTCGGCCAATGCCGGTATCGTGATCAGGTCACGCTCCTTAATAAAGCTGATAGCATCGTTATATAATTTCACAATCAGTTCCGGCTGATGGCCCACCGGCACGTAGCTATTCTTTACCTTTTCCAGCGCTTTTTTCCAATCGCTGCCGAAGCCCATTTCCTGCGATGCCTCTAACATTTCTTTATCGCACCAGGCAAATTCTTTATTGGCCAGTTGGATCAGTTCTTCAGGAGTATAGGGTATCATCTCGGCCTGTAACTGGCTTATCAGGGCATCTCGGCCAATGGGCACGCCTTTTATGCCGCTGCTATCGGGCTTTTGGCTTGTTATCACTTTGCCTTTGCTTAAAGCTATATCGCTGTACTTGCCAAGGGCAGCATCAAGGGCTTTATAGGGCGCGGGCACCCACCATGTAAAGGCAGGATCGTATGTATTGTAAAAGCTATAAAAGTCTCTTAGGCGTCCCTTAAGGCCTGCCAGCGCTTCTTTAGTAATGCGAGCCAATGGCATATCCAGGCTGGGAAGTTTATGATATGCCGCGGTATCGGCTTTTAATTGTTTCAGTATGGCGGTTAATTCGGTCGCCACTTTTTCGCCGTCCATAAAATCGCCGTGGCGGCGTTTCTTTTCCAGGGCGTAAATACCATCGGCACATGAAAGGTATTTGGCAACCTGGTTGTACTGTTCCTCTTCCTTTTTCAGATCGCCCAGGTCAAAGTTGATGCGTTTCTTTAGTAAAATATAATCTACTTTACCATAAATGCTCATCGATTCAAAATCGGCTTGTTGTAGTTGCTTCAGATAATCATTATCAATCTCAACCAGCCTTTTGCGTTGCCCGGGCGAATTAAGCACACTCATTTTATACTCATCCTCGTTATGCTCGTTGACATAATAAGGCGAGTAAAAATCTTTAATGGCATTAATATCCTGCCCGTAACGAATGATGGTGCCCGCCATTTCGCTGGTTTGCTCATAAAGGGCGTTGTTAGCGGTAGCCGTTTGCGCCTTGCCCGCCAATGAGCAGGTTGTTAAACAAATTGCAGCAAAAAAGGTGGTGGTTGTTTTTGTGATGGTAAACACAGTTTGTTTTTTTTAGATGGTAAGTTAGCTGTTTTATTTAAAAGCTTAAAGCAAAAAGTGCAAGTCTTAAAGCTTTAAGACTGTCGAATTAATTGACCCTGCCTGGGGTATGTTAGCTTGCCGCCCTGCTCAGGCTTACAAGGTTATTATTATATGAATCAAGGTAGCCGCGGGGCGAGTTGCCTATTACAAATTTAAATACCCGGTTAAAATTGGTGATACTTTTAAAACCACATTTGTAAGCTACAGTATTAATACTCTCAAACTTGTGGGCTATTAGTTTTTTGCAGGCCTCGTTTACCCGTATCTCGTTTAAAAACGATATAAAGGTATGCCCGGTATGCTTTTTGAAATACCGGCAAAACGATTCGGGCGTCATAAAGGCTACTTTGGCAACATCCTCCAGTGTTATTTGCTCGCTGTAGTGCTGCATAATAAAATTGTAAATATTGCCTATCCTGATCCCCTCATTCTCGGTAATACCGGGCAGGTTGCCATAGGTTGATAAAGGATCGAGCTTTGTTTTCATATTCACCAACGCCTTAAGCAGGTTAAAAAACTGAACTAGCTGATCTGTGCCACCTGCGTTACGTAAAGCTATCATGGTTTGTGATACCTTGTCAGAAGCACTATGGGGTAATTTAAAACCCTGTTGGTGCTGCTGCAAAAACATCTTACTCGATTTTAGCTCTGGTAAATCAAACAGCGGGGCTAAGGTTCCTTCGGGGTTAAAGAAAATAGTTATAGCCTCAATTTGTTTATCGCCGCCGCTTACAAAATATTCGGGGTTGCTTTTAAACACATGCGGTAAATTGGCGCCCAGTAAAAAAATATCGCCCGATGAATAATCGTGCATGTTGTTGCCGGCAATCAGGGTTCCTTCTCCTTTCTGGATCCAGGTAATCTGTATTTCTTTATGGCGGTGCAAATAAGGATAATGGTATGGAAGAGAAACTTTTTCTGCTATCACACTCTTATCATGGGGTACAGGGATAGTAAATTGTAAAACTTTCATATGAACGATTGTTAATGTTCCCTGAATTTACAATTACTTAACTCTAAAAACCAACAATTGACCCTAAACGGATAAAATGCTGCTATCATCTGTTAATTTCATGCAGATGAAGCTGTTAAAACCGTAACCAATAATGCCTTTTTTAACCATTTCAGCAACAATATTAAATGTTATTTATACAATAATAAAATACTCATTATAACTATCAATCATGCGTTTGCGCCATTATTGAGTAAATTAATTGTATCGCGAACAATTAAAATAAATTTGACAGAAACGGCAGTTTTTGGGAAGAAATTGAATGGGCCGGATACTTTGAGAACCAAAATAGCCAGGCACAAAAACACCCGCATCCTGTTAAGGAATACGGGTGTAATAGTTATGCTATTGTGGGCAAATTATTTAACATCCCACCAAAGCCTGTCTGTAAGCTTAGCTGTTTGCTGTGGCTGTGGGTTTGATGTAATTTCGGCCTGCGGATATAATACCCTGCGTGGTATAGCCGATAGCGCGTTTGGCACTGCCGGCAAAACAGGATATCCGGTGCGTCGGTAGTCGGTAAAATTTTCCAGCGAAAGGAAGTTGGCAATACCTTTTTCTTCGATGATCAACTGCTCGGCATTGCTGCTGGTTAATGCTCTTGAGGCCAGGTACGTATTGGCGTTAGCCGTACTTACGCCAAGCTTTGTCATGTGCGACAAAACCGCGCTTTGGTAAACAGTCGCCGCACTGGCGTAGCCCGATGTTATCAATGTAGCCTCGGCCTTTAAAAACAATGCTTCAGAATAATTTACAATATAGTTGGTGGCACCTGTTGCACCATAAAAATCGCCGGGGCGCGAGTAATCTTCCAGCTGGCCAATGGTATTTAAACCTTGCCCCAGTCCGGTATACAGGCCTGTTGCCGTAGCAGGAGCTACCATAACACTCAGGCGCGGGTCGCTACGGGTTGCAAAACCATTAACAAAGGTACTGCCCAACACAACCGTACTGGCCGATATGAAGTTTTGCTGCCATGGGTTTTCGCCGCCGGCCGCGCCGGTATAAGCCATTTTTAAATCATCGTCATTTGATTGCATGCCGTTTGTTAAAGCGGTAAGCGCCAGCTGGGCCTGTGCGGCAGCCGTGTAACCGGGTGCTTTGGTTAAATGCATGTAATAACGGGCTTTTAAGGTGTAAGCCAATTTTTTCCATTTGCTCATATCGCCGGCATAAAAAAAGTCGTCGCCAGATGGGCTTACAGTACCGTTTTTGGCAATATCGGCAATACCGGCATCCAGTAAATTTTGTATCTGGGTATAAATGTCTTTTTGGGCATCATACACCGGTGTAAAGTTAGTGCTTCCTTTAAACGCCTGCGAATAAGGAACATCTCCCCAAAGGTCGGTTCCCGTACCCAGGCAGTATGCGGTTAATATTTTGGCTATACCTGCATAATTTGATTTACCATCGGCTGTAGCTTTTTTATTTAGTGTTGCCAGGTTATTTAGGCAGGTTACGTAAAGGTTGGTCCAATCGCCATCCATATCCGAGTTATACATCAGGTAAGTGCCCGCGTTTGGCGCTACCTGGTTAAGGGCCGCCACCTGCATATACTCCTGCACAATTACGGCCACGTTGCCCGCATACAGGCTTGACGATATATCCAGTTCAACAGGTGCCAGGATCTGGGCTTCGGCTACATCAATAGGTTGATTAGGGTTTTGATTTACGTCGATATATTTTTTACACCCCGAAGCACTTATCAGGATACATGACATTAAAATCATTGATATTTTTTTCATGATACTTTTTTGTTTGATAAATGGATTAAAGTGAGAATTTTAAGCTAAAGTCGATAGAGCGGGAAGTTGGGGTAGAGAAGGAGTAAATACCCTGCGATCCGTTTGATGCACCAAATGAACTTACTTCCGGGTCGCCGCCGGTAAAGTGCGGCGAGTAAATCCACAGGTTACGACCGGTTACACTAAGATTAAGCGATTTGAAAGGCGTGCTTTTTAACCACACTGGTTTTACGGTATAGCCCACGCTCACATTTCTCAATTTAATATAGGTACCATCCTGTATTACCGATTCGGTGATACCATTTATACGCTGGTAATAAGCCTGCCCATTAACAGATATGGTATTCGGCTGACCTGTTGCTGCACTTATACCGTCAACCACCCTTGGGCCGCGGTTCTCGGTAACTTTTGGTGTTCCGTAAAAGTATCCGTAGCCATCAACATTGTTCTGGATGTCGCCGCCTTTTTTAACATCAAAAAAGAAGCTTAGGTTAAATTGCTTGTAGCGCAGGTTATTGCTAAAGCCGCCTGTCCAATCGGGGTTGGTATTGCCAATTATACCTTGTGTATCATCAGCATAAGGTAAGCCGCTGGCATCTATCAGCAATTTGCCCTGGGCGTTGCGGGCGTAACGTGTTCCATAAATAATACCATAAGGCTGGCCTACAATAAGCGATGTAAAACCATTGCCTAGTTGCTGCAAATCGCCGTACAGGTTAAGCACTTTGTTGCGGGTGCGGGTAAAGTTAAGGGTCATGGTCCAGTTAAAATCTTTAGTTTTAATTGGTACTACATTTAGCAATAACTCAATGCCCTTGTTTTGCATTACGCCCGTATTAACTGTTGTACCGCTATAACCGGTTGATGGCGCAATACTTACACCCGGGATAATACCATCGGTAGTTTTCTTGGCAAAGTAAGATGCCTCCAGGCTTATCCTGTTGTTAAAAAAGCCCGTTTCAAATCCTGCTTCAAACTCGTTTATCCTTTCGTTTTTCAGGAAAGGGTTACCCAAAGTTGAACTTAGTAAGAATCCAGACTGGCCCTGGTAAGGGAAAGTAATGTTGCGGATAGTTTGGCTATAGTAAGGTGTGGTAAGCGAATAAGCACCTACGTTACTGCCACCCACGGTAGCGTATGATACCCTGAACTTACCCAGGTTCATGATCTCTTGAAAGTCTTTAGAAAAGAACTCAGAAAATATAAAGCTGGTGGCTGCCGATCCGTAAGGGTAAAAATTATTGGATGTTGATAATACCGAGCTGCCATCGTACCTGCCGGTTAATGATAATATCAGGAATTTTTTGTAATCGATGTTCGTTTGCAGGTAAAAACCAATCCTGCGTACCAGGTAATGATTTTCTGAGTAACTAACTGTTGATGCCGAACTGATGTTATTTAAATCGGCTACGGAAAGGCCTACACCATTGGCATAAGAATCTTCGGTATACTGCGAGAAGATGTTGTTACCTAGGATGCCATCGATATTAAAATCGCCAAATTGGTGGTTAGCGGTCACAATCAGGTCGTTATTAATCTGCCTGAAATTGGCATTATTAACCACGATACGCCCATTAGGGTTTGATACCGATTGGGCCGATTCATGATAGTTATCCTGCTCGGTATACACATCGGCGCCAAAACGCTCGGTTATAGTCAGCCATTTAAGCGGTTTGTAATCTGCCGTGAAGGTTGGCATAAAGCGGTTTACGGCCGATTTGTTAGATATATTGTTAAGCACCCAGTAAGGATTATTCCTGGAGTAACGGTACAAACGCTGGGTGCCGTCGGCATTTTCGTAAGGCTGCAGGTTGTATGATATAGGCGCGGTAAAAATTGTCCATACCGGGCTTTCCAACGCATAACCTTCGGGTAACCTGTCATTTTTTGAGTTGGTATAATTTAACTGGAAAGTAGTGGTCAGGTTTGGCAGTATTTGCGCACCGTATTTGGCAAATATGCTGTTACGCAAAAACGACGTTGTTGGCACTGTACCCTGTTGGTTAAAGTTTGAATAGGAGATGTAATAATTGGAGGCCTCGCCGCCGCCATTAATGCTCACTACGTTGTTATAAGTATGGCCGGTTTTAAAAAACAGGTCCGATTGATTGTATTTTTTTGCAGCCTGACCGTTTATTTTCAGGGTATCCATCAGTGGCCCCCATGAGGTGCTGGTTTTTAGCGTTGTACCATCATAAAACTGCCCGTTTGTTCCCTGGGCATATTTACTCTGGATTTGGGGCAGTAAAGGATTTTCTGACGAAAAATCTGACGAGAAATTGATAGTGGCCTTTTGACCTGCCTTGCCGTTTTTGGTAGTAATGATGATAACACCATTGGCACCTAACGAACCATATAACGCAGTTGCTGCGGCACCTTTTAACACGTTGATGCTTTCCACAATATTAGGGTCCAAATCGGCAATCCTGCTTGTACCAGGGCCGGAGTTAAGGTTGCCTGTTTCGCTGTTATCAACCGGGATACCGTCAATAACCATCAGCGCGTTATTATCGCCATAAAATGACGATGCGCCACGTATAACAATACGTGTTGAGCTGCCGGGGTTGCCGGATGAACTGGTGATTTGCACGCCGGAAACTTTGCCCGCAATGTCATTAACAATGTTAGGATCTTTTCCCTGAACCAGCTCGGCGCCTTTTACTTCCTGGCTGCTGTAGGTTAATACCCTTTTATCGCGCTTTATGCCAAGTGCGGTAACAACCACTTCGCTAAGCGATTTGTTATCCTCGGGCAACACAACATTAATCTCGGTTTCGCCGGTAAGCTTAACTTCTTTTGGAATGTACCCAATGGCCGAAAAGATAAGCGAGCCGGTACCCGGGTAGCTAATGCTATAGGCACCATTTACATTGGTACTTACACCCTTATTGGTGCCTTTTAACCTGACAGTGACACCTGGGAGGGGTAAGCCTTTATCGTCAGATACTTTTCCTTTTACGGTAACTGTTTGGGCATTAGCGTTAATGCAAAATACAAACAGTGTTACTAAAGGCAAAATGAACTTTTTTAGTAATTGTTTCAACTTCATAAATTAAAGTTTTGGGGTTAAAATCTATTTATCTACAACCTGATTTTCAGATATGTAAATCTATTTGCCCCCAACACTGCATTTTTTACAAAATTTTGCCAAAGCTGCCCATATATTAACTCTCTTGTTACAATGGCATTAATAAATTGTAATTATTGCATAAAGCCCGCCAATTAAGGCTATTTTCTATTAACATTAATAACCCCCCCCCAAAAAAAATGTCAACGCCACATAAAAAGGGCTAATATCCGGCTAAAACCTGCCAATTATTATCCATAAACATTCATTTCATCCCGGTAATTTTATAAATTGAATTTATAGTATTAACCTTATGCTAATGTTTGTAAACAAGTATTTTAAAATAAGCTGCTGCGCTGTTGCCTGTTTTATTGCTGCCGAAAAAACGCAGGCACAATCTTATGTGCCCGAATGGAACGATACGCGCTTTAAAGTAAAACCTATTGTCCCGGTTAAAGCCTATAGCTTTGACTTAAAGGATGTACAACTTTTAGAAAGTCCCTTTAAAAAGGCTATGCAGGTTGATGCTGCTTATTTATTAACTATAGAGCCCGATCGTTTACTTTCAGGCTTCCGCTCGCACTCGGGCTTACAGCCTAAAGGGAAGATATACGATGGCTGGGAAAACTCGGGCCTGGCCGGGCATACTTTGGGGCACTACCTATCGGCCATTGCCATGCACTACGCATCAACCCGCGACCCGGAGTTTTTAAAACGGTCAAATTATATAGTTAGCCAGTTGAACGAATGCCAGGTGGCGCGTAAAACCGGTTATGTTGGCGCTATACCTAAAGAAGATACCATTTGGGCCGAAGTAGCTAAAGGCGATATCCGCTCGCGTGGGTTTGATTTAAATGGCGGCTGGTCGCCGTGGTATACGGTACATAAGGTTATGGCCGGGCTTTTGGATGCCTATTTATATACCAACAATACACAGGCGCTTAAAATATGCCAGGGCATGGCCAACTGGACAGGCCAGACCATCAAAAACCTCGACGACGACAAGCTGCAAAAAATGCTGCTTTGCGAGTATGGCGGCATGGCCGAAACCCTGACTAACTTATACGCCATAACCGGCGACAAAAAATACCTCGATCTATCGTACAAGTTTTACGACAAGCGCATATTAGATCCGCTTGCCCAAAAGAACGATATATTGCCAGGTAAGCACTCTAACACCCAGATACCTAAAATAATAGCCAGCGCCCGCAGGTATGAGCTTACCGGCGATGTAAAGGATAAAGCCATAGCCGATTTCTTTTGGGAAACCGTTACCGGCTTTCACTCTTACGCAACCGGCGGCAACAGTAACTACGAATACCTTACCGAGCCGGGTAAACTAAATGACAAGCTTACCGAAAACACTACCGAAACCTGTAACACCTATAATATGCTAAAGCTTACCCGCCATTTATTTGCGGTTGAGCCTTCGGCAAGGTTGATGGATTATTACGAAAAGGGTTTGTACAACCACATCCTGGCATCGCAAAACCACGAAACAGGCGGGGTATGTTATTTTGTGCCGCTGCGCATGGGCGGTAAAAAAAGCTACAGTACCCCCTTTGATGATTTTACCTGCTGCGTAGGCTCGGGCATGGAAAACCATGTAAAGTATAACGAAAGCATTTACTTTAGGGGAGCCGATGGCAGTGTTTATATCAACCTGTTCATTCCGTCGGTATTAAGCTGGAAACAGAAAGGCCTGAGCATTAAACAGGAAGGCAATTTGCCTTCGGCCGATCAAATGGCCTATACCATCACCCTTACAAAACCAACTACATTTGCTATCCGCATCCGCAAGCCCAAATGGGCACATAATCCCACTATCAGCATCAACGGAAAAACACAACAGTTTGCCGCCGACGCGGAAGGTTATTTTGTATTGAACCGTAAATGGGTTAACAACGATAAAATAACATTTACCACTCCCGAGAATTTATATACCGAGGCCATGCCCGATAATGCCAACAGGCGCGCCATATTTTATGGCCCGGTATTATTAGCTGGCGTTTTAGGTAACACCGAACCCGACCCATTAAAGGGGGTACCTGTTTTTGTAACCAGCGAAACCGATCCCAACAAATGGCTGCAAATGGTTGATAAAACGCAGTTAAGCTTCCGTACCGACAACGTTTCAAAACCCGGCGAAGTAAAGCTGATGCCCTTTAACCAAACGAAGGATGAATATTACTCGGTTTATTGGGATGTATTTACACCGGATGCCTGGGTAGTACAGCAAAAAGCTTATGATGAGCAAAAGAAAAAGCAACAGGAGCTGGAAGCCCACACTACCGATGTTTTACGCATAGGCGAAATGCAGCCCGAGCGCGACCATAATTTTGCCGGCGAAAACACTACCACCGGCGAGGACCATCAAAAGAAATGGCGGTCGACAGAGAACGGTGGCTATTTTACCTTTGATATGAAGGTTGATGCAAGTGTCCAAAACACACTCATTAACACCTATTGGGGCATGGATAACCGCGGCCGCACATTTGACATTATGATAGATGGCACAAAAGTAGCAACCGAGGATTTAAACAAGTATAAAGAGAGCCGTTTTTACGATATCAGTTACCTGATCCCCATCGAGTTAACCAAAGGCAAGCAAAAAGTAAGCGTTAAATTATTACCTAAAAAAGATAACAGTGCCGGCCCGGTATATGGCAGCCGCATGGTAAAAAACTAAAATATGATGACCCGTAAAATTAAAATAGCCGGCCTGCTTTCGGCATCGGTATTAGGTTTAAGCAGCAACTTATTTGCCCAGCAAAAAGATTATCCTATTCAACCTGTAGCATTTACCAGTGTGCACGTAAACGATAAATTCTGGGAGCCTAAAATGACTGTAAATGCCAATGTAACTATCCCTTACGTACTTGCGCAGTGCAAAAAGAATGGCCGAATGGACAACTTTTTACGCGCCGCCAAACAATTGGATGGCGATAAGTTAAGCGAATTCCCATTTGATGATACCGATGTGTATAAAGCCATCGAAGGAGCATCATATTCCATGCAAAATAAAAAGAACCCTGCGCTGGATAGGTACATCGATACCCTCATTGGCATTATTGGGGCCGCACAGGAGCCTGATGGTTACCTATATACCTTCCGCACCGTAAACGCCAAAAAACCACACGAGTGGATAGGCGACAAACGCTGGGTGAACGAAGAGGTGCTGAGCCACGAACTGTATGATTGCGGGCACCTGTACGAAGCCGCCGTTGCCCATTACCAGGCCACCGGCAAACGTACTTTGCTTAATATCGCGATAAAAAACGCCGATTTGCTGGTAAAAACCTTTGGACCCGGTAAAATTGAAGAGTACCCCGGCCACCAGATTGTGGAAATAGGCCTATCCAAGATGTACCGCGTTACCGGTAAAAAAGAATACCTTGACCTGGCCAAATTCTTTTTGGATGTACGCGGCCCCAAAGGCGATTCATACAATCAGGCCAATAAAAAAGTGGTTGACCAGCACGAGGCCGAAGGCCACGCTGTACGAGCGGCCTACATGTATACCGGCATGGCCGATATTGCAGCCTTAACCGGCGATACCAAATACCTGAGCGCCATTGATGATATCTGGGGCGATGTGGTTAACAAAAAATTGTACATAACCGGCGGTATTGGCGCAACCGGCAACGGCGAAGCTTTTGGCGATGCTTACCAGTTGCCCAACATGTCGGCCTATGCCGAAACCTGTGCGGCCATTGGCAATGTTTACTGGAACAACCGCATGTTTTTACTGCACGGCGATGCTAAATATATTGATGTGCTGGAGCGTACGCTGTACAACGGCCTGCTTTCGGGCGTTTCGCTTAGTGGCGACCGCTTTTTTTACCCCAACCCGCTGGCATCCATGAACCAGCACCAGCGCAGCGCCTGGATAAGTTGCGCCTGTTGCATCAGTAACATGACACGCTTTTTGCCATCGTTACCGGGCTATGTATATGCCAAAAACAAAAACGACCTGTATGTTAACCTGTTCATGAGCAACACAAGCAATATTAAACTAACATCGGGCAATGTAAACATTGTGCAAACAACTGATTACCCCTGGAAAGGCAAAGTTGATATTACCGTTAACCCGGTAAAAACAATAGCATTTACCCTAAGGATACGCATCCCCGGATGGGCTAAACAGCAGCCTGTTCCCGGCGATTTATATTCGTTTATGAATAAAGTACAGCTGCCTGTCGTGTTATCTCTCAATGGCAAAGCAACCTCATTTGTAACCGAAAAAGGTTACGCCGTACTAAAACGCAGCTGGAAAAAAGGCGATAAGGTAAGCCTTAACCTGCCTATGGAAACCGAAAAGGTGTTAGCCAACCAAAAAGTAAAAGATGACCGGGACCGTTTTGCCTTCGAGCGCGGCCCTATTGTTTATTGCCTGGAAGGTCCGGATAACCGCGATAGCCTGGTACAAAACATCATGATAGATAAAAACGCCATAGCAAACGCCAATTACCAGGCCGACCTGTTAAACGGTGTAGATGTAATTAACGCCGATGGCAAAAGCACCAAGAGACAGCTCAACAGCAATAAGCTTACCGAAACCAGCCAGCAGGTAAAAGCCATTCCCTACTATGCCTGGGCTAACCGCGGGCCAAGCGAAATGACGGTTTGGATCCCTTACGAGGCATCAGCATCCAGACCGCAACCGGCACCTACCATTGCAAGTACCAGTAAAGTAAGTGCATCATTAAAAAATAAAAAGATGTTTGCATCTATCAAAGACCAGTATGAACCGGCCAGCTCCAACGATAACAGCTTCCCCTTTATGCATTGGTGGCCCGCTAAGGATACCACTGAATTTGTACAGTACGATTTTGACGCGGCGCATACCGTAAGCGAATCAAAAGTGTATTGGTTTGATGATGGACCATGGGGCGGTTGCCGTATCCCGGCATCGTACAAAATATTGTATAAAAAAGATGGGCAATGGGTGCCGGTAAAAAACACAACGCCTTATACCATTGGCAAAGATAACTTTAACACGGTAAGTTTTGAGCCGGTAAATACTACCGCTTTGCGGATGGAAATCCAGCTTCCTGTTGATAACTCGGCCGGTATTCATGAATGGGCCGTAAAATAAAGCTGCATAATATTTCAGACATTTTTTTAACCGGTAGGAAATTTTTGTACTTAAAACAGAACGGAGCGATTGTAAATAGTTGCAATGTTCTGTTTTTGTTGCACACTTTATTTACAATTTAATCAAAAATTAACCAAAATAACGTGCCGATTAAAATTCGGTATCAAACTTGTCTCTCCATCAATACGCAAGGTGGAGAGATATGGAAAAAAGAATTTACCATAAGGCTATTTCAGGGATCAAAATAGCCCTATTTATCATTATAAGCTGCCAGTGGTTTATGGCAAATGCCCAGTCGCTTAAAACGGGCTCCATAACGTACTTAACATTAAATAACGGCCCCGGCAACAATGTTGTTTTAGGCGCTGATATTAAGGACCTCCAAACAGCTAACTTATCCTACCTTGATGGCGATGGCCGTGTTGATGCCGACAGTTGCTTAAAATATGCTTATAATGACCCCAATGTGTTGACTTTGGGCGATAGCTTAAACCTTGACATGGTAGGCATCCGCGCTTATAAAGATAAGGTTGTGAATATTTACTTGTTTTTTAAAATAACGGATGCGTATAAAGTTTTACAAAAATTCATCAGCATGTATGGCCAGTTTACCGACAAGCCCGATAACTACTCAGATATTTATAACTGGAATTCGAGCCTGCTAACTCTTTCGTTACGGTACCAGTACAAGGCCGACCTTGGGGTTGCCATATTTACCAGCAAAACGGTGCAAAACGAAATAGCCGCCGATAAACAAAAAGCAACAACCGGGGATTACAGCCAGGCATTATCCCTCAATAATTAAACTGCTTCTTTCATTTCATTCGGTATTAAGTATTGTAATTTTATATATTGCCGCTAACTATTAAGGCAATGATATACACACTTATGAGATACCTCCTGATCCTGCTTTTTATGACCGGCCTCAACTGTTTTGCGCAGGACTATAAAGCGCAAATAGACCAGTTTCGCCAGGGTTATATGAACGATTTTTTGACCGATACCCACTCGCCATTAAAAAAGGACGACCTTAAAAACCTGCGCTTTTACGATGCCGACAGCACTTACCGGGTTACCTGTAAAGTAACGCTGCTAAGCAACGAAACCAATTTTGTGATGCCCGTTTTTCATGGAACAGGCAGCCAGTACGTTAAATATGCCCTGCTGAAATTCATATTGCAGGGCAAGCCGATGGAACTTACGGTTTACAAAAGTATTTACCTGTCGCAAAATCCTATGTTCAGCAATTATTTGTTCCTGCCCTTTACCGATGATACCAACGGACAGGAAACTTATGGCGGCGGCCGGTACATCGATCTTAAGACAACTGATTTTAAAGGTGCTGCGCTGGTTGTCGATTTTAATAAAGCCTATAATCCATATTGCGCATTCAGTCCCAATTACTCCTGCCCTAAACCGCCCGATGAAAACCGGCTAACTTTAGCCGTAAAAGCCGGCGAAAAGCAGTTTGCGGGCGGCGTAAATCATTAACCTGCATTCATCAACGTCAAAAAATGAGCAGCTTAAATATGCAGGCATTGCGTACAGAAATGTGTTACTGGCGACGGGATCTACACCAATACCCCGAATTTGGTTTTGAAGAACAACAAACCGCTGCCTTTATAGCTGCCAAGCTGCGCGAATTTGGCCTGGACGACGTAACCGAAGGCATAGGCAGCACCGGTGTAGTTGGTACGCTAAAAAAAGGAACCGGTACAACATCGATAGCGTTGCGTGCCGATATGGATGCGCTGCGCATAACCGAGCAAGGCAATTATCCCTACAAATCAAAGAACGATGGCGTAATGCATGCCTGCGGACACGATGGGCACACCACTATGCTTTTAGGCGCTGCCAAATGGCTGGCAACCGAAAGCACGTTTAACGGCACCATATATTTCATTTTTCAACCAGCCGAAGAATGGGGCCAGGGGGCGCTGGCCATGCTTAACGATGGCCTGCTGCAACGCTTTCCGTTTGATGCTGTTTATGGCATCCACAACTGGCCGGGCTTGCCGGTTGGGCATTTTGCCACCTGCGCGGGGCCGCTTATGGGGGCCGAAGACCTTTTTGAAATTACACTGACCGGCCTTGGCGGCCATGCATCGCGCCCGCATACGGGGCGCGAGGTTCTGGTAGCAGCCAGCTCGCTGGTGATGGATTTGCAAACTATCGTTTCCCGGCGGGTAAACCCTGCCGATATAGCCGTTGTATCTGTCACCGAATTTATTACGAACGGCACCCGCAATGCTTTACCTGGCCAGGTAATATTAAAAGGCGACGCCCGCAGCTTTTTGCCCGAAGTGAGCCAAACCATCCAAACCGAAATGAGGCGGTTGGCAGCCGGTACCGCATTGGCTTATGATAGCATCGTGGAGGTAAAATACTCCCACGAATTTATCCCGCTTATTAACGATGACCATTGCACAAAAGCGGCGTTACGAGCAGCCGCCAGAATATTTGATCCGGGTAATATTGATAGCAGCTTTAAACCGGTAACGGTATCTGAAGATTTCGCGCAGTTTTTAAAGCATGTACCTGGCAATTTTGCCTTGATTGGCAATGGCGAAAAGTCGATGCCGCTGCATCACCCGGCTTATGATTTTAATGACGAAGCTTTAATTTATGGTGCAGAATATTTTATAGCCCTGGCCGAATCGGTATTGATTGCATAGATAAGGCTTGGTTATAGCCATGTCGCTAAACTTCCGATGTATTAAACACGGAAGTTTAACGGAGCTATTAACTATCAATAATTATTTAATACCAGCTGGTTGGCCAGGTCAATCTCCTGTTGGGTGATGGTATGCGGCCGGTCGGGGTATACTTTAAGGGTTACATCAGCACCGAGATTTTTGATGATGGCAACACTTTCCTCAACCCTTGTTAATGGTACATGCGGGTCGGGGTTACCGGTGGTTATCAGTACGGGTGTCCCGTTAAAATTACCCTGGTAGTTATTAAGGTCGAGGACCTCGCCTATCAGGCCGCCGGTGAACGCCATGGCACCGCCATATGTTTTGGCATGGCGGGTAATATAGTCCAGCGTTAAACAGGCCCCCTGCGAAAATCCGAGGAAATAAATTTTTTCTTCGGAGATGCCGTCAGTTTTAATCTGTTGCACCAGTTGATCTATTGTATCCAAAGCCGAGTTTAAAGCCGGCTGGTTCATTTTATCACCTGCCATAAAGCTGTAGGGGTACCAGCTATTATTGGTTGCCTGCGGGGCGTAAATGGCCATACCCTGCACATTTAAGCTATCGGCCAGGCTGGCAATGTTTTGGGCAGTGCCGCCACGGCCGTGAATCATGACCAGGGCGGCCCCGGCTTCGGTTGCCGGGGTGCCTGTGGTTATATAGTTTTTTTGATGTGCGTACATGATCAATATAATTGAGGTAATGTTTTCTCTAAAGTGCTGCGGAACCTTTCGTGTTGAGCAGGCAATTTTAAATGGGTACCCAATTCGTCAACCGGTTCGTCAACAGCAAAACCGGGATTATCGGTAGCCAATTCAAACAATACACCACCTGGTTCGCGGAAGTACAGCGAGTAAAAATAGTTCCTGTCTATTTTATCGGTGATATGCAAACCAAGGGCGGCAATTTTCTCGCGGTATTGCATCAACACCTCCTCGTTTTTAACGCGGAATGCAACGTGGTGAACCGATCCGCCGGCTACATGGCCAGCAACTTCGCCGGCAACCTCAACCAGGTCAACAATGGCGGCATTTTCAACTGCATCGGTAATAAAGCGGTAACGGTTTACGTGCTGCTCCAGTAAACGGTAGCCAAACACACCGGTTAAAATATCGGCAGTAGGCTGCATTTTATTGGTTGTAATGGTTACGCTGTGGAAACCTTTGGTGGCGTTTTCGGCCTTAACATCTGTAGTTTCCCATGGCAAACGGTTATCGGCAGTTTTTGAAGCTATCAGTTCCAGTTTTAAGCCGTCGGGATCTAAAACGGTAAGGTATGGCTCACCAAATTTTTCGGATACCTTGTTATATATGATATTGTTGGCATCAAAACGTTTCAGCCAAAAATCAAAACTGTTTTCAGGAACCGAGTAACCAATTTCGGTAGCCTGGCGTGCACCCCTGCGACCTGCAGTAATACCTTCCCAGGGGAAAAAAGTAAGGATAGTACCGGGCGTACCTTCTTTATCGCCATAATATAAATGGTAAGTTTCAGGATCGTCGAAGTTTACTGTTTTTTTAACCAGGCGTAAACCCAGTACATTGGCATAAAAATTATAATTGCGTTTGGCATTGCCTGCTATTGCTGTAATGTGGTGAATGCCGTTTACTGTATTTTCCATGATGTCGATTATTTTATGAGTTGCTGTTTTATTTACATCAAAAGTACGGTGACATTGGTTGGGGAAACTTGACCTACAACAAGAAATGAAAAGGTGCGCATTTTTTCCGTAGAGACGCATAATTGCGCCTCCCGCGTTCAGGTAAACGCCCTGCAATTATTTTAGTTCCCGAGAGAAGAATCGCACTTTCCCTCCCTTTTTTAACACAAAGGCAAATGTGATTTATATAACAAATATATTTATATAAGATGTTCACTCAAGCATATTACTGTACGGTGGTTATATTAACTAACTTTACGATATGATAAGGTCCGCAACAGCCGCAGACGCACCCACGCTAAGCCAACTCATTATCCTTGCCATGGGTGAACTCGCGCCGAAATTTGTAAATGGTAGGGATGTAAACGAGGCCGGTTCCCTTTTTGAGCTGTTCGCCGGTAAAACAGGCAATCAATACAGTTATGAAAATGCTTTAGTTTACCAGGATGAATCCGGCCTTTGCGGCATGATCATCGGTTATGATGGTGCTAAACTGGCCGCATTAAGGGGGCCGTTTTTGCAATACATTAAAGCAACTTACGGCTTTGAACAACCGGTGGAAGACGAAACCCAGCCCGGCGAATATTATATTGATTGCCTAAGCGTATTCCCCGGTCACCAGGGTAAGGGGATAGGCAAAAAGCTCATTAAAGCATTTGCCGAATATGCAGCTGATAAAGGGTATTTCACCACAGGCCTGCTGGTTAGCAAAAATAACCCCAAGGCAAAATCTATGTATACCAGCCTGGGTTTTACGGTGGTGGACGAGCGGCTTTTTGTGGGCGATATGTACGAGCGCCTGCAATATCGGTTTCAAAAAACAAGACTGGTTTAAAACATTATTCTTCAAAAATGCGCAGGTATCTGTTTACCGAAAAATCCATCACCGCCATAGCGTCTTTTAAAATATAACGACCAAAAGCACCATACATGGCTTGATATTTAAGGTGACTGATGGATTGCTGTATTTGCAAAATATCCTTTTTGGGCAGTGGGATAAGATTGGGATAGCTATACATAAATGATACCGATTTAAGGTCGGGACTTACCTGTATCACATCGCCAACTAACAATAAGCCGTCATTTTGCGGGCTGTACAAAACGCTGCCTCCGGGGAAGTGACCGCCGCTGCGTATCAATTTAATATCGTCCCACAAGGTAATTTCCTGCTCATCCCATAAATGTAATGGTGCATCCTTCCGGCAAAGCCACTCTTCATCCAGTGCATTAATGTAAACAGGTGCATCGCCAAAGGCTTTACTCCACTCCACTATCGTGGTAAAATAGTGCGGGTGCGATAGGGCGATGGCTTTGATGCCGCCAAGTTTATTCACTTCGGCAATAGTTTCCTGGTCAATATTGCTGATGCAATCCCATAAAATATTACCGTTTGGAGTTATCAGCAGGTGGGCACGCTGCCCTATACCAAAAGCGGGCCCGGTATAAATGGCATACAAATTTGGGGCAACCTGCTCAATTACGTTTTTATAGCGCTGATTTAAACCGGTAAGCGTTATCCAGCTTTGTCCCTTTGGGTTTACATACTGGCGGTCGTCTTCGCAAATTTTGCAGGCTAATGGCGGCGTGGCCGATGGAGGGTATTGTACGCCGCAGGTGGTGCAGATGTGGGGTATAAGTGGCATATTGGTCAGAGCTTGTAAATTATTTTATATAAGTCCTGCAAAGGATATTCTCCCTGTAATCCATAATCTTCAATTACAATTTTGTCTGTAGCGGTATAAAACGTTATTATCGATTTGGGCTGATCTGGAACGCTAACAGAATATTTATTTTTCAATTTTTTTAAATCAGTATGCTTGAGTATCCTGTCAATTTGTTGCATGTCGTTTTTATTTAACGAATAAGTAGAATCTTTGTACTTAGAGTTATCGTAGGTTTTTTTACAGCTACTTGAATTATTTGCCAGGTTTATCAGGCAATGGATTGACGGATACCATTCTGATTCTACCCCAAAATTGCTCAGATCTGATTCGATTTTAACAAAGGAACCGTTCTCAACTGACTTTTGTTGGCAACTGAATGTGAGGGCAATGATACATAGAGTAATAAAAAGGCCGCACCTTAACCAGGATCCCAAATACCACATTTGTTAATCTTTAAAGATGTTAATGGTTTTTAAACAGATTATCAAGGATGATCGCATCTTAAGTCTTCAACGTTTTTTGCTTATTCCGAAGCATGATCATTGCCTTATCGGCCCTCACTTTGCGTGTATCTTCCTGCTTTGCCGAGCCTACCCAATCGCAGTAACCCTGCTTGTATGATTTAGATAGGCTTTCAAAAAACTCCATAGCCTCGGGTTCCTGGTTAAGCAGTACCTGTAGCTCGGTTGGGGTACCTTCAATGTGTTCGCCTTTTTTTAACATTTTGGTTTATATAGAGATCTAAATATGGCTTTATTTTTCTTCCTTCCCAAATTCCAACGGCGTTAAATCGGCAATTTGTTCCCATCCCATAAAGCCTTCAAATAAAAGGCCATTGGTTGGGCTGTAATTGCCTTGGCTATCAATAGTTATGTTGTTTTCCAACAGGTTAACCATCGACATTTGCCCGTTAGGGAATTTTGCCCGTACGGGCCTCTCAATTTTAAATCCGCTGTTTTCAAACCCTGCGGGGTTGCGCTCTTTGGTGTAAACCACAAACAAGGCATCTTTAAACGTGAAGTTTTTTAAATTATCGGCAGCAGGCGTCACCAGCGAATCGACCGTTACTTGGTGGTCATCAAAGGTCATGCGGTTTTCATTGCTATATTTTGTGCCGATGGGCGGCTTATGCAGCAGTTTATAAATCTCGAAGCCGGCTTCATAAACCTTATCGTTATAAATGGCTTTCATCAAATTAATGATAGATCCGTTATAAGCTGTTTCCCTGTTCTTTTTCCATCGGGCTGCTTCCTTAACGGTTTTAGCGGGCATTTCTTCAAAAGACGGATAACCCTGGTACCGTAGAATATTATTGGTGTTATCGTACTCAAAATTGGTTAACAGGTATTTTATGCGATAGCCTAAGGCTTTATTTTGAATGATCAGGAACTCATCGGCGCTTGCCGTAAGCGTAAGGCTCTGCTTATCGTAGTGGAAAAATAATACTTTGGGATTCAAAATATCACAATCGCCGGCATTTGGGGTGGTACCCAGGAACCATTTTTTAAACTCCCGGTAATGCTCTTCCCAATTATTATCGGCAGTAATGATAACCTCTTTGAGTTTATTAGTATTGGTTTTTAAAACCAGGCCCAGTTGTACTGTGTGATTCTTAACAACAACCGGCATGGAAAGCGGCTCGAACCCAATCATTTTGGCCACCAAAACATACTGCCCCGGCGAAACATGATCAAGGTGAAATATACCATCATTATCGCAGGCTGTAATGGCTTTGGTACCCGTAAGGAAAACGGTTGCCCCCGGCAAAGGGCCGGTATCATCGCGTACGGTGCCTTTTATGGTGTAGGTTTCCTGGGCCTTTAAATGACTGCCGACAGCTAAAAATGTGAAGACCAGCAGGTATTTAAATTCCCTTAACGCGGGCAAAATTTTCATAGTGGAATTTACTAAAATAACCACGATACATTAGATATGCTAATTAGTTTCCCTTCTTATTTGTAATTAATCTAAATAAAAATAACTTTGCACAAAAAATAGCCCGGCACTTGGTCGCCAAACTTCATACCGAGCAAATAACAATCTGTTAAAATTTATTATTTAAGTAAAACTATGCATTTTACCCCTACCTGCCCCTCAACATCTATTAAATTCCGCCCCGTTTTATTAAAAGTCTTCAACGGTATAAAACTCGCCTCTTTATTTGCGCTCCTTATAATTTCTTGCCGGGTATCTGCCCAGGTTGCATCAAACGGAGCGGTAAAAGGAACAGTAAAAACAGCCGACGGTAAAGCCGCGGAATATGTAAATATTACCATTACCGAAACCAGCCAGGGCGAGGTTACCACGCAAAGTGGTCATTATATCATTAAAAATATTAAACCAGGCAACTACACATTGGTTGCCAGTTTTATTGGCCTGCAAACCCAAACCAGGCAGATAATCGTAACCGCCGGCGAAACCACTACTGTAAATTTTGTTTTGAGCGAAGGCGGGAAGCAATTGCAGGAGGTTTACATACAAAGCGCCAAGCACAACAAGTTTTTGAAAAAGGAAACCGAAGATGTTGCCCGCCTGCCCCTCAAAAACCTTGAGAACCCGCAAGTGTACAGTGTAGTTACCAGCGAACTGATGAAAGAGCAGGTGGTAACCAGTTATGTAGATGGATTTAAAAATATTCCGGGTACCGGCGTTCCGCTGGTATATAACAACGGGCGCACAACCTTGTTGTCGCGCGGTTTTGTAACCGGCAATTTTATCCGTAACAGTGTTGCCGGCTATAATTTTAACAGTATAGACCCGGCGGATATTGAAAAGATTGAGGCCATTAAAGGCCCCACCGGTACCTTATTTAACAGCAGCCTTGCATCGTTTGGCGGTTTGTTTAACCGGGTTACCAAACAACCCTTTGAAACCGCCCGCACCGAAATTGCCTACCAAACCGGTAGCTTTGACCTTAACAGGCTTACTGCCGATGTAAACCTGCCCCTAAATGCAGATAAAACCGTATTGTTTAGGGTTAATACCGCTTTGCATAACGAGCACAGCTTTCAGGATGCCGGTTTTAACCGCAGCTTTTTTGTGGCCCCCAGCATTACCTATATCGTAAACGATCGTTTATCGGTTGATTTAAATTTAGAAATAGGCAATTCAAATGCGACATCGGCCTACCGCCTGGCACCGGATACCAAAGGAAAGATTTATAATGTTAAAGACCTGGGGATTGACTACAAACGATCCTTCGCCAATAACAGTGTTGATTACCTGAGCAGGCAAATTGACGTTTACGGGCTGATAAAATACAAGATATCAGATAACTGGAAATCGCAGACCATGTTTAATAAAACCTACTCAAGCACCAAGGGGTTTGTTACCCTGTTAACCCTGGTTGATAGTGTAAAAAAGATAAAACAGCAGGCTACCAAAGAAGATTACCCGTACTACATAACCAACGTTCAGCAAAATTTTATAGGCGATTTTAAGATCGGTCAGTTCCGGAATCGTATTGTAGCTGGGGTGGAGTATTATAACCAAAAAAGCAATAATGCCAATGTTACCGTAACAATGCCCGCTATAAGCTACCTTGACCCGGGAGCGGCGTACAACAATTTTACTGCCGATAAACTTTCGGCACTGGTTGCGGCAGCTACGCCTAAAGCCAGCGATTACGTTCAGAATAACCAAAGCTCATATGCGGCCTATGTATCAGATGTGTTTAACATTACCGATAGGTTAAACGCCATGGCCAGCATCCGTATTGACAGGTTTGATAACAAAGGCGCTTATACGCCGGCCGATGGCAAAATAACGGGCAATTTTAAGCAAACGGCCTGGTCGCCCAAATTGGGTATGGTTTACGAACTGGTTAAAGGGCAGGTATCGTTATTTGGCAATTATATGAATGGGTTTAACAACGTAAGTGCCACCAGTTTTGATAATACCCCATTTAAGCCGCAATATGCCAACCAGTGGGAAGGCGGGATAAAAGTTGATGCCTGGGATCATAAAATCAGCTCGACAGTGAGTTACTACGATATTTCGGTAACCAATACCACCATGGACGACCCCGCGCACGCCGGCTTTTCGACCCAGGCAGGTACACAGCTAAGCAAAGGTATCGAAGCGGAGTTGATTGCCAATCCGTTTAAAGGCTTTAATATTGTTGCAGGCTTTGCCTATAATGATAGTAAAATAACAAACGCCGCCGCAGGTACCGGCCTGCAAGGTTTACGCCCGGCCAACGCCGGCCCCGCGCGTTTGGCAAACCTGTGGATGAGTTATCGTATTGTAAGCGGCGGGCTGCAGGGCCTGGGCGCCGGGGTAGGGGGCAACTACGGCAGCCAATCGTACCAAACCAATACACAAACATTTAAATTTGTTATCCCATCATATACTACCATTGATGCCACGGTATTTTACGATAAGCCTAAATACCGCATAGGCTTTAAGCTGGATAACCTGACCAACGAAAAATACTGGTCGTTCCGCCTGGCGCCTCAAAACCCAACCCGAGGAACGTTAAGCTTGAGTATTAAGTTTTAATGCTTTGAGGATGTGGGGCAAGTATTTAGTCGAAAGTCTTGAGTTTTAAGTCAAAAATGACAACTCAGACTTAGGACTTACGACTTAGACTTAACCTGAAAATGTTATATCAATGTAAAGTGTAAAAAATACACGATCTAAATTACCTTGCTGACTGTCATATCCTTAAATTTGCGTTATTATTAATATTGAATACGCATGGAGGCAGAAATTGGCACAGATACTACATCATCAAAGGTTAGCTTAACCATAATCGGTTTTGTAGCATTTACGTTTATCGCCTATGTGTCCATCGGGCTGTCGCTGGCTGTGCTGCCGGTATTTATCCATCAAAAACTGGGGTTTAGCGCTGTGGTAGCGGGCATCGTCATCAGCCTGCAGTATATCACTACCTTTTTATGCCGCATGTTTGCCGGTAACATGGTAGATAAACGGGGGCCAAAGCCTGCGGTTACCATGGGCATGGCTGCTTTTACCGTAAGCGGCGTAATGCTGCTTTTTGCCTGGCTGCTGCGCGATACGCCGCTGATAAGCCTGGGTATGCTGATAGTTACCCGGCTGGTAACCGGTATAGGCGAAGGCTTTGTAGGATCGAGCCCCATAAACTGGGCCATATTTGCCACCAGCGACGAGCACACAGCCAAAGCAATATCATTTAATGGTATTGCCAGCTACGGCGGTATCGCTGTGGGCGCGCCGCTTGGAGTTATCATCAGTAATAGTTTTGGTTTGGGCGCCATTAGTTTACTGATTGCGGTGCTTGCCTTTGGAGGTTTTTTATATGCCAAAAATAAAACGGCGTTGCAAGGCAGCAGTAAAGCGCCCCGCCAGGGCTTTTTGCAGGTGCTCAAAAAAGTATCACCGTACGGTATTGCTATGGGGCTTGGCGGCCTGGGTTTTGGTACTATTTCAACCTTTATAACGCTGTATTACATGGCGCTGAAATGGCAGGGAGCAGTATTGTGCCTGTCGGCCTTTAGTGGTATGTTTATTTTGGGGCGCTTGTTGTTTTCAAAAGCCATTAACAAATATGGTGGCATGAAAACAACCCTCGTTTGCCTTTCGGTAGAGGTGGTTGGTTTACTGGTGCTATGGCTGGCCCCTATGCCTTACCTGGCTGTAATAGGCGCGGGTATTGCCGGGCTTGGTTTTTCGCTGGTATTCCCGGCACTTGGTGTCGAGGCGGTTAAACTGGTGCCTGCATCTAACAAAGGGGCTGCGCTGAGCGGCTACAGCCTGTTTATCGATATGTCGTTGGGCTTAACCGGCCCACTGGTTGGTTTTGTGGCCAGCCAGTTCGGGTTGATGTATATTTTTCCGTTTAGCATGGCTATGGTAATGATAGGGTTGGGGATGGCACTGTGGCTTTATTATAGAAGTAGCTCCTATAAATAGTGTTCCCCAAAAGTCCATTTTAATTTTTGATGTCGAATATAACATTTCGATGAATTGCCAACTCCTAATTGCCTCTTATGCTATTGCTTCATGATTCTTTTAAACTTCATGGTGGCCGCCGCCACGGCTTCATTCATCAGGCCACCTAATATCCCCTTCGATAAAACTGGATTTTATCCAGCTTTTGTGAGTGCGCAGCAACCCATACGCCATTCAGCAATAAAAGTAAAATGAGTTTCCGGTACATTTTTAACGATAGTTAAAGATATGGTATTCAGCTAATTGTTTTCCTGGTAAAAAAATATTTTAACATATAACAGCCTGGTACAACGGGTGGAAACTTAAATAAAAAACATTTGCGCAAGTAAATACTTGCGTTTATATTTGCAAGTAAGTACTTGCAAATAATGAAAACCAGACGAGACGTTTACCAGGCCATAGCCGACCCTACGCGGAGAGCGATAATTAACATGATTGCTACGCAGCAGCATAATGTGAATACTATAGCCGCAAACTTTGATGTTACACGCCAGGCCATATCGTTGCATATCCAGATCCTGACCGATTGCGGCCTTATTACCGTTAAGCAACATGGACGCGACAGGTTTTGCGAAGCCCGCCTCGATCAGCTCGGCGAGGTATCGGCCTGGATAGACCAGTACCGCCAGCATTGGGAAAGTAAATTAGATAATCTTGAAAACTATGTAGTACAATTAAAAAATGAACGAAATGGAAAACACAAAAAGTAACACTGCCGACCGCGAATTACGCCTAACCCGAACATTGGATGCCCCGGTTGAACTGGTATGGGAAGTATGGACCCAGCCAGAGCATATTGCCAAATGGTGGGGCCCAAACGGTTTTACAAACACCATTAGTAAAATGGATGTTAAGCCCGAAGGCGAGTGGGACCTGGTAATGCATGGCCCCGACGGAACTGATTATAAAAACAAAAGCATATTCAAAGAGGTTATCCCGCTTAAAAAAATAGTATATGAACATGTAAGTAGCCCTAAGTTTGTTGCCACCATTGAGTTTGATGCAAAGGGCGAACAAACGGAGCTCAGCTGGCATATGCTGTTCGAGTCGCACGAGCAATTTATACAGGTTGTAAAAACCTTTAAAGCCGACGAAGGGCTGAAACAGAACTTGGAAAAACTGAACCAGTATGTAAAAGGTGTAAAACTGGGGTAGGTTGTATTTAGCCTGCGGATGACGTTGTGTGAGCGCTACGTTCCATTTTAGCGCAGATCTTGTGATCTCTTGTGCGAGGGCACTATAGGAAGAGGCAGCCTTTGCCCCTAAAGGCAGCCTCTCCCCATGTTACCGCCCGTTAATTGAACGATTGCCTGAACTCCAGCGGCGAAAAATGGGTTTTTGTTTTGAATAATTTGCTAAACGATTGGGGATGTTCGAACCCTAATTCGTAGGCAATTTCGCTTACTGATAAACTGGTAGTGGATAGTTTTTCTTTTGCCTTTTCTATCAGCTTATCGTGAATGTGCTGCTGGGTGCTTTGTCCTGTTAATATTTTTAATAAGCCGCTTAAGTAATTGGGCGATACATTTAGTGTTTCGGCAATGTAAGTAACTGTAGGCAGTCCTTTTTGTGCCAGGGCCTCGCTGCTAAAATAGGCGGCAAGAATAGCTTCCAAGCGATCAAGAACCTGGTGGTTAGCTATTTTACGGGTAATAAACTGGCGTTGATAGAACCGTTCGGAGTAGGTGAGCAATACTTCAATTTGAGCGATAATGATGTCCTGGCTAAACTTATCAATGTTTGAATGATATTCCTGCTGGATGTTTTGCATCATCGCTCCAATTATGTTTTCCTCCTTCTCCGACAGAAACAAGGCTTCTTTTACCGAATAATCAAAATACTCATAGCGCTTAATTGATTTAGCCAAAGGCGTGTTCCACAAAAAATCGGGATGAAATAATAACATCCACCCGGACTGATTTAATGCGGCATTCAAATCGGTCTCAATTTTTAACACCTGGCCGGGTGCCATAAAAAACATGATACCATCGTCAAAATCATAATCGTGCTGTCCGTATTTCATTCGCGCATTAAAATTTCTTTTTAATGCAACCGAATAAAAATCTTTTACCATGCTCATTTCGGCACCGGGTACCTGGGTAACGGTTTCTAAGTTTATAACGCTTATTAACGGATGCTCCGGCTTAGGCAAACCCCTGAACTGGTGAAATTCGCTGATTGTTTTAAACCGCCTGGGTTGCGTATTTGGCATATCACAATATACTTAATTTTAGTAAAAGGCAACGGCAATTTCCTAACTAATCATCTTCACCGCTCCTTATTTTGTCAGTTCAAAGATATGTATCCGAAGGTTCCATGGCGTAGTCAAATCTACTATTGTTGTAGCTGAATAATTAGCAGGGTCCAGTATAGGCCTGCGATTGGTGCGGTTCATGCTAACCAAGATGTATTTGTCTGCCCTACCGGTGTCATAAATGTACTATTCGCCGTAAAAAAACTCAGCACGCCACGTCATTTTACGCCGCCCGAAAACTGTTCTTGAGGGATAGGATGCTGGCATAAATAACTTTACATAGCATAGCAAGAGTCGTAGGTGTTGTATAATATATTGATAGTCAATTATATATATGATTTTTATATAATATGAAGTTCTTTTAAATCTTAGTGTAATTATTACACTAAGATGAATATTCTCATGCCAGGAAATCACACCTTTGCAGTGGAAAACAGGACACCAATATATAACCCCACAGGGCGACAATATCGGGTTAAAATTGGCCCCGTTTTTTGGTTGCATTCATAGGTAAGCAATGCAATTAATTAACAATTACAATTAAAAAAATACAAAAATGAAAACCAAAATTTTATCCGTAATCACAATGTTTGTTGTTGTGTTAGGATTAACACAATCAACCTACGCCAAGTCACTAACAATTGATGCCTTCACTGTATTAAATGATATCAGCACCATCAATAAAATAGAAGTTCATGGTAATGTAGAGTTATACATCTCTGATGCCACCCGCGACCAGGTAAAAGTTTACAATAAATACTATGCCGAACGTGCTTTGGTGCAAACCAAAAATGGCGTATTAAGCATTGCCTCTTATACCACCGAAAAACTGGTAGTTTGGGTAAGCGCTGCCGACCTGCGTTCAGTTTCGGTATTTGATAACTCATCCGTAACATCATTCGGTAAACTGTCAAAAATTGAATTTAACGTTGATTTACATAACAACGCGGTAGCTAGTTTAAACTTAGATGCTTTTAGCACTACCTTAACTGTAAAAGATAACGCGACAGCAGATTTAAAAGGCGCAACACAAGAATTAAACCTTAACAGGGCAATTCAGTCGAATGTTAAAAGCAGCAACTTTGCTGTAACCCATTTAGTTGAAAACAAAGCCATTTTAGCCGCCGGTATGGGCCGTAGCGTAATTGGCATATAAGCCCGACTTTTGCAAAAGTCCATCATATATTACGGGAGCTATCTGCTAAGCAGGTAGCTTTTTTTGTTTCAGGGCTTTTGCTTTATAGCAGATATTGATTGAGGACAAGCTTTTAAGTGACGGGGCTCATTTTTTGGCCCAACGCTTTTACCCAACTTTATAATATCTTATTAAAGTTGAGTCATCATGAAAACTATAGCCGTACTTATCGATTTTTCTGAGCGTTCAGAGCATATAGCCAAATATGCCCTGCACCTGGCCAAAAAAATAAAAGCAGATGTTTTGCTGTTTAATGCATTCCTGGTGCCGGCAGATGTACCCATGGCTGCCGCCCAGTTGGCCTGGCCCGTTTACGAGTACGAAGAAATAAAAAAAGATGCGGAAAAAACTTTAAAGAAGTTATGCGATAAGCTAAAACACGGCCTGCACGAAAGGCCTTTGCCAGGTGCGTTTATGCCCGCAATTAGCTGCCGATGCGAAGAAGGCCCGGTTGTAAACACCCTGGCAGCCCTTGAGCAAGATAAAAGCATTGTGCTGCTGGTTGCAGGTACCCATGGGGCCGACAACGTATCTACATTTGTGTTAGGTAATAATTGTCGCGAACTTATTGACGATACCAAACTCCCTTTACTGCTGATTCCTGAAAATGCCGCGATCAAACATATTGAAAGACTCATTTTTGCGAGCGACCTTGATCCCAACGATGTTAAATATATAAATGCGGTAGCCGGCCTGGCGCATCAATATGCTGCCAACATAGTGATAGGCAATGTGAACCCCGAGTTGCCTGCCGATACCAAACATAACAAAGCAGAAAATTCGTTTATGCAGGAGGTGGTACTTAAGGTTGATTATAAACGTATTAGTTACCGTAATTTTCCTAACGAAGATGTGAAAAAAGGATTGGCCGGGGTACTGGAAACCGAAAAGCCGGATATGCTGGTGATGGTTCACCGGAGAAGCAACCTGCTTGATTTCTTTCTTAAATCGAGCGTTACTAAAAAAATTGCTGCAAATACAACAGTTCCCTTGTTGGTTTATCCATACCCGATGGATTCAGTTCCTGAATTTTAGGCTTATCACGTACCTGTACAGGCATGAAAATAAATAAACAATGGCACCTGGATAATCCGATGCCTAAAAACCCAACCTTCGATGAGCGCGTGGACTGGCACCTGCAGCATCAAAAAAATTGTGCATGTAGGCCAATTCCGGCAAAATTAGCCTCGGAAATGATTGACCGGGGAATTAGATTGTAGCTCCCGGTTCCTGAATACCCACCCGGTTATCTGAATTTTTGCTGTAATTATCGTGGAAAATACCCCAACGGTGTAAAACAGTACCCGAAAACAAAAAAGGTTGGTATTTTTGAATAGAGCAACCTGCATACATTAAGAATAAGTAATTCATAATGCTGCCTGCTGGTTCCTTAATTTAAAAAAACGGGGAAATTTGATGGAAATATCCAGGTACAAACCGGGCATTATTCAGCTCCAGGTGTTGATATGGGCGGCCGTACTGCTGTTAATTTTCTTTTCGTTGTTGCCGATGGATGGTTTGCCTAAATCGGTTATCTATACGGTAGTCAACACAACATCGTATGCCATTATTATTTATGGCAACATCCTTATCTTATACCCTGTATTTTATCAGAAGGGAAAATTTGTTTGGTATGGTATCCTGGTGATAATTTTCCTGTTGTTTATGGGGATTTTGCGGGGTTACCTATTAATAACCTTGTACCAGCATTATGCATTAATGAAAACAGGGCAACTAAGTTTGCCCACACTGCTTGGCTATGTTCCCGGCGGTATACTCATCTATGTTCTCAGCCTGATTTTTCGGATATCCATTGCCTATTTTGCCCTGAAACAACAAACAGAAGAAATAATGCTGCAAAAAAGCCAGGCCGAGCTTAATTTGCTTAAATCGCAGGTGCAGCCGCACTTTCTGTTCAATACGTTAAATAACATTTATTACAAAGTGTATAAGGTTGATCCGATATCGGCCGGTTTAATAGAGCGGCTATCGGATATCATGCGCTATTTTGTTGACGAAAGCCCCAAAGATGTAGTACCTGTAAACACCGAAGTTGCGTTTATTGAAAATTATATGGAACTCGAAAAAATCCGGATAAGGCACGGCGCTACCATTAACTTCGAGAAGGCATATAACCCCGAACTGCGTATTCCGCCTATGTTGCTCATGACCTTTGTTGAAAATGTTTTCAAACATGGGATCGATAAGTCGCTCTTGCAAAATGAGGTGAATATTTCGCTGGTCCAAAAAGATGGTTATTTGATTTTTAAAACCAGCAATCGTACAATTATATCAACAGCAACCGGGCCATCAAAGGGATTTGGGATAGCCAATTTAACAAAAAGGCTCACCATGTTATATGGTGCGGATTTTGAGCTGACTATTGATACCGGTGCTGGGTTATACACCGCATTGCTAAAAATACCGCTCCAATGAATTTAAGCTGCATTATTATTGATGACGAACCAGACGCGGTTGACCTGCTGGAGTTGCTGATAAAACAAAGCACCCAGTGGCAGTTAAACGCTAAATGCTATAACGCTTTGGAAGCGCTTGCGTTTTTAAAAACAAACCAGGTTGATTTTATTTTTTTGGATATTAATATGCCGCAACTCACCGGTATGGAGTTGGCTACCCTGTTGCCAACCCGAACCAAAATTGTTTTCACCACAGCTTATTCAGAATATGCTGCGGAAAGCTACATCTTTAACACCGTCGACTACCTGCTGAAACCCATTACCCTAAAACGATTCCTGTCATCGGTACAAAAAATAGAAGCTTATTTTGCAAAACACCAACCAGAGCAAGCACAGGATGCAGCGCAGGCCCATGATTTATTTTTTGTAAAATCGGGTAAAACATTACGGAAGATAATGTTAAGAGATATCCTGTATTTTGAAGGCGAAAAGGATTATGTAAGGCTGGTAACCAGCCACGAGCAATTGCTGATATACCGCCGGTTAAAAGATATTGAAGAGCAGCTTAACCCGCCATTTATCAGGGTTCATAATTCCTATATCATCAATTATGAACAGCTTAGTAAAATTGAAGATAACCACATTTATATTGCCGATAAACGAATCCCTGTCAGCGAAAAATTTAGGGATGGGTTTATGGATATCATTAATAAAAAGAAATTCTGAAATGGCCTGAATGCCGGGCAAGCTTACGCCTGTTTTCCGGCAATAGCCTGTCAATATATCCGCTTTACATTACTGCTTCAACAGGCTGCAAAATTTGGACATAGATTTGGGTGTCATACTCCAGTCGGGGGCTTTAATGCTGCCCCAGGCTTTGGGGTTATCATACAAGTTAAAGTAGCACACGCCAAAAACATGCGGATTGGCATTTATTGTTTTGGCGGCGTCGGCAAGCCACTTGTCCTGAAAATCCTCTGATCCTTTAACGCCAAACTCAGTTATAAATAAAGGCCTATCCAAAAATCTCATCCGGAAATACTTTCGGCTAAAGATGTTGCTGAAGGCTTCCTGCTTATCCTGGTCGGTTATGTTTTTATCGGGCAGCCCATAAATGGCAATACTTATATAATCAACCACGTCGCTGCCGGGCCAAAAATCAGCCGATCCCCTGTCGCCCGCAGGGCCCCAAACTTTTTTTACATTTTTGCCCGGGCCGCCGTTAAACTGCATAAAATAACGGTAAGCAGCAATATAGGTAACCGGGTCCTGGCTTTGCCATGCATATCGGTGAATAGGGATCTCCATTTCGTGCATCCACCGCAAATAAACCGTTTGATTGGTTGCCGAAATGATGCTGAATAATTTTTTGATCTGCTGGTCAAATGTACCATTCAATATCCTCTCCAGTGTAAGCGTATCCGCTTTGTGGGCAACATCTTTCCAGGGCTCCATAGTAACAATAACATCATGGTGGCGGCCGGTAACCTCCAAAAAGCTTTTTTTAAATTCGCCGCGTTCTACTTGTCCCAAATCGGTAAATAAATGTTCAACGCTGATGGCTTTTTGATTAAGCAATCGTTTATTCGGATCGAAAACGCCAACCTGGAGTACTTTCCTGATGGGCTTTGTTTTGCAGCTATCGGCGTAATTGCTATCCGAATATACCGTTTGTCGGTATTTGTTAATGTAGGCCTTCTCCTCGGCCAGCCACGATGCATTGAAAGCGCCTTTGGTAATATTCCAAACATCCACAATTAAAACCGGCTTATTAATAAACCGCATGCGGTGCAATTTCTGCCTCATCATCTCCTGTGGTGTTTTCACCATCGGGAAATAATTAAGGCTATATTCAGATGGGCTGCCAAGGGTGATGCTTACATAATCAACATTTTTGCTTCCGGGCCAATATTCGGTATCGCCAGGATAGCCGGATGGGCTCCACACTACTTTAGCGTTGGGCGCATACTGCTTTAGCTTTTTTGCAAAATAATTGAAAGCGGTAATGTACGATGCCGGCGATTGATATTGCCAGGGATAAAAATTTGTGGGCACCTCCATATCCGGGTTCCAACGGATGTATGCCTGGTGTGGTGCTTTTACAATGATGGATGCTAATTCGCGTATCTGGTCGTCAAATTTCCCCTTTTTTAACTCTATTAAAACATCAGTATTATAGTTTACGCCCGATAGCCAGGTTTCAACAGTTAACATTACATTGTGTTTTGCCAGTTCATTTTCAATATCCCCCTTGTCCGACCATAGCGCGTTGTTTCGCCAAACTGCCTTATATGCCACCACGCTACCCGGCTGCAAATCGCTGCCCGGATTGTCAGCGTTAAAAACGGCAAGTAAACGATCATCGGCCGGGTAATAAATGTTAAGATAATAGGAGCGATACAGCGGGTTAAGCAGCCAGAGCGCCACCGCCAGCAATACAATGCCCAAACCAATAAATAAATAACGTTTTGAACGGGTACTTTTCAAGGTTGTTAATTTTTAAGTGGAGTATTTAATGTAACATAATCATCATTAACATTGGTGCCGTTTACAGCCACCATGTATAAACGGTAGCTGTTGTTATTTGGCGGTATATTAACATAAACGGTGGGGCCTTCGCCAACTTTGCTCATATTAGTAGCTGTGCCAAGCGCATTGGTTTTAACCAGGTACCATTCAAAACGCAGGTTGGTTTTTAAAAAAGTGGCAATATTCCATTTATCATACGCATATACCAACGCGCTATATGGCAATAAGGCGCCTGTGGTAGTTGTTAATGCAGGTCTTAAAATTCTTACCGGTGGTAAATCATTACCAGGTATTTTACCGTGCCAGGTTGCGCTTATTTGATACAAATAAGGCTTGTTGCGCCCCCATACATCTTTCAACCCGTCAAAAGTGGTAACCGAACCGCTTTGCTGGTCCTGCCAACTGGCATAAAAAACACCTGTTCGCGGCCATACGGCTTTTTGTAAACCTTTTGGATTTACATTACTCATAAAGTAAGGGGCGCCGATACCGGTGGTAACATATTTTAACGATTGCTTATCCTTAACAATAAGGCCAAAAGCATCTATGGCTGGTATTTGGGCGTGCAGTAAATTTACGGTGGTTGCCAATTCAGGTACCGACAATACATCAAACGTTACGGGCCGTGCCGGATCTGCAAGTTTAATATCGTTAATCAAATGTTTTAACCACCTGATGTAGCGGTACTGGGCGTAAAATAATTGCGGCGCATGATAAAAACGGTTTAATTGCTGGTAGCTGTAATTGGCCAAATTCCAGGCGGTGATACTGGTATTGGTTTTGTTTTTATTTACGGTTTTTAAAATGAGCGAGGCTACGTCGTTTAAATTGTCAGCGTCATCAATAAAGTTTTGGGCATCGGGTATCCAAAAACTATAATGAATTTTAAGCCCATGTTGCGCGGCAGCATCAAAAGTAGAGTGATCGTAAATATTGGGCCCGTATATTTTTACGGTATTTACACCAGCCTTACGCATCTCGTCAAAATCATTGACGATTATATTTTTTGTGAGCGGCGATATGTTTTTATACCAATAGTGGCCCTTTGGATAAATAACGCCCTGAACATCCGTAAATACACGGGGATTTAACAGGATGTTCTTCACTTCGGCAAGCCTGTCGTTTTCGGCTTTAACGCTATCTGTAGATGCAGCCGGCCTTGCAACGGGGGCGTACAACCTGTTTTGATTAACAACTTGCCATAAACCGGCGGTATCGGTGGTAGTATTTTTAATAATGGAGTTTTCGCCGTTATGCACTCCTTCAAAGTTGATATTACCCATGCCGGCATCATCATCGTTACCCTTACTTGATACGTAAATGCTGATGCAGATAACAAGTACCGTAAGTATCATGCTTACTTTTCGTACGCCGGTATAAATCTTTCGTCTTAGCAGCCAAAAATATTTTTTTCCGGTTTTTACGTTACTTGCAATATTGAACATGGTGCTATGGTTGCCCAAATACATCTGTAGCTTAAGCTCAGAACTGGCTATCAGCATAAATACCATAAACATGCAATTCAACAACGCAATTGCCGACATGAAAAATGTAAACGGGCTCCAGTCGGTATAAAGGCCATAAGCTATGGCCGCCAGTGACACCACCAGCACGCCAATGTTAGGCAGGTTGTTTTTTAAATTTTTCTCGTCCTTAACATCTTTAGGGGTCGGGATGTACGGAACATTTTTTCGGATGATGGTGTATACAAAACCTAATATAAAAATCCACCAGGTGCCGATGAGTAACAGCCCGCCCACTAAATGGAAGCCCCTTTCGTTATCCTCCATTACCCATTCCTGCACAAAGTGCCGTATTAAAACAACCGATGTAATAAAAGGAATGCTGATGACCAAAAATTCCGAAAAGTCCATTTTTAACGGATACACATCCATGAACAGCGATAAAACGGGGATAGAAAAATTGATTAAAAATATAAAACCCGATAAGTAAAAAAGGGGCAGCAACCCGTAATGAATTTTTTGCCGCCAGGTAAATTTTGTAAACAGCTTTACATATGAAGTAACCAGTAGTTCGAAAACCCCGCGCGACCATTTTATTTGCTGCTTATAATAAGCTGATAAGGTAGCAGGCACCAGGCCGCGGGCAAGTACCTGCGGCACATAAACAGATTTCCATTGTTTGGCGTGCAATTGCATGGCGGTATGCATATCCTCGGCCAGTCCCGCGGCATGGCCGCCTATTGACTCCAGCGCGGTACGCCTGAAGGTACAATTGGCACCGATAGCCTGGGCGGTACCATAGCTGTTCATGCACATCATCATTGGGCCGTAAAAATGGTAGGTTTGTTGCGCCGCACCCTTTGCAATCCAGCCAATGCGTTGGTTATAATACGCCTGTACTACCTGCACATATCCTATTTCGGGATTATCAAAATGCGCCACAATAGGATCAAGAAATTCGGGGAAAGGTACATGGTCGGGATCAAGCACCAGGCACAACTCGCCTGATGATTGCGCCAAAGCATTATTGATATTACCTGCCTTGGCATTTATTTTTTTAATACGGGTAACGTGGTGTACCCCCAATTCCTGGCACACCGACTTCAGGTACGGATCGTCGGCCTCATCGCATAAGTAAGTTTGATGCGGGTATGTTATATTTTGTATGGCGGTAAGCGTTTCTAAAATCATTTCGTAGGGCTCGCCCGCGCAAAATGTTGTAAAAACATCTACCGTATATTGCCTGGTAACCGGCGGCGTAGCCGGTACGCTGATAGACCAATAGTGGTACCACTCATAAATTACTTTAAAAAAGGTATAAACAAATGTTACAATAAGTAACCAGTAAAGGGGCTTATAACCAATAACCGATTCGTGAAGCAAGCTATACATGAAAAAAAACATGCAGGCCAGCCCTATCACTATCATCAGCCTTAAATTAAGCAGCTGCTTTTTTGAAGGTGGTTTTATATTACTACTATTCATGGATTATACAGCACATAAAAAGGGACATTAGCAGTTGCAAAATAGCCGTTATTGTTATAAACATACACGTATAAGCGATATGGACCCTCGGTTTCAGGTACTTTAAATTTAACTATCGGCCCGTTATTTTCTGTAATTGCGTTTTTGATATCCTTTAGCGGCTTATCTCTGAAAGTGCCATTCGGCTTAAACCAATCCTCGGCAAACAGCTGCCATTTATAAGTTAGTTTAGCAGTGCCAGGCTCATTCATATATGCAATAGCGAAAGAGGTGGTTTTGGGGCTAAGCAAAATATTATCGCGCCCGCCTTTATTCTCCACCAGCATGTATTTTATATCCGGCGCTTTTACAGGCGGTTTTTTGCCCGTCCACAAGTATTGCATGGTGTTAACTATTTCGGTTTGCCCGCCATGCTCATCAAAAAGGCTAAACCAGGTTGGTGTAAGCTCCTGTTTTTGCCCCCAATAAAAAACCATCGAACCTAAAAATCGCGGGTTATCAACCGGCATATAGTTACGATAGGTGGCTAAATATTGTTCTGCTTTTTTTGTACTGGTATTTTCTACATATGCACCCCATACATTTTGGCTGGCTGCCACCCAGGGGCCTTCAACAGACCACTCGGTTATTAAAAACGGACCGCTCCAAAGCCATTTAAAATCCTGCAGGTCCTGTTTTAAAGTTTGTATCGAACCAAAAATATTGAAAGATATAAAATCAATTTTTGTACGGTACCTGATATTAAATATGTTTGGTTTTTGGAAACTCATCACAGTTGTAGTAACCGGATGCTGTGGGTCATTATGGTGAATAATATCAACAAGGTTATTAAAAACAGTGTAAAACTGGTTAAAACGGGGGCGGTAAGGGAATGTAAGTTCGTTACCCAGGCACCAGCACAAAAGCGCCGGATGGTTTTTATATTTATTAATTAGGGCGGTAATTTTTTTTGTAAAAACAAGCGCCTGCGGGGTATTGTAAAACTCATCCATGCTCAGGCTGGGCGGCATCGGCAAACCTACTATTACCGCTAAATTGTTGGCCTGTGCCGAATCTAATATATTAGCCAGGTGTACGGTGTCCCAAACCCTGATGGTATTGCCCCCCGCTTCTTTTAAACGTTTAAGATTAGTATAGCCTGATGCCCCTTTTACTAAAAAAGGCTGGCCTTGGCGGTATAAGGTATATCTGCCGTTTTCATTTTTAATGTAAACAGTTTTGTTGGTATCGTTTACCGGTTGCGCCTTATTACAGGCAAGGGAAAAGAAACATGATATTAAAATAAAATAAGTGACGACTAATCTGAAAGAGTAAAATTTCATAAATTTTAAGCCAATTCGCTCACAAAATGGGTTTTTGGTTAGTGTTTAAGGTTGATTTTAGACGTTGTATTCTTGAAACTAAACATACAGCTTTTTACGGGATTTAACCGCTTTATGTTGTGATTGAGTTTTAGCTGCCCAATGGTTTTAAAAATTCAATGGCGGCCGGTACAAAGCCACAACCCGTTTTTAAATTAAACACTTTGTTACAAAACACTTACGCCAAAATAAATCAACCGGTTTTCATTCAAAATAACTTAAATTTAAACATGATTTTCGTCCTCAACAAAACCAACACTATTGCCAACCAGTTTTTGGCCGAATTGCGCGATACGGAAATTCAGCAGGATAAGGCCCGCTTTAGGCGCAACCAGGAAAAACTGGGCGAAATTTTGGCCTATGAGCTGAGTAAAACCCTGCATTACCAACCCAAAGAAGTACAAACCCCTTTGGGCATAGCCAACATCAATACTCCTGCCGACCAGCCCGTGTTAGGTACCATCCTGCGGGCCGGGCTGCCATTTCACCAGGGTTTTATGCATTTTTTCGATCAATCCGAATCGGCATTTATAACCGCCTATCGTAAGGTAAAAAGGGGAGGATCGTTCCTGATCCAGGTAGACCATATCTCGACCCCGAATCTGGACGGTAAAGTCCTCATCCTGTGCGATACCATGCTGGCCACCGGCCAAAGCCTGGTATCTGTTTGTAAGGAGCTGATGGCGCAATATAACATTAAAGAGCTGCACATAGCCGCCGTAATTGCCAGCACGGTAGGCATAGCGCATGTACGTGCTAACCTGCCCAAAGCCAAACTATGGGTATGTGCCATTGATGAGGAAATGACCAGCAAAGCCTATATTGTACCCGGCCTGGGCGATGCCGGCGACCTTGCGTTTGGCGAGAAGGTTTAGGGGGATTTCGGAAATAGGATTTTCGATGTCGGGTTTAATAAATTTCAGAATAATTTGCAGATACTAATTGTGGATTAAAAAGGTTTATAAGACAGGTAATTAACCCGACTTTTGATGCTACTTCGATTTTCAGAGCAAATAATAAATAACTTTTTAGTGCCGTCGTTTTCTTTGGCAAACGGCGAAATTGTTATTATTAGAATCCCAGAAGGAGAGTTTTTTTATCCGCTTAAGTTGGAGATAGTCAAAATGCTTACTGGAGAGGCTGTAAACGATAATGTTGAAATTGTTTCACCATTGCAATTTGTTGCAGATTTTGAAGAGTCTTATTTTCGATACCGCTTCTTTCCCACTACAATTGATAGCTATCACAATAAATATGCTAACAAGGCTAATCCGGTTTATAAAAATATCTATGGAACAGAAGGGATTACTCCGCAAACTAAGGTAAAAACTGTAGACAACACTTTGAGAAGACTCCTCTCACTTTATACCACATTATCGTGGACAAATAATATTGTTTTTCATTTGGCAGGCATTGGCCCCCAGGGAGGGCAGGATATTTATAGAATTGTTAAAACGATGGTAAACTCCGGAGGGGCCGCCATATTGATTGATCGTTGTGACGAATTTCAAAATGACTGCACAACGTTTATTAAGGCTAGGTCTCTTGATCGCATTTAGCTAAAGGGAGGTTGGAACAATAACTACAATGTCTATTTATTTTAATTTCTATACGGTAAACAGATTTGTAATTACATCCGCTTTTTTTATAAATTAGGCTGTAGTTTAATTCCTGTACAAATGCTGGACGATTTTCCTTTTTATTTATGCCTGGTTATCGTGATATTATTATTGATCATGCTGAGCAGGAAAATAAAAGTTGCCTACCCTGTTTTGCTGGTATTGGCCGGCTTGGGCATCAGTTTTATCCCGGGCCTGCCTACATTGCATATCGAATCGGAATTGATTTTTATTTTGTTCCTCCCTCCCTTATTATATGATGCTGCATGGCATATTTCATGGAAAGAACTTTGGCACTGGCGACGGATCATCGGAAGCTTTGCCTTCCTGGTTGTATTTTTTACTGCCCTGGCAGTAGCATTGGTTGTTAATTATTTTATCCCCGGCTTTACGCTGGCCCTCGGCTTTTTGTTAGGTGCAATAGTTTCGCCTCCGGATGCGGTAAGCGTGGGGGCTATTTTAAAATTTGTAAAGGTACCCAAGCGACTATCTTATGTTTTAGAGGGCGAAAGCCTTTTAAATGATGCATCCTCGCTCATCATTTTTCGCTTTGCGCTGATAGCGGTGGCAACCGGCAGTTTTGTTTGGCATCAGGCCGCTTTAAGCTTTGTGTGGATGCTGGCAGGCGGTACAGGCATCGGCCTTATTATAGGCTACATGTTTATGAAAACACATAAATACCTGCCAACTGATACCAATACAGATATTGCATTATCCCTGTTAACGCCCTATATCATGTACATAGCTGCCGAGGCCGTTCATAGCTCGGGCGTGCTGGCTGTAGTAAGTGGCGGTCTGCTGCTATCCAATTACCGGCTGCGTTACCTGAGCAGTAGTTCAAGGCTGGGTGGTTTAAACGTTTGGGACAGCCTTAGCTTTGTGCTCAATGGATTGGTATTTATGATCATCGGGCTCGATTTGCCCCAGATTACGGCCGGGCTCGAACGTGTGTCCATTGCTACAGCTATTGGTTATGGTTTATTGGTAACCGGGGTTTTAATTGCCGGGCGCATTTTATCAGCCTTCGCGGCCGTGCTGGTTACCCTGGTAGCCCGGAATTTTATAACTGTTGCCGATAGTAGAAATCCTGGTTTTAAGCTTCCTTTTTTGATTGGCTGGTCGGGTATGCGTGGCGTTGTGTCATTGGCATCAGCTTTATCCATACCGGTTTACCTGGCCAACGGATCGGCGTTTCCGCAACGGAACCTTATTTTGTTCATCACATTTATAGTCATATTAACCACCTTATTGCTGCAGGGTTTAACCTTGCCTTACCTGATCAGGAAACTGAATTTACCCGACCCCGATGAAGTGGCACCCGACGAAGAGGTTTACAACGATATCAGGAAACAGCTAAACCAGCATGCGCTGCTATATTTAAATTCAAACTGCTGCGAGCAAGTGAGCAGGCAGCCAATGCTTCAGCAAATGGCACTTAAGTGGCAAAATAACGATCAATCAGCTGATGGTTTATTGATGACAGAAGAATCTAAATCCGTTTACCGCGATGTGCTGAACCTGCAAAGGAAATGGCTGATCAACAAGAATAAGGAGGATGTGAACATCGACGAAGAAATCATCCGTCGGCACCTGTTATACCTTGACCTGGAGGAAGAAAAACTGCAGTTTATTTAGACTTCAATTATATCATAAAGCAGGTCGGCCTCTCCCTGCGAAAATCATTGCGTTTCTTCAGACCGCAACCATATTATACCAGTACCGGGAATCTTAAATGAGGTTACGTCTGATTGCGCGATATTCAGTTACATCGCGTCGTGACTTTTCTTTAGCCGAAATTTTTAACAAGAGATTACTTAAATGGCTTGTAAATTAAACAATTAGCAAGTTAAATAAATGGTTTTATATTACACTATATGAAACTATTCGATTTAAATCCCGTATGAGTATACGCCAAACTAACTTAAAATGATGCTGCAATAAAAAGTATTAACACAACAAAATGAGTCGAATATTTCTTTTTATTTTCTGTTTGTACCAACTTTTTGCCGGAGTATCATATTCGCAAACACCCGCCCTTAAATTTAAACAGTTAAGCACAAACCAAGGCCTTTCCCAAAGTCATGTAGTAACCATTCTAAAAGATAGCCGTGGCTTTATGTGGTTTGGAACCGAAGATGGCCTTAATAAATACGATGGCTATAAATTTACCCATTATAAGCACGACCAGAATAACAAGACAACTATTATTGATAATTATGTACAATCGATAACGGAAGATAGTTCCCACAATTTATGGATTGGAACCGAAAGCGGGCTTGATAGATTTGATCGGGCTACCAATACGTTTATCCATTACTCCAATCAATCAAGTTTTGCAGTTATGTCTGTTTTTTTGGATAGCAAAAAAAGGATGTGGCTGGGCACCAGTAAAGGCTTATACCTGTTTAATGCTGCAAATGGTTCCTTTAAAAAATTCACACATGCAGATAAAAGAAACAATATAATTAACGATTTTATATACCAGGTTACCGAAGATAATAATGGCTGGCTATGGATAGGAACTGATGACGGGCTGTATCATTTTAATCCCCAAAACGGTAAGTTTATTGGTTATTTTCATGATGCGGCAAATAACAGCAGCATAGGAGCCAGTTGGATAAAAACAGTTTATAAAGATAGCAAAGGCAATATTTGGGTAGGTACACACGGCGGTGGGCTTGCGTTATATAACCCCGCCAGCAACTCGTTTATAAATTTTAAACACGATCCAAATAACAGCAATAGTATTTGCCATAACGACATCCTTTCGATACTCGAACACAACGGGAAGCTGTGGATAGGGACCGAAAATGGCGGCATAAGTGTGCTGGACTATCCGGCCAATAAGTTTGTTGGCTACAAGTTTGACGCAAATGACCCTTACAGCCTTAGCAGTAACTCTGTTTATTGTTTATATAAGGATGATACAGGAAATATATGGATAGGCACTTACTCGGGTGGGGTTAACTTTTTGCCGGCGTTTGGCAATAAATTTACCTCTTATAGCCAAAACGCCAATAATTCAAATAGCCTGAGCAACAATAATGTGCTGGCCATATCGGGTGATGGCAGTGATGAAAATATTTGGATTGGCACCGATGGGGGAGGCCTGAATTTATTTAACAGGAAGAAAAAAACCTTTGTGCACTACCTGCATAATGATAATAACTCCAACACTATAAGTGATAATTACCCGATGGCCATAGTGCCGATAGATAAAAACACTATCGGTATTGGCTACCACATCGGCGGGTTTGATTTGTTTGATAAGACAAAGGGTACTTTTATACATCACATGCCGCAGGCAAATAACCCGCATAGCCTGTCCCTTTCAGATATCAACAACGTGTATAAAGACTATGATGGTAACATATGGCTGGGCACCTGGAAAGGGGGGCTTAATTATTTTAACGTAAAAACCGGCCGCTTTACACAATACAGGAATAACCCGCAGGACAATAACAGTATAAGCAGCAATATTGTCCCCACTGTATACCAGGATAAGCAGGGCAATATGTGGATAGGTACCGATAACGGCCTGGATATGTTAAACCCCAAAACCGGGCGCTTTACGCATTACCGGCACAATGAGGAGGACAAACACAGTTTATCAAATAATACTGTCGAATCGGTTACCGAGACTGATGACGGCGATATATGGGTAGGTACCAACGGCGGCGGCCTTAACCTGCTGAACAAGCGCCGCCAAACATTTACCATATACACCGAAAGGGAGGGCTTGCCTAATAACGTGATCTATACGATTTTGAAAGATCGTAAAGGCAACTTTTGGTTGAGCACCAACAAGGGTATTTCACGGTTTAACCCCAAAACTAAAGTCATCAGGAACTATGGTATTTCTGACGGATTGCAGGGCGATGAATTTAAAGGGCACTCCTGTTTTCAAACTGCCGATGGGGAAATGTTTTTTGGAGGCGTAAACGGATTTAGCACCTTTTACCCGGATAGTTTGAAAGATAATGACTTTATTCCTCCGGTTTATGTTACCGGGCTGCAGGTTTTTAACAAACAGGTAAGCACCGCCGATAAAAATTCGCTGCTCCAAAAAGATATCAGCGAAACAAGCTCGATAAACCTTTCCTATAAACACTCGGTACTTACCTTTGAGTTTGCGGCCCTGAATTATATCATCCCCGAAAAAAACCAATATGCTTATAAGCTGGAAAACTTTGATAAAGACTGGAACTATGTTGGCAATAAGCGAACTGCCACCTATACCAATCTTGATCCGGGTACATATACATTCAGGGTTAAGGCATCAAATAACGATGGTAAATGGAACAACAAAGGCACGGCTATCACTATTTATATTGCACCCCCTTTTTGGCTCACCTGGTGGTTTAAGCTAATTGTAGCTTTAACTTTTATGATAAGCGGCCCGGCATTTTATGTTATCCGTACGCGTGCCATATTAAATCAAAAGGCCGAGCTTGAGCGCCAGGTAAAAGAACGTACCGAACAACTGGCACGGGCAATAGAGGTGGAGAAAAAATTAGCACTTGAAGCCGAGGAAGCCAACCGGGCCAAAAGTATATTTTTAGCTACCATGAGCCACGAGATTCGTACACCCATGAATGGGGTAATAGGGATGGCCTCTTTACTTGCCGAAACACCGTTGAATGAAGAACAGTTAACCTTTACCGAATCTATACAAACCTGTGGCGAAGACCTGCTGGCAGTTATTAACGACATTTTAGATTTTTCTAAAATAGAATCGGGCAATATGGAACTGGAGGAAAAGGATTTTAGCCTGCGCACCTGTATTGAAGAAGTTTTTGATGTTTTTGCTTTAAAAGCAGCCCACTTAAAGCTCGATTTGGTTTACCAGATTGACTATGATGTACCGGCGCAAATTATTGGCGATGGTTTAAGGCTTCGCCAGATCCTGATCAACTTAATAAGTAACGCTATCAAGTTTACAAAAAAAGGTGAAATTTATGTAGCTGTACATTTGCTCAGTACGTCAGAGGATAATCACATCGAATTAAGCTTCGAGATAAAAGATACCGGCATTGGTATTTCTGCCGACAAGCTGCACCGGTTATTTAAAGCGTTTTCGCAGGTCGATTCATCAACCACCCGCCAGTATGGTGGTACCGGCCTTGGCTTGGTTATAAGCGAGCAGCTGGTGAAGCTAATGGGCGGTAAAATTAGCGTGGAGAGTGAAATTGATAAAGGGAGTACTTTCAGGTTTAATATTCATACGCAAAGGAGTTTGCTGCAAGATGCCGTGCAAATAAACCATAGTATGAATGGTTTTGAAAAAAGCGGAATTTTGATTGTTGATGATAACGATACCAATTGCCGGATTTTAAAAGGCCAGATGGAGCAATGGCAGTTAAGCCCGGTGGTAGCCAATTCGGGCGAGCAGGCCCTTGATATTTTATCGCAGCAGCACGATTTTAAACTGGTTATTACCGATATGCAAATGCCGTTTATGGATGGGATAGAGCTTGCCAATTTAATACGGGCTAAATATCCCGATTTGCCGATAATGCTTTTAAGTTCGATAAGCTATATTTTCCATAAAGATAATCCCGGTCTTTTTTGTGCGATATTGACCAAACCTGCCAAACAAAATAATTTATACAAGCATATTATAAAAGAGCTTGCCAGGCATGTAAACGGGCCCGGAAACGAGCCGGTGCCAACTGATGCCGTTAAACATAAACTGCCTGATAATTTCTCGGAAAGGTACCCATTGCATATTTTGGTTGCCGAAGACAACCAGATGAACCAGAAATTAATTATGAAGGTTTTGAGTAAACTGGGGTATGAAGCCGAATTGGCCGCCGATGGATTGGAAGCCCTGGAGCTGGTTAATAAGAAAATATTCGACGTTATTTTGATGGATGTGCAAATGCCCAAAATGGATGGCCTGGAAGCCACGCGAATAATAAAAAAACGTTTCCCCGAACGTCCTTTTATTATTGCGATGACAGCAAACGCACTGCAAACCGACCTGCAAATTTGTATGGATGCAGGTATGGACGATTATATAAGCAAGCCATTTAAACTGGATGACCTGGTGAACAAGCTGGAAAAATGGGCGTTGAAAGGTAGTGTGCGCATTAGTTAGGCAGGTTAATCGCCTTCCGTTAAAAATCCCTCATCAACGGTTTTAAACTTTAGTATAGTTTCAGACAGGATTTTTCTCTTGTTCGAAGCCGATTCTTTCATGCTTTCAGTCATAAAAGAAACAAGCAGTTCAACATGGTTCCTGTAAATTCTGCCTTTGCCGTAAGGATCTATATACATGCCTGTTTTTTTCCTGAGGTGCGAAAAAACAAATTCAATTTCATCAAAATCATCCTGGCTGATTTCAAATAACACCTTTTTTTTATTTGCATCCAACAAGTCGTAAAAATCTATAGCCATATTTTTGAATTCGGTAAAATAATGATTTGATCTCGTTCTATAACGCTTTGTATGGGTTGTTCGATTTCAATTAGTTTATAAATAACCCTTCCTAAGGGCCATCGGCCCGACACATCTTGTAGCCACGGGTTTCAACCCGTGGACTATTGGCCAAAGCACAACAAGAGTGCCATCGGCACGGCACATATTCGGGTGTAAATCCAGATATTTTCAATTTGTCCAAACGATATATATACGTGTTGCCCATATGGATCGAACCTACGGCTCGCCATCTTTTTCTCCGTTTTTTTCCACGGGTTTTAACCCGTGGCTACAAGATTGGCCGACGCTACGCCTCTAAGTCGTGTTGAACAAGCACCGATGTGTCAACAAAAAATATCTTTAGAAACTGATCTGTAGCCACATAGACGTTGCCCATACAAAGCGTTATAGAACCGTACTTTTTTATTAAACTCAGCCTGTATAAAAAGCTTCCCTTATCTGCACCAAAAGCAATCCGGCATTACCCACATCAGGCCTTTCGGGCAGGGCTGATGTTTCATAGGCCGCTTTTACGCTTTCCATTTTTTCTTCCACCATTTTCATCAGCTCGTCAAACTCAAAATCGCCGTTGCGGATTTTGAGTAAAAAATCACGGTCGTGGCGTTTTACTATTAACTCTTGATGTACAGCTATTTCTTCGGCCATATTGAGCAACCGGAAGGTGTGCATCATATTTTTGGCATCGTAGCTTTTGCCGTGTGCCAACGTGCTTTGGTAGCGTAAATCGTTCCGTTTATCTTCCCACTCCTGGTACTCCTTATATTCCCGGCAGTAAATGGAATAGCTGTCTTTATTAAAATTCATCACTGCCAGGTTTTCAATCCCCTTGGGTACCTGGCTTAGCTGTACATCATCAGCCCCGGCGCCAGAGATAAGCCCTTTTAACCGGCCTTCTGTCAGCTGGTTTTGATGGTATAACAAATATACATTCCTGAAATGGTCCAGGTTAATAAGGCCGCATTGCTCCTGGGTGTAGCTATTTTCCCTGAGCCATTCCTTTAGCGGGATACTGCCGTTGTTGTGTATCACATAGCAAAAATCCAATACCGATTTACGGTTGCTATCCATCGGCCGGTTTATTTTTTTGTTGAGGCCCTGCGCCTTTTTTATTTGTGTTTGCGCATAACCGGCAAAGGTATCCATACACAGTTTTGATAAAAAATCGACAGGTTTAACTAAATCCATCAGCGGATGGCGGTACAATACATGTTCGGCCGGGGTGTTTAGCAGCTCCAGGATATTGGGATTATTTTTAACCAGCAGATCAAGAAACCGGCCTACCTCAAAATAAACCTCATCATTGGTGGCATTGGCTATCTGCTCCTGCCGTTCAAACCCGTATAGTTGTTTTTGCGGCATCATGAAGATGCCCTTCTTGTCCACGTCCGACCCGGCCACGTTGAGGTTATACGCGGTACTGCCGCTTACACAATCCAGCAGGATAAGTTCTTTGCGTAGTTTTAATTCCTTGTAGTCCATCATTGTATATGCCTCCTGAACAACTCATTTAATGGCTGCGCCGGTTGCTGTTCTGATGTAAATTGTTGTAGTTGCTCTTTGCATCTATTCAGTGTATCAGCCAGCCATTCGTTTAACAGATCAACCGGCTTTATCATCGCCTTTTCATCGGCCATTTGTTTTTGTGCCAATAACCCGTTTATTGCATCCTGTATTTTATTCTCGGTTAGCAATACCCGCAGCTTATCAAATTCCATGGGCGGTACGGTTTGTTTCTCCACTATCCACCGGCAGGCAAGCGCCGGGCGCAATGCGTAAAAATATCGCTTAAGTTTTATCTCTTTGCCCTGCAAATCATCCCGAAGGGTGTTGTGCGCCATAGATAAATAGTGGTTTCCGGCAGATCTTAAGGAAAAATAGCCTGGCATCAAACTGCGCAGTTCATCAACAAAAGCATCATCCTGCCGGTATACTATCGGCGATTGCAGCCACTCGTACAAAGGCGCATTTGATTTCATGAACAGCTTTAACGTTTTCTTTAAATCCCAGCCGCCTATGTCCAATACCTCGTTAACCGGCAGGCCAACCACATCGGGCATTTCAACAATGCTCAAATAATCGTTGGCAGGGCGGGAGTAGATAAACCGTACATCAAAATCACTATCGGGCGAGGCAAAGCCCCATGCCCGGCTGCCCGATTCGCAGGCGTACAGGATTTTTATATTTTCCGACTGCTCCAGTTCGAGCAGTTTTTGGAGGATGGTTTGTTTCATGTTAAAATATTTTTCAAATGTAGAGACGCATAATTGCGTCTCCCGCAGGACAGTCTCAATTGCAAATCTTACACTTAAACGCGGGAGACGCAATTGTGCGTCTCTACAAAAAATTACAACCTTGGGTCAACCGGCTCGCTTTCCATGGCCAGTACACCAAACACGCACTGGTGCACACGCCTTAACGGCTCCTTATCGGTAAAACGCTGCAGTCCTTCAACGCCGAGTAAAAACTCGCGCAGGGCCAGGCCCCGTTTGGCGTTTAGCCCACGTGATTTTAGCCGTTCCATATTTTCGGGCGCGGTATATTCCGGGCCGTAAATAATGCGCAGGTATTCCCTGCCCCGTATTTTGATAGCTGGCTGTATCAGTCCCTTTTTATCTTTTTCGATAAAATGATAGGGCTTAACTACCATGCCCTCGCCGCCTTTAGCTGTTAAAGCTAACCACCATTCTGTTGCCCCGTTTATGCTGGCAGCATCATTCAGGTTTACAACCTTGTAAGGCGTTGCCAGTAATATGGCCGGGTCATGCGTGCAGATTTTCGCAATCTGCTCCATATGCCACTCATGGTTTTCGTCCGTCCATAACTTGCCTTCGGATGCCATGATGTGGAAGGGCGCCAGCTTGTAATCGTCCAAACTGTTTACCGGCCAGCAATAGCGTTGGTAGGCGGCAGTGAATTGTTCTGCCTCCTGTTGCCTTTCACCGTATTCGGCCAAAAGAGTTTCGCCATTGGCATCTCTGGCGGCCAGTTGCTTTAAAGCGTCGGTCACTTCGGCTAAAGCATGCGTGGCGGCGGTACCCACAGCAGCATACTGCGTTTGCAATAAAGCCTGCGCTTTGGCGCTCCAGGGCATTAGTTCGGTATCCAGACAAACCCAATCGGTATCAAAACGCTCGTAAAATTCCGAATTTATCAACGCCTCATTCAGCCTGCTCAATAAAGCCTGTTCGGTATTTTTATCATTAAAAAAGGCCCGGCCTGTACGGGTATAAATAGTACCAATACCCTCATTGCTGATGCCAAAGGCTTTGCTGATAGCAGCCTCGTTTTTACCCACAATAACCACTGCCCTTGACCCCATATGTTTTTCCTGGCAAACTACCTGGCCAATTTCTGCAGCCTGGTAATAATCAAAAGCCTCGGTCGGGAACTCCAGGTAGTCATCCAAAATGCTGGTTTTGCTTGGGCTCATGGTTGGCGGCAAATAAATGAGCCATTTTGGGTTGATAGCAAAGCGGCTCATCACTTCCAAAGCTGCAATGGCATTCTCTTCCCTGATGGTGATATTGTTGCCCAGCCGTGTTTCTACAATTTGTTTCCCCATAAAATCGGCAATATCCAGCACCTGGTCGTTTTCCTGTTGCAGGGTTAAGCTTTCTGTCGAGGGCTTAACATAGTTTAAAGGCTTTGCCGGTTCGCAGTAAACCTCCTTGGCCTTTACAGCAACCAGTTCCCGTTCGGGATAACGCAACGCTGTAAGCGAACCGCCAAATACGCAGCCGGTATCAATATCGATGGTGTTGTTTAACCATTGCGCCAGCGGTACAGGTGTATGCCCGTAAACCACCATGGCCTTGCCGGTGTATTCGGCAGCCCAGTTAAGCCTTACGGGTAAACCAAATTCATCTATCTCGCCCGTTGTATCGCCATATAAACAAAACTCGCGTACTGCGCCAGATCCCCGGCCCTGCATGCTTTCTTTTAATCCCGCATGGGCAACCACCAGTTTGCCATCGTCAAATACGTAATGGCTTATCAAGTCATCAATGAATTTGCTAACCTTATTCTTAAACTCAGGTGTTTCCGTGCTCAACTGCTCAATTGATTTTTCTAAGCCGTGTTTAGCCTGTACATTTTTACCATTAAGCCAGCGCATCAGTTTAACATCGTGGTTGCCGGGTACGCAGTAAGCCGTGCCGGCTGCTGTCATCGCCATTACCAATTTTAACACTTCGGGCGTTTTTGGGCCTCGGTCAACCAGGTCGCCTGCAAATACGGCTTTTCTGCCTTCGGGATGCACCCAGGTTTCTGTATTGTTTACATAACCTAATTTGCCCAACAGCATTACCAGTTCGTCATAGCATCCATGTATATCACCTATAATATCCAGCGGACCGTTTTCGTGCTTTTTGTTATTATACAATGGGTCGCGGACGATGCCGGTTATGGCATCCACCTCCTCTGGCGACCGTAATTCGATGATATTGCGAAAACCTTCATACTTCAGCTTTTTAAAACTGCGCTTTAACTGCGAGATATGCTGCGGGATAACATGAGCGCCAAAATTACGGTCGGGCCGCAGAGCGTTCCTGGTGGCGCAAACTTTTTCGGGCATGTTCAGGATGATGGCCACCGGCAGGCAATGGTACTCTTTGGCCAGTTTCACCCAGTCGCGGCGTGCTTCTTCCTGTACGTTGGTAGCGTCTATCACCGTAAGCATGCCGTTTTTTAAACGCAGGCCGGTAATGTACCTTGCCAGCGCAAAAGCATCTGCCGATGCAGCCTGGTTATTTTCGTCATCGCTCACCATGCCGCGGCAGGTATCTGACGATATGATTTCCGTTGGTTTAAAATGCTTCCGGGCAAAGCTCGATTTCCCCGAGCCGGTTGCACCTATCAGCACTACTAAAGCCAATTCGGGTATTTTTATATTTTTATCTCTTGACATTGTTTCTTTCTTTTTGGGTTATAACCCACTTTCCTCTTGCTTAAATACCGCCATCTGGCTTAATGCACCTACCTCGGGATCAACCTCGCCAACGGGTTTAAATGATACGGTGTAGCCAAACTGTGCGGCCACCCGGTTTGCCCATGCTTCAAATTCGGGCCTTGTCCATTCAAAGCGATGATCGTTATGGCGCATTTTACCTGCTTCATGATTGGCAAAGCGTACGTTATATTCGGCGTTGGGCGTGGTTATTACTACCATTTCTGGTTTGGCATATCCAAACACCGATATTTCCAGCGCGGTTAAACGCTGCTCGTCCAGGTGTTCAATTACTTCTACCAGGGCAGCACCGTCAAAGCCTTGCAGGCGTTTATCGCGGTAGGTTAATGAGCCCTGGATCAGCTGCACCCTTTGCAGCTGTCTTTCGGTCATCCGGTCCAGCTTCAGCCTTTCTTTGGCAATTTCCAGCGAGCGGTAGCTTACATCCATCCCCAAAACAAACTCAAATTGCTTTTCGGCTAATAACAGCTTTATGAGGCGGCCCTCGCCACAACCCAAATCAACCACTCGTTTGGCGCCTATAGATAGTAATTCATGTTTAGCAGCCAGTAAGCGCAGGTCATGAATGCGCAACTGCGGCTCTTCCGCATCATTTATTCCGGGGGTTTCAATTTCAGCAGCATCGGGGTCAGCCTGATCTTTACTCAGTAACACATCCAGTGTTTGGTTTGCCAGTGAACGCTGGCCTTTCATGTACCGGCGAACGATGAGTTCCCTTGCGGGATGTGTTTCCAGCCAGCCCTTGCCTTTGGCCAGCAACTTTTCTATTTCTTCCTGGTTTACCCAATAGTGCTTATCATTATCACATACCGGGATTAACACATACAGCTGCGATAACAATTGCTGTAGCGTTACCTGGTTGTTTAACTCCACTGTAAAATAACGGCTATTGCCCCAATCAGGGTACGTTGTATCCAGTGGATGCTGTACCGCATTAATGGTATATCCCAAAGGTTCAAAAAGCGCTTTCAATAGTACTTCGCCTCCCTTAACAGGCAATACGGCCAGCTTTGCGGTAAAGGGCATGGCTATATCAACCAGTTCGGGCTTGTCTTTACAACGGCCGTTAAGGGCCGATGAATAAGCCTTGGCAATGGCTGCGCTCATGAACGAACTGGCTACATAAGGCCTGTCGTTCACGTATTGCTCCAGTGCAAAATCGTTACCTTTTGGGCCTGCGCTGCGTACCAGCCCTACAGGATCTATATCAAGCAGCAAAGCGGCAGTACATTTTTGCGCGCTTACCTCCGGATAAAATATATGGGCCTTGCCCGAAGAAATATCGACAGACTGGATCTTCGCCGGATGCTTGTGCAGCAAAAAGCTCAGATCATCGGCCGGGAAATGGGTGGTGGATATAGTGAGTAACATAAATTGATAGCTGCGCTTAATGTATAATTATTTATTGATGTTTTGTAACAGGATACAAAGTAAGGAGGAGAGTGCGCAGTCTTTTTGCGTAGTGGGGGAGGGAAAGTTGTGAAATGTGATTTTATTAGTGGCTGTGAATGGTGCATTTAGTATGGCGGCGGCGACTCACCCCGACGAGGCTACGCCCGTCTGCCCCTCTCTCCGACTGCGTCGCATAGAGGGGCAATAAAACAAAAATGATGTTCACCCTCTTTGCGGCGTAAGCCGGAGAGAGGGTCGGCCAGCATAGCGTAGCCGGGGTGAGTATTAGCCGGCGTTCAAAGCCAATGCTTCAATAAAACCATACACATCAAGATTACCCATTAGCTATCCCCTCAAACATTTAATTTTTATTCCCCGCAATACCCCGTACTATTGTAAACCAATATAATCCGTTTATGAAACCAATTTTTAAAATAGCCAGGGCTTTTGTGTTGTTGCTGTTAAGCCAGGCATGTTTTGGGCAGACTACAACCAATGTGCTGCCCGACTGGGCTTTTGGCGGTTTTGCACGCCCGGCAAAGTTGAACCCTATTATTTCGCCCGATACCAGCCTCACGTTTATTGACCCGATGAGCAAAAAGCCCGTAGCCTGGGAGGCTAACGATACTTTTAACCCGGGCGCGGCAGTTAAAAATGGCAAGGTGGTGGTTTTATACCGTGCCGAAGATAAGTTTGGTATTGGCATTGGTTTCCGCACATCGCGGCTGGGCTATGCCGAAAGCAGCGACGGTTTGCATTTTGCCAGGCGAAAAGCCCCGGTGCTTTACCCGGCCAACGATGCGGCCAAACCCTATGAATGGCCCGGTGGCTGTGAAGACCCGCGAGTGGCCGTTACCGCAGGTGGCACTTACGTTGTGTTTTATACCGAATGGAACCGTAAACTGCCCCGCCTGGGTGTGGCTACTTCAACCGACCTTATCCACTGGAAAAAGCACGGGCCTATTTTTGAAAAGGCTTATCATGGCCAATTTTTTAACATCGCCAGTAAATCGGCATCGATACTCACCAAAGTAGTGAATGGCAAACAGGTGATCATTAAAATAAACGGGAAATACTGGCTGTATTGGGGCGAGCAGCATGTATATGCAGCAACATCAACCAATTTGGTTGACTGGGCACCTGTGGTAGATAAAAACATGGAATTGAAACAACTAATATCGCCACGCCCAGGCTATTTTGACAGCGACCTTACCGAGTGCGGCCCGCCCGCGTTGATGACCGATAAGGGCATCATCTTATTTTATAACGGCAAAAACAAACCTGCCGAAGGCCGGGATACCAGGTTTAACCCAAACTCGTACTGCGCGGGGCAGGCCTTGTTTGATAGTAAAGACCCGGCGAAGAACATCACCCGGCTTGATCTGCCTTTTTTGCGGCCGATGGAACCCTTCGAAAAAAGCGGGCAGTATGTTAACGGAACGGTGTTTATTGAGGGGATGGCTTACTTTAAAAAGAAATGGTACCTGTACTATGGCTGCGCCGATTCGAGGGTAGGGGTGGCGGTTTATGATCCGGCCAGTCCGGCTAAGCCCGATCCGGTTGGAGGGAATTAGGGCTAAGTCTTAAGCCTTAAGTTCTAAGTCAATTTATTCTTGTTGATGTAGAATTTGAAGGTTTCGATGAAAGGCAGCCCGCTTAATAGTATTAAAGTGTATAATCAAAAGTTAAGTCAATTCTTTTCTGACTTAGAGCTTAAGGCTAAAAATTTAAGGGCGCATACTTTTTAAGCACTAAGTGTGCACCCTTAAACACACAGGCCAAGGGGTGGCCTGCCTGCGCAAAGAGGTCGTTATAAAATTCTCTCTAAAACGATAACGGTCCGTGGCTGCTGCCGAACGGAAACTTATTAACCCGCCCATGCGAATGGTCGCAACGCGTATGATCGCGATACATTTTGGGGTTAAAACTTTGGCAGGGTACTGATTCAGATTTTGTAGCCTCCGCCTTCTCGGGCTGATTAACTACAGTGACATTTTTCTTCATGACGACTTCTCCTGTATGTTTGGTTTATTTGAAATTGGTAGTATGAAGTTAAGCACAAAATAGCTCATTTACAATAGGGTTAGGAAGAAAAAAATAGTATTAAATAATATGGCTTTCCGGCTTACAAAAGTCAATCTACAATAAACGGGCTGGACTCACTTAACAGGATTTTGTAACAGCCATTGAACAAAGTAATCGTGAATGACAGAATCGATATTTGTACTATCTGCACCAACCCAATACCACTGCATTTCACCATCCGCCAAGTCTTCTTTAGCCGAACATAAAGAATCAAAATCATAAAGATAGCTCTCATAGCCCAGTTCGATATAAATTTTGCGCAGAATACGTAACGCCTTTAACGTGGCGATGCTTTCACTTAAGGCCAAGCCTATTAGATAATGTGCATAGTTCTTAATGATTTGGTTTTTATCATTGTAACCTAAACCTAATTCCATTAGAGCCTTTGTCGCTAATGCCTGCAATTCAAACTGATTATCGTTAAGACTCGCGCCCGCGAGTTCCACTACGTATTCCGCATCAAACCCCGCTGTCAACATGTCGACAGCCCAGTTGATAAATGTTTTGTCAACACTTCTGTTAAGTACTTTGTAAGCCAATATTTCGGCAGTTGATGGGATAGGTTTCATCATAAATAAAATTAGCGCTGGCCCGTAAAACGAACCAACGCAGGTTTAGGAATTAATTTGTTAATAAATGTACAGGATATGCATCAATCCTCGGGTTTCTCCCTTGCATCGGCCATCCTTACAATCCTTGGCTCAAATTTGGCCAGCACCTCAACCAGGTCGCTTTGGGCGGCCATTACAGTGTGGATATCCTTGTAGGCCATCGGGGCTTCGTCCATATCGCTCCCCATCAGGGTGATGCGTTTATCAATTAGGTTGGCGGCAATGGCTGCTTTATCAAGTGTTTTAAAAGCCGCGCTCCGGCTCATTAACCGGCCCGCGCCGTGCGATGCCGAGTTGATGCTGGCCGCATCGCCTTTACCACGTACCACAAAACCGGGCGTACTCATAGATCCGGGGATGATACCCAACACACCTTCGCCTGCCGGCGTTGCCCCTTTACGGTGAACCATTACGTCGGTACCATCGGCCAGCTTTTCTTTCCAGGCAAAATTATGGTGGTTTTCAATCATCATAACGGGTTGCTGGTTAAGCGCACGGGCTATTTTGTTATGTATCTCGTGGTGGTTGGCGCTGGCATACTCGCCGGCCAGGTTCATGGCAATCCAGTATTCCTGTCCCTCATCCTTATCCAAATCCAGCCAGGCCAGGTGTTTGGCTTCGGCAGGCAGCCTGGCTTTGTCCATGGCTATTTTAGAATAATGATTGGCCACGCTACCCCCAAAGCCCCGCGAACCGGAGTGCGACAACAAAGCCAGGTAATTACCGGCTGGTATCCCGTCCAAAACACCATCGGCAATGCTTAGCTCGCCCCACTCCACAAAATGGTTACCTGTTCCGCTGGTACCCAACTGCGCGTAAGCCTTGTTTTTTAACGAACGGATCACCCTGGTTTCACCCCAGGTATTGCTATCAAACAATGAGCTGTCAAAATGCGATTTTGTAGTACATCCCATGCCAAAAAAGGTATGGTCGCCCAGCATGGTTTTTAATTTATCCGTTTCGGTATCTATCATTTGGGCAGGTAAATCAAAAATGCTCAGGCACATCCGGCAGGCAATATCCACGCCCACCGCGAAAGGTATAATGGTATTGGCTGTTGTAGCCAGCACACCGCCAATAGGCAGGCCATAGCCTTGATGGGCATCGGGCATTAAAGCGCCTGCAACAGCAACCGGCAACTGCACAGCCGAACGCATTTGGGCCATTGCGCCTGCATGAATATGCTCTGCTCCCCAAACCGGAAAATCGGTAACTGTCTCTTTTAGCTTAAACTCGTCCTGTAGCTGTTTTAAAAAACGGCCCTGTTTACGCAAAGCGATAACATTTTCGGCAAGGTTTTTAAATTTGCCATCGTTGTTAAACAAGTAAGGTGTAGGGTCGTTAATTAAAGCTTCCAGGTTGACCAGTATATCGGTTTTGCTCATTACCTCGTTTTTCAATAAGCCCGATGCCACGCGGCCAAAGCTTACCAATATATCCACGTCATTAATACCCAGGTCTTTTAAGTTGTTGTTGCTGATCTTTTCTTTTTCCATGATCATTATTATCTTTTTGATGATACAAAATAAAACAGCCACTGCGCAGTCTTTTTGCGTAGTAAAAAAATAATTGATTTAATGACGGATTTTATTGACTAACCATTTTCAATTATTTTATCGGCATCGTTTAATTTACCGCAACCACAAGGACGGCGCGGCGGCTAGCCTGTCAGTTTTAGTGCAAAAGATATCCGATTTTTGGAGTTGTACTTTTTGAATTTTTGTGTAAAAAATCCCTTTTTTCTATTGTGTAAATAAATGCACCATTTGTATCAATAAATAGTGCATTTGTTGCTGAAAAGTGTAAAGTAATTACCTCTTTGTAACTATTTATACATGAATAAAGCGCGGTTTTAAAATGTAAAAAGAAGCATGTAACTTTGTACAGTTTGCTCACAAAGAAAAGCGAGTTTTGTGTTGTTTTGCAAGCATTTGATTTGTGGAATTCGCCTTAATTTGTGTGAATTAGTGAATGTCCATTTTGCCCACCCACACCATACTTTGCTTTAATAATTTATAAATTCGAAGATTCGAATTCCGAAATCAAAACATGCCTGTAAACCGCAATGCCCTTATCCGCTACCGCACCATTGACAATTGCCTGCAAAACCGCTATAAAAAATGGACGCTTGATGATTTAATTGATGCCTGCTCAGATGCCTTATACGAATTTGAAGGCATTGATAAAGGCGTGAGCCGCCGATCGGTACAGGCAGATATAGAGATGATGCGCAGCAATAAGCTGGGCTATGAGGCTCCCATTATAGTGGTTGATAAAAAATACTACACCTATGCCGATAAAAACTACAGCATTACCAACAGCCCTATCAACCAGCAGGATTTAAAAGTGTTGGGCGAGGTATCAAGCCTGCTAAAACAATTTAAAGGCTTTAACCACTTTACCGATCTGAACGAGATGGTGAGCAAGCTGGAGGATAAAATCTATTCTCAAAAAACGCACAGCGCGCCGGTTATCGATTTTGAAAAAAACGACAACCTGAAGGGGCTGGAGTATATCGAGGTTATCCGCAAGGCCATCGTAGCTAAAAAAACCATGTGCATTACTTACCAATCATTCAAAGCGCGCGAGGCTAACACCTTTTGCTTTAGCGGGTACCTGCTAAAGGAATACCGCAACCGTTGGTTTGTATTGGGCATGCCGCATAAAAGAAACGCCCAAATGCTAAACCTGGCGCTCGACAGGATTCAAACCATAGAAGGGCATGCCGATGAGTACCGCGAAAATAAATCGATAGATTTTGGCACCTATTATAATGATGTTATCGGCGTAACCAAATCGCCGGGGCAGCGCGATACGCAGGTGGTGTTCTGGATTGATGATGCCAACGCGCCTTACGTGATTACCAAGCCCCTGCACCATACCCAAAAAGTAGTAAGCGAAGAAAATGGAGGCAAAGTTTTTACCATCCGCGTGATCATGAATTTTGAACTGGAGCGCGAACTGCTGGGCTTCGGGCCAAAAATAAAAGTGTTGGGCCCCAGGATTTTGGTAAAACAGATGAAAATGTTATTGCAAAAATCATTGAACAGGTATGATACACCATCGGCTATTGATGAAGGCACCGAAGGCTAAGTTTATTTTAACCCCGTTCACTTTTTTTATATCACGCAAACGTTTGACAGGGCGTTGTTTAGCATCTGTTTGGTTGGCTTCCTGCCGGGAAGTTAACCCGATTGCTTTAACAGGATAGCTTATTTTTGAGACAAGGGGTTCATTACCTTCAAAATCGATATCAAAACAGGTCGCCAACGCCAATTAGTCAAACGTTTGCGTTGTGCCCGGCAATGTAAAAGCCAACCTTAATCAATAATTTCAGGGATTGATAATTATGGCGGCCAAAACTGTCCGCGCTTTCCAAATCAAAGTATTAAGCATGATAAAAAAACATACCTACCTGTGGCTGTTAGCCGCGTTGTTGATGCCGGTTTCTGTAATGGCGCAAAGCAAATCAAACTATGATCCGTTGCAGGTTTTTGACTATAGTTTTTTTAAACACAATGGCAACGATATCCGTAATGCCAATGGTGCGCCCGGCCCCAAATACTGGCAAAACCGGGCCGATTATCTAATTCATGCCGCGCTGGTAGAAAAAGATACCGCTATAACCGGCGATGTAACCATCAGCTATACCAACAACAGTACCGATAGCCTGAATTATTTGTGGCTGCAACTGGATCAGAATTTGTTTAAATCCGATTCGCGTGGCGTGGCAACCACGCCGGTTAAGGGCGACAGGTTTGATTCAAACGGTTTTAAAGGCGGATACCAGGTTACGGCAACAACAGTAGTATACAACGGTAAAAGCTATACCATTACCCCATCTATTACTGACACCCGGATGCAGTTGCGCTTGCCTTTTGTAGTAAAGCCTCATGGCGATAAAATCAGCATCAAAGTAAATTACACTTTTGCGATACCCGAGCATGGTGCCGACCGCATGGGTCGGCTGGCTACCAAAAATGGTATTATCTTCCAGCTGGCGCAATGGTTTCCGCGCATGTGTGTTTACGATGATGTAATGGGTTGGAACACTTTGCCCTACATGGGTACCGGCGAATTTTACTGTGAGTATGGCAATGTTGATTATTACATTACCACCCCTGCCGATATGATTGTGGCCGCATCCGGCGATCTGCAAAACCCGCGCGAAGTATTGACCGCTACCCAGGTAAGCCGCCTGGCCAATGCCGCCAAAAGCGACAGCACCGTTAGCATTATTAAACAGCAGGAAGTACTTACTACCCGCATCCGTCCAAAACAAACGGGTACTTTAACCTGGCATTATAAAATGCAAAATACCAGGGATGTTGCCTGGTCGGCATCAAGGGCGTTTATGTGGGATGCAGCAAGAGTAAATTATCCATCGGGCAAAAAGGGGCTGGTCATGGCCGTTTACCCGGTAGAGAGTGTGGCACCCAACAAATACAACCGGGCTGTGCAGTATTTAAAACACAGCATGGAGTTTTATTCAGAAACCTATTTTGAATATCCATGGCACTCGGCAACCGTAGTGGCCGGTGTGGCTTTGGGCATGGAATACCCGGGCATTGTGTTTTGCAGCTATAGTATTAAGGACGATGACCTGTTCCGGGATATTACGCACGAGATGGGGCACAACTGGTTCCCGATGATTGTGGGCAGTAACGAGCGCCGCTTTGCCTGGATGGATGAAGGCTTTGATACATTTATAAATGGTTACGCATGGTCGCATTTTAACAATGGCGAGTATGCCGATAAAAGTAACCCGGCGGTTGGTATTACCCCGCAAATGCTGAAAGCTAAAGATGCCCTGATGGTAGCACCCGAGGTGAATAACGAAGGAGGGATGTATTATTACAAAACTGCCTTCGCCCTTAATTTATTACGCAATACTGTTTTGGGTGCCGATAGGTTTGATTACGCTTTCAAAACATATATAAAACGCTGGGCTTACAAACACCCCCAACCCGACGATTTTTTCCGTACCATGAACGATGCCGCAGGCGAAGATCTTACCTGGTTTTGGAAAGAGTGGTTTTACACCACCTGGAATATCGACCAGGCTGTTACCGATATTAAGTATGATAAAAACGGCGCGGCATCGGGCGCCATCATCACCATAGAAAACCTGCGCGAAATGGTAATGCCTGTTACCGTAAAAATTGTGGAGCAAAACGGTAAAACGCAAATTGTAAAATTACCGGTGGAGGTATGGCAGCGTGGTCCTAAATGGAGCTTTAAGTGTAATACAACTTCTAAAATTGCCAGGGTAATCGTCGATCCTGATAATTTACTACCGGATGTCGACAGGAGCAATAATACGTTGAGGGATTAAGAGTTACGTCTCATTGGGCCATATGTGTCCTCACAAGTCGCTCTTCATCATACTTCTCGTAAACCATATGACATGTCGGGAAGATGACTGTGGGGACACAGTCATCGGGAAGCTATGGATTACCTTTTGCCTTTAATCTTTCGCCTTTAACCTTCTCTCCCCGTTTTTTAGATGCCTTAGCTACCTTATTAAACTCCAAAGCCAATGCCATCCAATGGCTAAATTTTTTGTTGGCGTTAATGTCGTTGCCATCAACCCAAACATAGTCCTTCATTACACGGCTGCCGTTTATCATCTGGCGGCAATCGCCTTTTTCTAATTCCACGGCTGCCTGGTCTTGGCCAATGCGGAAAAGCAGGCCGGTATCGCGCACGCAAACACACATTTTATCATCAACCATAAAGCACAAACCCTGGAACATTTTTATCTCGTCAATTTTGGGCTGTTCGCTTAATGCTTCGCGTACGCGGTTGGTCAATTGTTCGTCGTAGGCCATGTGGTGTTAAGTTAATAGTACTAAGTATTGAGTTAACAGTCAGATTTATCCTTTTTTATTGAGAGCTTAAGACTTTCGGTTAAAGACTATCCGTAATTGCATGATAAACAAAGTTGTAGATATTATTATACATGTAGGGATAAAATTAACGAAAATCAGGTCACTTTAATTGTTCTAAATCTTTTTTGATGCGGCTTTTCTCGCTTGCTGTTTTGGCCAGGTTTAGCGCGGTTTTCAAATGGGCTATGGCCAATGTGTTATCTGCATCTTTATACAAATGACCCAATAACACATGGTACAGGTGATTATCGTTCAGCTTTAATTTTTCGGCTTCAACAATGGCATCCCGCTTACCACGGGCTTTATACAAGGCATAGGTACGGTTAAGGGCGGCCACCGGCGAATAAGCAATTTGCAGCAGGCGGTTGTATAATTGCAGAATGCTTTCCCATTTATCTATGGTATCCTCCTTTACGGTATGCCAATAGGCAATGGCCGCTTCCAGGTGGTATTTGTTTACCTGGTTACCTTTGGAGGCCAGTTCCAGGTAGTGTTTTCCTTTGTGTATCAGTTCATCAACCCAAAGGCTGGTATCCTGGTCGTCATACCGTACCATTTCGCCATGTTCGTCGGTACGCGCATCAAAACGTGAGGAGTGGAAACACATCAGTGCCATTAGGGCATAAGTTTCGGGCAGGTTGGTCAACTCATTTTCGATGAGCAGGTAGGTAAGGCGCATAGCCTCTAAACAAAGGTCTTTACGTAAAGTGGTGTCCTGGCTGGTTGAGTAATAACCTTCGTTAAACAGTAAATATAGCGTAGTTAAAACAGCCTGCAGCCTTTTGCTAATTTGCGAGGTTGCCGGGAACTCAATCTTCACTTTTTCTTCCCGCAGTTTTTCCTTCGCCCTGAACAGGCGTTTATTGATGGTGGCTTTGTTGGATAAAAAAGCGTCGGCAATTTCATCAATCCCAAACCCGCAAAGAATTCTTAACGCCAGGCTCACCTGTGCTTCGGCAGGCAACACTGGCTGGCATATGGCAAACATCAGCTGTAGCTGGCTGTCGTTAATGTGTTTGTCCGAAAGGTCTATTTCAAATTCAGCATAATCCGTCTGTGCTGACTGCAGGATGGGGGTAACCTTTTGATCGAAGATTTTATTGCGCTTTAAATAGTCTTTGGCCCTGTTGCGGGCTACGGCGTAAAGCCAGGCTACGGGGTTTTCGGGCAGGCCCTTAAGCCCCCAGGTTTCGGCGGCACTTAAAAAAGTCTCGCTGGCAATATCTTCGGCAATTTCGGGATGCTCAAAACCAAAGTGCTTGTACAGTACAGATACTATTTTGCGGTACTCGGTACGGAATAAATGCGGCAGCAGTTCGGTTTTGTTCATGGCGGTATAAAGCCACCTCCCCGGTACAGGGAGGTAGCAGCATAAAATTACATATTCATGGGCACAACCTGGCGTACCTCAACATTGCCGCCAACCAGCAAAATGGGGCAGCCTTTTGAAATTTCGGTAGCCTCTTCCAACGTATCGCACTTGATCATGGAATAGCCGCCTATTAATTCTTTTATTTCAACGTAAGGGCCGTTGGTAACTATCCCATCGGGCCTTACCACCGATCCTGTGCCGTTATACAGGCGGTTGCCATTGCTAACCAGTTTGTTTTGCGCGGCAATACCGCCCAGCCAGTCCATCCATAATTTCATGGTTTCCTGCATCTGCTCTGGCGACCGCGACTCAGTTGCGGTTTCTTCAACTTGTCTGAAGATCAATAAGAATTCGTTCATGATGATTTAAATTTTGGTGATTAAAGCTATAGGACGATCAGGTTTTATGGAATAGGACAGCAAGCTAAAAATAATTTATATATTTCAATTACCGGTTCAAGATACGCCAAATTTGCAATCGGAAAATAAATGTAGCATTTTAAAAAATCCGGTATCTAAACAATCGAAACAAAACAAGGGCATGTCGTTTGAAGAAATTTACGATACATATTACGGCAAGATCTTCCGCGTATGCATGGGCTACATGAACGATCATGGCCGTGCCCGCGATGTTACGCAGGATACATTTATTACCGTTTGGCAAAAGCTGGATCAGTTCCGGAACGAATCGGCCATAGGTACCTGGATTTTCCGGATAGCATCAAACCATTGCCTGCGCCAGTTGGAGAAACAAAACCGAATGCCACCAGGCGAGATGCCGGCCGAACTGGAAGATAAACCGCCACCTGATACGGAAGGCCAGGTGCAACTGCTGTATAGATGTATAGCTGAACTGCCCGAGATTGACCGCATCATCATTTCGTTGGAACTGGAGGATGTAAAGCAAGCCGAAATAGCCGCTATTACTGGTCTTTCCGAAACCAACATCAGGGTAAAGGTTTATAGGATTAAAGAAAAACTATCTCAAAAATTTAAAAAGTATGAGCAGCAATATTGATTTAAAAGCGCTTTGGCAGCAACAGCCAGCCGGCGACAAACCCGATATTAAAGCGGTAATAAAAAAAGCGATGGGCATAAAAAATAAAACAAGGAATAAACTGATATGGACCAACCTGGTATTGCTCGCAACAGTAGTTTTGATAATATACGTTGGGGTGAATTTAGATACCCGTGTGCTTACTACTACCATTGGTGTTGTGCTCATTGTATTTGCCATAGTTGCTTTTATGATCGTCAGCAATGGCCTGTATATGGGCCTCTTTAAAAGCCACCCCGAAACGGATACCTTTACTTACCTGGCCGAATTAATGTCGATACAAAAAAAACAGCAGTTCATTCAAACCAGGGTATTAAAATTATATTTCCTGTTTTTGGGACTGGGCTTGTTTTTATATATGATAGAGTTTGAAAGAAAAATGAGTTTTTTTTGGGCGATAGTATCCTGTGTATGTTCATTGGGGTGGTTAGCCTTTGCCTACTTTTATATAACACCCCGTGAGTTTAAAAGACAGCAGGCCGACATGAATGCTACCATAGCAAAATTACAGGCTATAAATAAGCAATTGCACGAATCTGAAGGAGCGCAGTAAACAGATCGCCTTAAATCTATTACCACTCTTTTGGCTTTTTGTGCTAATTTTACCGCCGCAAAATATCGCCCGCTATGATCCAGGTTTTCCGGTCTTTTAATCCTTTGAATGTATTGTGGCTGGTGGTTGTATTGTTCCTTACCCGGTTGGGTTATATAATACAGGTGCCTGGTAAACTGGAGTTTGTGTTTGTTGAGCCATTTGCACGCCTGCTGGTGCCGGTTGCTTATGAGTACGCATTGTCGCCCGGGTTGAATGTTTTTCTTGCAGCGGTGTTGATACTAATACAAGCGTTGCTGCTTAACTATTTAATAAATCACTATAATTTATTAAGCAAGCCCTCTTTTTTGCCAGCTTTAATGTATGTAACGCTATCGGGGTTGTTTTCGCCTTTTTTGATATTGAGCGCACCACTCATCTGTAATTTTTTGCTGATATGGATGTTGTTTAAGTTGTTTAGCCTGTACAAAGGCGATAGCGCCAAATCAATATCTTATGATGCAGGTATGATTGTGGCGCTTGGCTCGCTTATTTACTTCCCGTTTATTTACCTGTTTTTGATCATTTGGATATCACTTATATTATTTAAACCATTCAACTGGCGCGAGTGGGTGTCGGGCGTTTTGGGGTATGCTACTATCTTTTTCTTTTTGGCTGTGTTTTACTATCTGAACGATAAAATTGCCGTTTTTTACAATATCTGGTTGCCGCTGGGTAAAAAGTTTCCTGATCACATCAGCATCAATTCCTATAATTACCTGCTGCTGATACCTGTTTTACTGATATTGGTGCTTTGCATTTTTAAATTACAGCAAAATTTCTTTAAAAGTTACGTGCAAACCCGTAAATCTTTCCAGCTTTTATTTTTCATTTTTTTGATTGCCGGCTTTTCATTTTACGTGAACGCCTCCTTTCAACTTAACCATTTTTTGTTGTGTATAGCACCCGCCGCGGTGTTTTTTGCCTATTATTTTTTATATGCAACCAAAAAATGGTTTTACGAAAGCCTGTTTTTATTGCTGTTAATCAGTATTATCTACTTTCAGTTTAACAAATTTTAACTTTTACATTCGTCCAAATTTCAGCGGTTATATTAGTTTTGTAGCGTGAAACTATTATTGGCTGCTGTTTAAACAAACAACAAGGCGATTGTAGTATCATAAAAACTTACACAAAAAACAAATCAGATGAAATTTGGCGTAGTTATATTCCCCGGCTCTAACTGTGATGAAGACATCATATATGTATTAGAAAAAATAATGGGTCAGCAGGTTGTGAGGTTATGGCATAAAGACCATGATTTACAAGGTGTAGACTTTGTTGTTTTACCCGGTGGTTTCTCCTTTGGCGATTATCTTCGTTCGGGTGCTATCTCCCGTTTTTCGCCAATTATGCAGGAAGTTATCCAGTTTGCTGCAAAAGGCGGTTACGTAATGGGTATTTGTAACGGTTTCCAGATATTGGCCGAAGCCGGTTTGCTGGATGGCGCTTTGTTGCATAACGAAAATCGTAAATTCATTTGCCGTAACATTTATCTTAAACCGCAAACAACCCAATCGTTGCTTACCGTTGGTTTGGAGCAGAACCAGGCATACAAAATTCCTATCGCCCATGGTGAAGGTAACTTTTTTGCCAGTGCCGACGTGATAAAACGCTTAAATGATAACGACCAGGTAATGTTCCGCTATTGCGACGAGGCAGGTAATATTACAGCTGATGCCAACCCTAACGGATCATTGGAAAATATTGCCGGTATCACCAATGCTGCCCGCAACGTATTTGGTTTAATGCCTCACCCTGAACGTGCTGCCGATTCATTATTGGCTAACGAAGACGGACTGGCCATTTTTGAATCAATATTATCAGTAGTTAGGGCCTGATGACCAGCCTGGTTATCGATATTGGTAACACATTTACAAAGATTGCCGTATTTGAGCTTGATGAGTTACTTACGGTTGAACAATTTGAAGATGTACCCATAACCAGGCCGGATGAACTGATCAGTGAGTATAAGGTTGACAGGGGGATAGTATCGTCGGTAAAAAAAAATGTAGAGCCCTGGCAAACAAGCTTAACATCAAAAATACCGCTGGTTACATTTAATAACACCATGACCAGTGGAATACAAAACCACTACCTAACCCCCGAAACACTTGGTACAGATAGAATGGCTGCCGTAATAGGGGCAAGCCATATATACCCAGGGCAAAATACCCTGGTAATAGCAGGCGGCACCTGCATAACGTACGACTATGTTGACGCCAACCGGAATTATTTTGGAGGCAGCATATCACCGGGTTTAAATATGCGTTATAAGGCAGTAAATTATTATACTGCCGGTTTGCCGCTTATAAATGCCGATGCCGGGTTTACGCCAGGTTACGGAAACAATACCGAAACTGCTATACGTTCGGGTGTGCAAAACGGTATAAAACATGAGTTAACCGGGTTTATTGAAAGCTATAAAGCCATTGATAACCAACTAAATATTGTGCTAAGTGGGGGCGACAGTATTTTTTTTGATACGCTGTTAAAAAACAGCATCTTTGCCCCCTATATAAAAATTGAACCTTATTTGGTTTTAAAAGGATTAAACGCAGCTATACAAAAGCATAATGATTAAATATACCAGGTTTCTTTTAACACTTCTATTTTCTGCAGTAATTGTATTTGCAGCAAACGCGCAGTCTACCACCAGCTCTCCATATTCAAGGTTCGGTTTGGGCGATATGACCCCACAATCAACTGCTCAAAGCCTTGGCACAGGCGGCATTGGCGTTGCTACCAACAGGATCAGCCTGTTTAATAACATCAACTTCCTTAACCCGGCATCATACGCGGCTATCAATTTAACTACTATTGATATAGGTATTTACAGCAACTTTTCAACCCTGAGCCAAACCGGGCAAACCAGCCAAAGCAATAAAAACTTCAGGTTAAGCCACATCGCTTTTGGTATTCCTGTTAGTAAGCATTCGGCATTTAGTTTTGGCTTGTTGCCCTATAGCGAACGTGGATATAACTACAAAAAATCGGTTAGCAGTTTAGGCACTTCTTCGCCGGCCGATACCAATACTACCAACTATACTTATAATGGCGACGGTGGCTTATCAAAAGCGTATATCGGTTATGGCTTTACAATTGCCAAACATTTATTAATAGGTGGTAATGTATCCTATATATTTGGTAATTTAAAAGATAATACAACCACCGAAACGCCCGGACTTGCAGGATTTTTGAACACAAAAATTGAGCAAACCAATGCTATTGGCGGTTTAAATTATGATTATGGTTTACAATATTCCATTGACCTTTCCGAAACCAAACATGTTATCCTGGGTTACTCGGCATCAGCGGGATCAAAACTCAACTCACAATCGAGCTTCATTGTAAGCCACTATACCAACGATGCTAACGGTAACCCCAACATCGCGGTTGATAGTGTGATAAATAAACAAGGGTCATCAGTAAAACTGAAGCTGCCGCAAATAAACAGGTTTGGGGTGTCGTTCCAAAATGATGGTAAATTTTTAATTGGAGCCGATTACTCGATGGGGCAATGGTCAAACTACACTATTGATGGTCAAAACCAAGGTTTGGTAAATAGCCGCACCATTAATGTTGGCGCGCAAATTACACCAAACATTGGTACTATACGCAACTACCTGGCTACTGTTGATTACCGTATAGGTGGTATTTACGATGAAACTTACATGGTTGTTAATAACACCCGAATAAAAAGGGTAGCTGTAACCGCCGGCTTTGGCTTGCCTTTACGCCCTAACAATGGCAGCTTTTACAAGATCAATTTCTCGGCCGAGGTTGGTAAAAGAGGTACGCTGGCCAATGGCCTGGTTAAAGAAAACTACGTTAACCTGCACTTAGGCTTTACGCTTAACGACAGGTGGTTTACCAAATATAAATTTGATTAATAACAGCATGTACAGCGGGGCAAAATATATGAAGGGCGCAAGCCTGCTGTTATTGCCTTTATTTGGCTTGTTTATAGCCTCATGCGAAAACGACCTGAACAAGGTTAAAGAGATTGCATCTACCGAAATGGGCGTAGTGGTTGAACCAACAACCGGGGTTGACTTGATTATGAGCGATTCGGCAAGGGTTAAATTGCACCTGTTGGCGCCGCTTATGCTGCAGTACCAAACAAAAGAACCCTATAAGCTGATGCCCAAAGGCGTAAAGGTTATACTTTACGATAAGCAAACCCAGCAGGAATCGGGTAACATTGTTGCAGATACGGGTATTTCCCGCGATACTAAAAAACTTATTGAGTTTCACAAAAACGTAGTGGCAACCAATGCCAAAGGCGAAACCTATAAATCTGACGAACTTTACTGGGACCAGACCACAAAAAAAGTTTATTCGCACAAACCAGTACAGGTAACCATGAACGGCGGCAACGTGATGAACGGCGATAGTTTTGAAAGCGATGACGCTTTCCTGCACCCAACATTAAAAAGCAGTACGGGCATATTTCACGTAGACGAAAAAGTGACACAATAATGTTGTTTTTTTCAGGAAAATTTTGTGTTATAGAATTTTACTAAAAATTGTATCTTGCGCCCTCTTTTAAAAGAATATAATAATTACAGAAGTATATGGGTATAATGGGTTTCTTGCGCGAACGGATGGGAAAAATCCTGGCAATCTTTATTGGGGTTGCACTTTTTGCATTCATCGTGAGCGAGGTAGTAAGATCAGGTGGGTCCTTTTTTAAAGACGACCGCAACGAACTTGCCGAAGTAAACGGCGAAAAAGTTCAATTAGATGAGTTTAACAAAAAACTCGACCAAAACACAAACCAGTTTAGGCAACAGTCGGGGCAAAGTATTTCGCCCCAGATATTAAACTATGTTCAGGAAACTACCTGGAACCAGGTGATAAGCGAACTGTTGCTTAACAAAGAGATTGAAAAATTAGGCTTAACTGTAGGCGGCGATGAAGCTGCTGCCATGGTAACCGGTAACAACCCAGACCAGCAGATAACCCGCGTGCCCCAGTTTGCTGATCAGCAAACCGGCCAGTTTGATAAAAACAAACTGAACCAGTATTTAGCTTTTATATCATCTGCAAAAGCCGATACCACTGCAAAACGTCAGTGGGGTGATTTTTTGACGCAGGTATTTGAAGCTAAACAAAAAACCAAATACATGGCTATTGTTACCAATGGCTTATATGTAAACTCGTTAGAGGCTAATGATGATTACCAGGCAAAAAACAAATTGGTTAGCTTTAAATACGCTACACTTGATTACGCGTCTATTCCCGATGCCAAGGTAACTTTAACCGATGCCGATTACAGCACATACTATGATGCCCACAAAGCTGAGTTTAAAAATCAGCAGGAAACCAGGTCATTTGATTATGTAGCTTTTAATGGCGCCCCTTCTAAAGAGGATAGCGCTGCTATTAAGACCGAAGTAAACAAACTGGTTGATAGTATTAAAGTAAGCACCAACGATTCGCTTTTTGTACAGATTAACTCTGAAACAAAAACTCCGCTGGTATTCCAGAAAAAGGGCGCGTTTGAGCCTAAGTTAGATACTTTGATGTTTAACGCTGCCAAAGGTTTTGTTTATGGCCCTTACGTATCAAACGGAAGCTATAAAATTGCCAAGCTAAGCGATGTTAAAACAACCTTCGACTCGGTGCGGACCAGGCATATTTTGATTAGCCCTCAAATTGAAGGTGGTATCGAAAAAGCAACGGCTAAAGCAGATTCACTTAAAAAATTAATTGAAGGCGGCAGGCCGTTTACAGATTTTGTTGCCAATTTTTCGACAGATAAAGGCAGCGCTGTTAAAGGTGGCGAAATACCTTCATTTGATGTTAATGGCTTAATGGCTGGTGGCCAGGGTCAAATTGCCGCCGAATATGCCAACGCGGCTTTTAAAGCAAGCAAAGGCAGCCTGATTGTGGTTACCTCACAGTTTGGTGTTCACCTAATACAGGTGGAGGATCAAAAAGGATCGGTAAAAGTTATTAAAGTGGCTGTTGTTGATAAACCGATTGTTGCCAGCAGTAAAACACAAACTGTTGCTTACAGTAAAGCCCAGGGATTTTTAGCTGCTTTAACAAAAGATAATTTTGATGCCGAAGCAAAAAAAGAAGGTATTAAAAAGCTAAGTGCTGACGATGTTGCCGGTACAGCTGCAGGCCTGCCAGGCTTGGATAATGCCCGTGAAGTTGTAAGATGGGCGTTTAAAGCCGACAAAGGCGACCTGTCCGATAAAGTATTTACGGTTGGCGATCAATACATCATCCCTCGTTTAACTCAAATTAAACCTAAGGGCATTTTACCGCTTGACGTTGTTAAAAAGCAAATTGAACCTGCTGTGCGTAACGAAGTAAAAGCAAAACAACTGAACGAAAAATTTGCTTCTGCGCTGAACGGATCATCATCAATTGATCAGGTTGCTCAAAAGGTAGGCTCCAAAGCCGTTCCGGTACAAAATATTGTTTTTGCTAACCCGATTATACCGGGCCAGGCAGGCGCCGAATACAAAGTTGTGGGTTCTATTTTCGGTTCTCAGCCTAATAAGCTTTCAAAACCGGTTAACGGCCAACAAGGCGTATTTGTTTATATTGTTGAGGGCTTTACCAATCCGGCACCGCTCACCAACAACTTAAGGCAAAAGCAACAAATAGCGCAAACCTTAATACAACGTGCAGATGGACAGGTATTGGATGCGCTGAAAGATAATGCCAATGTAAAAGATAACAGGGCTAAACTGTTATAATATAAATTAAAGTAATTTTACATCCGGGAACAGCGTTAAACCTGTCGCCCGGATTTTTTTTGCCTGGAGATTTTTTTAAAATCGCCTAAAAAACATCGGCGAAAGACTTGCGGAGTTTTAAAAACTTCGCAAGTCTGGGATTTTCCAACATGTCATGAGTAGGGACGGAGGATCTATTCGAGAGCTTTTCTATCGGTAGGAACGAAGATTTACAAGGCAAATCAAACTCAGCCTACATG